>JAVBMS010000030.1:0-20834 GCA_031552135.1 Mailhella sp.
CCCCGCCGGAGGCGCAGGGGATAAAGATATTAAAGTCGGTGGCGGCAAAGCCGCCGAAAAACCGGGCGTTACGCCCTCCCCGCCGGAGGCGCAGGGGAAAGAGCCATTAAAAGGCCTGTCGGCGCAGCCGTCTAAAAACCGGGCGTTACGCCTCTCCCCCCCCGCCGGAGGCGGGAAGATCGCGTTACTTAAACGCCGTCGGCGCAAAATTTCACGCAGTCATTTCCTTCGCCAAAATAAGCTCAATCTCGTCCCTCGCGAGGCCGGTATTTTTCGCAATCTGCTCTACGGACTGCCCTTTGCGGCGGCAATTCAGAATAACTTCGCGCAGAAAATGCGGCGATCGGCTGATGCCCTCGGCCTGATCCAGCAGCTTGCGCAAGGTCTGCACGCGATGTTCCATGGCGCCGTTGAGCTGGGCCAGTTGCTCCTGCCGCTGGGCGAACGTGGCCACCATTTCCTGTTCCAGTTCGGCGTTGCGCAGCATGCGATCCATCAAATCGTCCTGATTGGCCTGCATGGCCGCGAGGATTTGTTCGGATCGGCGCAGGCGCAGGAAAAAGAAAAGCACCAGGGCCATAAGGGCGAGTTCCGCCACGGTAAGCGCGAAGAGGAGTGCGGTGTTCATCAATCAGACTTTGACGTTGAGCAGGTTTCCCACCAGGGGTTTGGGGCTGGGGTTTTGTTCTTCTTCACGCGGTTCCTTGCGGTGCTGATGGGGCTGGGCAAAGCCGCCCCCGCCGCCCTCGCGGTCGCTGACCATATCGGAAAGGCTGCCGGGTTCGGTACGCTGGACTTCCTGCGCCTCCTGGCGGAGCAGGGCCAGGGCGAGTTCCCCGGCTATGGCCTGGGCGGCTTCCGGCCGCACGGCGGCGTGGTGCGCCAGGCCCGACATGCTCAGTTGTTGCGCGTTGAGCAGAGGAATGATGGTTATTTCCGCCATGGGATCCCTCCCTGAAGCCGTTGCGCGCGGGACGCTCCGGCGCGTTTCCGCCCGCTCACTGTATGAGGAAGCTGTCAAAATACAGGCTTTTCAGCTCTCCCTGGACAAGGTAGTTGTTGACGCCCCCCAACAGGTCGGAGCGGATTTGCTCGTTGTTGAGCGCATTGCTGAGAAACTCGTAATCCTTGTTGGCAAGATAGTAATAGATTGCGTCGCGCAGCGTAACGATTTTATCGGCCATTTCCTGGTGCAGAATACCGTCCTCCGTGGCCAGGACAAAGGAAGCGACCAGAAAGTGGCGTTTGCCCGCGGCATCGACCAGCGGCACCCGGAAGGGGTCGAGCTTGATGGTGTATTCCAGCTTGGCCGCCGCCGGGGGCGGGGTGGAAGGCACGATGATGACGGGGGCTTCGGGCGCTGGCGGCGGCGGCGTGGAAGATCCGCCAAGGAAGAAGAAGGCGGCCGCGCCGGCGAGGGCAAGCAGCAGAAGGCCCGCGCCCGCGATGATCAGCAGCTTTTTGTTGCTTTTCTTTTCGGGTTTGGCGGGCAGGGAAACATCCGGCAGCGGAGCCGGGGGAGGAGCGGGCTTTTCCTCTTCCTCTTCGCGCAGGAACGGCGCGTCGTCGATGTCGAGCTGCACCTTCTGGACGGCCGTGGCGGCAAAGCCGCTGTCGTCCAGCGTGACATCGGGCTTTTCAAGTTCCTGCACCGCCACGGTTGTGTTCCTTTATGGAGGTAAGAAAACAAAGCGCCCGGGGATGTTTTCCTGCGGGCGCTCTGCCGTGTTTGCTGCGGGAAAACGGGATCAGGCGAAAATTTTGTCGATCTTCTGCTTCATCGTGTCCGCGGTGAACGGTTTGACGATGTAGTTGGACACTTTGGCCTGCGCCGCTTCAATGATATTTTCCTGCTGGGCCTCGGCCGTAACCATGAGGAAGGGCAGGTGGCTGAACTGCTCGCTGGCGCGCACCTTGCGCAGCAGGTCGATGCCGGTCATCTGGGGCATGTTCCAGTCGGAGATGATGAAGTCGATTTTGTCCTTGTTCAGCACTTCCCACGCCGTGGTGCCGTCGTCGGCTTCCACGACGTTGGTGAAGCCGATCTGGCGCAGGATATTTTTGACAATGCGCCGCATGGTCGAAAAGTCGTCCACGACAAGAACGCGCATATTGGTATCGTATGCCATGCTTACTCCTTTTCGCCGTACGGTGGGTTGCGCCGGGACATCAGGCGAGGCCGGCCTCTCCGAACTGCCGGTTGAATTCCTTGCGTAAACGGATCAACGCCTGGGAATGAAGCTGGGACACGCGGCCTTCCGTAATGCCCATGACTTCCGCCGCTTCGCGCATGTTTAACTCATCCGTATAATAGAGGGATAGTACCAACTTCTCTCTGGGTGTCAACGTATCGATCAGCGAGGCCAGGCGTTCTATCATCTCGCTTTTGGCCGCGTCGCGGTAGGGCTCGCCCTCGGTGCCGCCTTCGTTGGCCAGGCTGTCCTGGATGGTGTCGATGGAGACGCAAAGCTGGGTTTGCAGCGCCTCCATGCCCTGCTGCACTTCCTTGGCGGAAAAGCCGGTGCGGGCTTGCAGCTCTTCGGGCGTGGGCGCGCGGCCCTGCTCGTGCTCAATTTGCCACGTGGCCTCGTCGAGCTTGCGCACGCGCTGGCGCAGGCTGCGCGGAAACCAGTCCAGGCGGCGCAGTTCGTCCAGCATGGAACCGCGGATGCGGCTTTCGGCATACGTTTCAAAGCGGATGCCAAGTTGCGGCTGAAATTTGCCCAGGGCTTCCAAAAGCCCCATGGTGCCGGCGCTGATCAGCTCGGCCAGCTCCACGCTGCGCGGCAGCTTGGCCTTGAGGCGCAGGGCGAGAAAGCGGATTTTGGGCGCGTAGTGGCGCACGATGCGCTCTTTGTCGGCCAGCGAAAAGTCGGCCCAGGCCACGTCGCCGGACTCCATGCGCTGCCACGGCTCAAGCCCCCCCTGCGTGGAAGGAGGCGTGTTTTTGCCGGGAGCCGCTTTGGGCTCAGGCGCGGAAGAGGAGCTTTTTCCAGAAAAACTTGATGTTGCCATCGAGGTTCTCAGGGACGTCCCATGTTTGTACCGTTTCCGCCACCTGGCGCACGGCTTTGGCGGCCGGGGAGGCGGGGTTGGCCACGCAGAACGGGGCCTGGCTGATGACCGCTTTGCGCACCAGAGGATCTCTGGGAATGAAGCCGAGGTAGTCCAGTGAAACGCCGCTCAGAAAGTGATCGCTGGCCGCGTGCAGGCGGGAAAAGACGTCCTTGGCGCTTTTGGCGTCGGGCGACATGTTGACCAGCACCTTGAAGTGCTCCACCCCGTGCCGCAGCTTGAGCACCTTGATTAGGGCGTAGGCGTCGGTCAGCGATGTGGGCTCAGGCGTGAGTACCACAATACGTTCCTGGGCCGCAAGATTGAAATAGACCACGTTGTCGTGGATGCCCGCGCCCGTGTCCACCAGCAGGTAATCGACCGAGTCTTCCAGCTCGTCCATGGCTTCCAGCAGTTCCAGCTTCTGGCCGGTGGAGAGCGTGAGCATTTCGCTCACGCCGGACGACGCGGGCAGGATGCGGAAGCCGTAGGGCGTGTCGAAAAGGATATCGCCCAGCGAGGCGCCTTCGTGGAAAAGGTGGAAGATATTGCGCTGCGGCGTCAGGCCCAGCAGCACGTCCACGTTGGCCAGGCCCAGATCCGCGTCCAGCAGCACCACCCGTTTGCCCGCGGCCGCCAGGCAGCAGGCGAGGTTGGCGGATACGCTGGTTTTACCCACGCCCCCCTTGCCGGAGGTGATGGAGACGACAAGCGGCAGTGAACTCATACGGCGTTCCTTAAGCGGCTTTGCCGGCGGCGGGCGAGCCGGGCAGTTGACGTTTGAGAAGCAGGCGCCAGACCATGCTTTCGCTGGCCGGGGCAAGCGAGGCCTGCAATTCCGGCCCGTAGGAAAGGGCGGATATGGGCAGCTTGCTGTGCACGGCCACGTTGATCAACGCGCCGAAATGGGTGCTTTCGTCCAGCTTTGTCCAGACCAGGCTGGTGGGCAGGTGGCAGTGGTAGCGGCGCAGCAGGGCGTCCATCTGGCTTGCGCCGTAGTGCGGCGGCAGCGCCAGGTGCACGGCGGCCTCGTGGGCGCGCAGCCCGGCCAGCCCGGCGGCGGCCAGTTTGTCGGCCAGTTGTTCGCCCCGGGCGAGGCCGGGCAGATCGACAAAAATCACGTCCGTTTTTTGACAGGCGCGCAACGCGGCGGCCATGGCGGCGGCGTCCGGGGTTTCGTAATAGGCGAAGTCCGAAAGCTCCGTCCAGTGGCGCAGCACGAGGCGGCCGTTGCCGCGCGCGGCGTCGGCGTTGAGGAAGGCTATGGAAATGTCGGGCCGCGCGGCGCGCAGGCTCATGGCCAGGCGCAGGCCCGCCGTGGTTTTGCCCGCGCCGAACGGCCCGGCCATGATGTGGATGCGTTGCGGCCACGCGGATTCGGCAAACGTCTGCACCGGCACCAGCCGGGCCAGGGCGGAAAGCATGGTGGCGTCGTCGCGGTTGGCAAGCAGGGCCTGATACAGCTCCACCACCACGTCGGCCTCCACGCCTTCATTCTGCAAATATTCCAGCGCCACGCGCTGGCGGGGGTTGAGGCGCTCCCACTGGATGGCGGGCTGCATGAGCGAATAGAGGTGCCCCTTCACGCGGGCCCACTCCTGGTGCCATTCCTCCCAGCCGGGAGGCACGGTTTCCTTGGCCGGGCCTTCTTCGCGCTCAATGCCGGCGGTGATTTCAAAGAGCCTCTGGCCGTCCTTGCGGAACTCGCGGCTGCCGAGAATGACGGCGTCCGGGCCCAGTTCGGCCTTGACTCTGGCCAGCACGTCCTGCGTGCCGGCGCCGGTGAAGGTTTTAACCTGCATTTATTCCATCCCCACGTTGCCGACGGCCTGGAGCCGGATGTCCGCCGGGATTTCCGCCTGGGAAATGACCGGCACATTGGGCAGAAAACGGGAAACCAGCTGCGCGACGTGCGGGCGCGCCATGGGGGAAACAAGCACCACGGGCTGGCCTTCCGCCGTCACGGCGGCGTCCACGGCCCGGTTGATGTTGTTGACCAGGTGCTGCGCCGACACGGGATTGAGCGAAAGGTAGGCCCCGCCTTCCGTCTGGCGGATGGACTCCTGTATGGTGCGGTCGGCCTGAGGATCCAGGGTGATGACCGCGAGCGTCCCCTCCGCATCCATGTACGGCTTGACGATGCTTCTGGCAAGTCTTTCGCGGACGTATTCGGTCAGCACGTCGGCGTTCTTGGTTTGGGTGCCGTAGTCGGCCAGAGTTTCGGCAATGGTCAGCATGTCGCGCACGGTCACGTTTTCGCGCACCAGGCTCTGCAATACCTTTTGCACCGTGCCGAGCGGCAGCGTGGCGGGAATGAGGTCGTCCACCACCTTGGGCGAGGTTTTGGACAGGGTGTCCATCAGGGCCTGCACTTCCTGGCGGCCGAGGAAGTCCGCGAGGTGGCGGCGGAATACCTCGGTGAGGTGGGTGGCGATGACCGTGGAGGGATCGACCACCGTGTAGCCGGACACCAGCGCGTTTTCGCGCTGCGATTCGGGTATCCAGAGCGCGGGCAGGTTGAAGGCGGGCTCGCGCGTTTCGATGCCGTCGATGCGTGTGGTCACGTTGCCGGGGTCCATGGCCAGGAAGTGATCCACGAGGATTTCCGCGCTGGCCACCTGGTTGCCCTTGATCAGCAGGGAGTACTGGCCGGGGCGGAGTTGCAGGTTGTCGCGCAGGTGCAGCGCCGGGATGACCACGCCCATGTCCAGGGCGAACTGCCGCCGGATGGAGCGGATGCGCGAGAGCAGGTTGCCGTTCTGTTCCTCGTCCACCAGGGGGATGAGGCCGTAGCCCACTTCCAGTTCCAGGGTGTCGAGCGGCAGCAGGTTCTGCACGTCTTCGGGGGTTTCGGCCTCCGTCTTGGCCGGGGCCTTGCCGTCGCGGCCCGCGCGGCCGCGGCCGGAGCGGGAGCCGTCCTCGCCTTCCAGCGCTTCGCGCTTTTCAATGGAACGGGCAACGTAATAGATGAGGCCCGAAAAAATCCAGAACGGAATGCCCGGCAGGCCCGGCACCAGGCCGATGGCGGCCAGCACCACCGCCACCATCTTGAGCACGCGGGAGTTGTAGGAGAGCTGGGCCAGGAATTCTTCGCCCATCTTGGCTTCGGCCGCGGCGCGCGACACGATGAGGCCGGCGGACAGCGAAATGATGATCGAAGGGATGGTGGCGACCAGGCCGTCGCCAATGGTCAAAAGCGAAAACGTGGAAAGGGCCGTGACCCAGTCCATGTCCTTTTGCAGCACGCCGATCAGCACGCCGCCGATCAGGTTGATGAACGTGATGTACAGGCCCGCCGTCACGTCGCCCTGCACAAACTTGCCCGCGCCGTCCATGGCGCCGTAAAAGTCGGCTTCGCGGCGCAGGTTCTGGCGGCGCTCGGTGGCTTCGGCTTCGTCGATCAGCCCGGCGTTCAGGTCGGCCTCAATGGCCATCTGCTTGCCGGGCATGGCATCCAGGGTAAAACGGGCCGACACTTCCGCAATGCGCGTGGTGCCCGCCGTGATGACCACCTTGTTCAGGATGAAGAGAATCAGGAAGATGACCGCGCCCACAACGTAGCTGCCGCCCACCACAAATTCCGCGAACGAGCGGATAACCTCGCCCGCCGCGCCCGGCCCCTGATCGCCGTTGAGCAGGATCAGGCGGGTGGAGGCCACGTTCAGGGCCAGGCGCATCATGGTGGTGACCAGGAGCAGGGAGGGGAAGATCGAAAATTCCAGCGGCGACGTCATGAACATGGACGTGATCAGGATCAGCATGGCCAGCGAAATGTTGAAGCTGAGCATGATGTCCATGAAAAACGTGGGCATGGGGAAGAGCAGAACCATGAGGATGATCACCACGCCCACGCCCAGCATCACGTCGCCCTGGCGGGCGAAGCGCGAGTAATCCAATTTGGGTGCCGCAACATTGACTGCCATGATCCTGACTCCCTGACGTTTCGCCCCGCGTCATGATTTCGACATGACAAAAAGGCGATTTTGCAACATATTCAATTTATTCACGAATAATGACTCCGTTGGCGCGGAATCGTCTAAGCTGACGGTGGCATAGCAATAAATATGCCAGCGGCGAGGCCAGCCGGGGTTTTCCGGACACGTTGATTATTTTATGACTTTCATGGTTTTTTGGACGGGCCTGTGCTACTCTAAGGCAAACGCGGAGAGAGCCTGTGTTGCGGCACGGCGGAGCTTCGGCCCGTCCGGCGTTTCTCACGCCGCGTGAAACCATATTGGGGAGGAGAAAGCGTATGCCTCTGAATAAAGTGCTTCTTGCGGTGGATGATTCGGATTACGCGCGCAAGGCAACCGAACTGCTTTGCGAAATGGCGGCGGACAACAAGCATTTGCATGTGGACGTGCTGTACGTTATGGAGCCCATCCCTCCGCTGATCAGCGGCCCCACGCGGGATCAGCTGTACAAGGATCTGGAGGCCGCGGCCCGTACCATCCTGGCCCCGCACAAGGATTTGCTGGACAAGGCCGGCATAGCCAACACCACGCGCATCTCCCAGGGCAACCCCGGAACGCAGATTCTGGAGCTCGCCCGGGGCGAAAAATTCGACATGATCGCCATGGGTTCGCGCGGGCGCAGCAGCGTGACGGAAATTCTGCTGGGCAGCGTGTCGCAAAAGGTGTTGCAGTATTACCACGGCCCGGTGCTGATCGCGCGCTGAACGCGGTACGGCCGGGAAAAGGCGTTTGCGAACGCCCTCCGTTGCTGGACAAAAAAACGCCCGTTCTTCCCGATGGAAGAACGGGCGTTTTGTAGGGAGGCGTTCCGGGCGGTCGTGGGGGGGGGCGCCCGGAGGGCTGGCGGTTTAGTTGGCCTTCAGGTCTTCCATGAACGTGCGCAGCTGGTTCCACAGCTTCTTGGCGATCTCGGGGTTGGCCTCGATCACGTTTTTGAACTGGAAGCGGTCGATCTTGCGGTTGTACAGCTCGTCCCTGGCCGGAACGTCGGAGCTGGCGCTGGGCGTGCAGGTCCACTGCTGTTCGCCGTCCAGGGTGGCGACGGACAGGTATTCCAGTTCTTCACGCGACTTGCCGGCGGAGAACGACGTGGTGTTCAGCACATCGTGGCTGTGGGCCAGCGTGCCTTCCGCGTACATGCCGTGCAGGGAGGTCATGTTGTCCATTTCCAGGGCGTCGTTTTTGGCCCAGTGGATGTACGACCAGTCCTCGGTGATGATCGACCAGGAATACTTGTGGTAACCGGCGATGGCGAAGTCGCGCACCTTTTTCACTTCGCCGCGCGCCAGGGGCAGGAGGCTCTTGCCCTGATGGATTTCGCGCACGCCGATGCCCAGCCAGTCGCAGATGGTGGGCGCCACGTCGCAGGACTGCACAAAGGCGCTGGTGCGCTGGTTGGGCCTGATGCCGGGGGCGCGCATCATCATGACGCCGTGCACCAGTTCTTCGTAGGGCCAGGGGCGGCACTTGCGCATGATGCCGTGGCCGTGTTCACCGTTGCCCATGGGTTCGCCGTGGTCGGAAACCACCAGGAACAGCGTGTCTTTTTCCAGGCCCATGCGCTTGCAGTTGTCCATGAAAAAGCCGAACCATTTGTCGCACATGGTTACTTTTTCGGCGTACAGCATACGCACGTGGTGCAGCTGCTCTTCGGTGTACAAGCCGGCCACGGGGCCGATGACGGGGCAGAACTGATCCTTGCCCTTGTAGCCCGGATCGTACGGGCATTCCATTTCGGGATCGTAGACGGACGGGGAGTCCCAGGGCTCGTGCGGGTCAAAGCTGTCGATCCACAGGAAGAACGGCTTGTTCGGGTCGCGGATTTCCAGATACTTGCTGGCGGCCTTCATGACCTTGGCGATGTTCTGGTCTTCGTCGGTCTTCCAGTACTGGCGCTGGCACAGGTAGGCTTCGGTTTCTTCCATCAGGGCTTTCAGCACGCCCGCGCCCAGGATCTTGTCGCAATTGTCCAGCACGATGTCTTCGTGGTAGTCTTCGCCTTTCAGGTGGATGAGGTCGTCCTTGGCGTAATAGCGATGATCGCCTTCGTGGCCGTGGATGAACCACACCTTGTCGAAGCCGCGGCTGTAGCCGAACTTGGGCAGGCGGTGCGGCGCGCTGTCAAAAATGAAAGCGGTGTCGATGTTGCTGCCCCAGCACAGGTCGGCGATGGTGGTGTCTTCCAGGGTCAGGATGCTCCAGCCGCTGGAAGGCAGGGTGTAGCGGCCGGTGTGCATGGCGCGGCGGCAGGGGATGGTGGGCACGCCTTCGATGTAGCATTCGTCAAAAACGATGCCTTCGCGGCTGAAACGATCCAGGTTGGGGGTTTTAATCCAGTCATTTCCATTACAATGCAGGTAGTTGTACTGGAGGCTGTCCAGCATGACCACCACGACGTTGTTCGTTGACGGGTACATGTGTTCTCCTTGGGTTATTGATGTCATAGTTCTCTTTTTTAGACAAAATAGATATAATACGTCTATATTTGGCCTGTCAAGCAGGGAGGCCGCCCATTTTTGCCGCCGGCATGGGGCGCAAAAAAACAAAGCGGCCGTTTCGTCCTCCGGAAACGTGATTCCGGGGATAAACGGCCGCCTCGGGCGTTTTGGGATGGGGGAAAGGAAAGGTTACGACGTCTTCAGCGTATCGACGGTGCCCACGATGTCGCGCACAAAATCCACGATGACGCGGCGCTGTTTTGGAGAAAGGCGGCGCATGAGATTCATCATGATCACAACCTGCTTGGCTTCGTCCTCTTCTTCCAGCCAGAAAAATTCGCCTATCGTGCACTGGAACAGGTCGCAAAACTGGAACATGCGGGCCAGCGTGGGCGAAATGACGCCGGTTTCCATGCGCGAAACGCTTTCTTTGCTCAGGTTCAGGCGCTCCGCCACTTCGGATTGCGTCAGACCGCTCAGTTTCCGCTGCCGGGCAATGGCTTTGCCGATGCGCTGCAAATTGAATTTGGGCTCCATGCGTTCCGCTCCTTTCCTACGATCAGCGGTAGCGATAGCGTGGCGCATGTCATTTTGCAAGCAAAAAATCCTGTTTTGCGGCATGGGGTGCAACTTTTGTGTGCTAAAAAGCCGCCGTCCGCCGTTTGTGAGCGGCAGGCGGCGGCTTTAAGGCAAGCGCTCAGGGAGCTCTACACCCGCTTTCTGCCGCCCCCGGCCTGATAGCGCTTGAGGGCGTTCAGTTCGCTTTTGCGCAGGCGCAGCGATTGCGGCGTCACTTCCAGCACTTCGTCCTCGCGCAGGAAGTGCAGGGCCAGTTCCAGCGTCATGGGCCGCACCGGGGTAAGTATAATGTTTTCATCCTTGCCGGAGGCGCGCAGGTTGGTGAGCTTCTTTTCCTTGGTGGGGTTGACGTCGATGTCGTTGTCGCGGTTGTGCTCGCCCACCACCATGCCTTCGTACACCGGGTCGCCGGGCACGACGAAGAGGCGGCCGCGCGGTTCCAGGTTGTAGAGGGCGTAGGCCACGGCGTTGCCCGGCCTGTCGGCGATCAGCGAGCCGGTCATGCGCGTGATGAAATCGCCGCGCCAGGGTTCGTAGCCGCTGAACAGCGAGTTCATGATGCCGGTGCCCTTGGTGTCGGTGAGGAATTCGTCGCGGTAGCCGATCAGCCCGCGCGAGGGCACGGAAAACGTCAGGCGCACGCGGCCCGAGCCGTGGTTGATGCAGTTGAGCATGCGGCCTTTGCGGAAGGCCAGCTTTTCGGTCACCACGCCCATGAAGGCTTCGTCGCAGTCCACATGGACTTCTTCAACAGGCTCGGTTTTCTCGCCGTTTTCTTCGCGCAGGATGACTTCGGGCCGGCCCACGGTCAGCTCAAAGCCTTCGCGGCGCATGGTTTCCACCAGAATGGCCATCTGGAACTCGCCCCGGCCCTTGACGAGAAAGGCGTCGCGATCCTCGGTGTCTTCCACGCGGATGGAAACGTTGCGCAGGGCTTCCCTGTCGAGGCGCTCGCGGATTTTGCGGGCCTGGACAAGCTTGCCCTCGCGCCCGGCCAGGGGCGAGGTGTTGATGCCGAAGCGCATGGTCACCGTGGGTTCGTCCACATGCAGGCGGGGCAGGGCGGTGGGCTGCTCCTTGGTGCAGATGGTGTCGCCAATGGCCACGTCCTCAAGGCCGGCCATGACGATGATGTCGCCGGGCTGGGCGCTGTCGGCGTCCACCATATTTTTGCCCTGATAAATTTGCAGGCGCGTGGGCTTGAGCGGCGTGGCGCCGCCGTCTTCGCCGATGCGCACCAGCGCGTCGCGGATATGGGCCTCGCCGCCGCGCACGCGGCCCACGGCCAGGCGGCCGAGGTAGTCGGAGTAGTCGAGGTCGGAGACCATCATCTGGAAGGGCGCGTCGTCCGCATAGGACGGCGCGGGAATGTACTTGAGTATGGCCTCGAACAGCGGCGCGAGGTCAACGCGCGGGTCGTCCGGCTCGCGCATGGCCACGGCGTCGCGGCCAATGGCGTACAGCACGGGAAATTCCAGTTGCTCGTCCGTGGCGTCCAGGTCGATGAACAGATCGTACAGTTCGCCCAGCACTTCGTTGATGCGCGCGTCCTTGCGGTCGATCTTGTTGATGACGGCGATCACCGGCAGGCCCAGTTCCAGGGCTTTGCGCAGCACAAAACGGGTTTGGGGCAGCGGGCCCTCGGAGGAGTCCACCAGCAGGATGACGCCGTCCACCATGGAGAGCGCGCGCTCCACCTCGCCGCCGAAGTCGGCGTGGCCGGGGGTGTCGATGATGTTGATGCGCACGCCCTTCCAGGCGACGGAACAGTTTTTGGCCGCGATGGTGATGCCGCGCTCGCGTTCCAGCTCCATGCTGTCCATGATGCGGTCGTCCACGCGCTGATCGGGGCGGAACATGCCGCTCTGGCGGAAAAGGGCGTCCACAAGCGTGGTTTTGCCGTGGTCAACGTGGGCGATAATGGCGATATTGCGAAGGGATTCGTTACGGACAAGAGAACTCACGGGATTATCCTTGGACTGCGCGGGCCGGGCGGGGCGGGGAACAGCCGCCGCGCGGGCTTCGCGGTTTGGGCCGGGAATGGCTGGACTTCATGGTATCTTGCGTCTATCATATTCGCTGCCGGGTTTGCGGCCGGAACGAGAACACGATCTCAGGCGGTGCTATGGATATCGGTACTCTCCTTGGAATTATTCTGGGTTTCGGTCTGGTCTTTGGCGCCATCCTTATGGGGCCCGATCCCAGCGGCTTTCTGGATTTGCCCAGTTTCATGATCGTGGGCGGCGGCACGCTCGCCGCAAGCCTGATCAGCTTCCCTCTGGAAGAAGTGGTGCAGGCGTTCAAGGCGGCGCTCAAAACATTTTCGCTCAAGCGCACCCGGCCCGAGGAAGTGGTGGCCACCATGGTCAGGGTGGCGGAGATCAGCCGCCGCGAGGGCCTGCTGGCCCTGGAGCGGGTGGACACCGACAACCTGCTCCTCAAAAAAGCCATGCAGCTTATTGCGGACAGCGCCGAGCCCAGCCTGATCAACGACACGATGACCATTGAAATATCATCCATGAAGCGCCGGCACAATATCAGTATTTCCGTTCTGCAAAAAATGGGCAACCTGAGCCCGGCCATGGGCATGCTGGGCACGCTGATAGGCCTGGTGCAGATGCTCACCCGGCTTTCCGACCCGTCCAGCCTGGGCCCGGCCATGGCCGTGGCCATTATCACCACCTTTTACGGTTCGCTTGCGGCGAATATGGTGTTTCTGCCGCTTTCGGCCAAACTGGCCTCGCGCAGCGCCCAGGAAACCCTCAATCTGCTGGTGATTTTTGAAGGCGCCAAATGCATTCTGGAAAATAACAACCCCCGCCTGGTGTACGACAAGCTTTCTTCCTTCCTGCCGCCCAAGGACAGAACGTGAAAGAGCCCAACCTGCGAGACGACCTGGAAGGCCCGCCGGAGCCGGAAACCACATGGCTCACCACCTTTGCGGATCTCAGCCTTTTGCTGCTGACGTTCTTCGTTTTGCTGGTGTCCATGTCGTCGCTGGAGGTCAACCGCTTTAAAAGCGTGTTCGGCTCCATGCGCGACGCGTTTGGCGGCGTGGAAATGCCGGCGGCCGACTCCGGCGGCCAGGCCGAGCGGGCCAACGACGCCGACGCGGTTAAGGAATTTATGCGGATACGCGAAGAAATGCTGGCCGAGCAGCGCCTCGCGTACAACGAAATCCGCAGTTTTCTCACCACACGCGGCATGGACGGCCAGATCGGCGCCGTGATGGATGAGGGAGTGATCACGCTGACCGTGCCCGATTCGGTGCTTTTCGCCAGCGGTTCGGAGGCGATCGAGCCGGAAGCCGAGCCCACCCTGCGCAATCTTCTGCTCCTGTTTAAAACGGAGCGGGAGCAGAGCGTCAATATCAAGGGCTACACCGACAACTCGCCGGTGCCGCCGGGCTCGCGCTACCGGAACAACTGGGAGCTTTCGGCGCTGCGCGCGGTCAACGTGCTCCGCTGGTTTGTGGACGCGGGCCTGCCCGTGGTGCGCTTTACGGCCACCGGCATGGGCGACTTGAATCCGCTCTATCCCAACGATTCGCCCGAAAACCAGGCCCGCAACCGGCGGGTGGAGTTTTCGCTCGAACGCAGAATCGGGAGCGCGAAATAATGGCAGATTATACCGATGAATTTTCGCTTCGGCTGGAAAAAGACCCCGACCCCGGCGTGGGCATGCGCTCGTCGTTCCGCACAACGCCCGTGGGCGTTCAGGCCCTGATCCACGGGCCTTTTCCCGTGCTGTACGACGTTAACGACATCAGCGCCGGCGGCCTGTGCATGGCCGTGCCGGAAGGCGCCTGCGTCAAGGGCGAATCGCTGGTGCTGGACATCGTCATCGCGGGCAAGCGCTACCTCTCCGGCCTCGCCGCCGACGTTGTGCGCGCGGCGGGCACGGAATGCGCCTGCGCCTTCCGCGGCCTCAACCGCCAGCAGGAGCTGAAGCTGGACAAGCTTGTGCTTGAGATGCAAAAACGCTATATCGCTCGTCGGAAACAGGAACGGGAAGCGCAGGAGGCCCGCCGGGCCGCGGAAAGCGCGGAACAGCCCGGGCCTTCCGCCGAAAGCGGGGCTCCCACCATAAAACTGTGACGATGCAAGCCGGCGTCTGGACTTCCGCGGCGTCATCCGCGCGGAGACTCCGCCGCTTTTTTGTAAAGAGGAATGCTCCTTGGATACGAAACATAAAGTGCTGGTGGCCAACCGGGGGGAGATCGCCGTCCGGATCATGCGGGCCTGCCGCAAGCTGGGGCTGGATTTCGCCTGCGTGTATACGGCGGAGGACGCGGCTTCCGGCCATGTCCGCCTTGCGCGGGAGTGGGGCGGCGACTTGTGCCGCATCGCCTCCTACCATGACGCCAGCGAAATTCTGAGCGTCGCGGACGCCGCCGGGGCCACCGCCGTGCATCCCGGCTACGGCTTTTTTGCCGAGGATTTCCGCTTCGCCCGCCGGGTGACCGAACGCGACCGCAAGCTGATCTTCATCGGGCCTTCGTGGCGCGTGATCCGCGAGCTGGGCGACAAAATCAATACGAAGCGCCTGGCCCGCAGCCTCGGCGTGCCCACGGTGCCCGGCTCCGACCGGCCCATCTACGACGAGATGGAAGCCGAAAAGGTGGCCAAAAGCCTTTTTGAATTCCAGATGGAGCAGGGCATTTCCCGGCCGCTGGTGCTGGTCAAGGCTTCGGCCGGCGGCGGCGGCATGGGCATTGAGGAAGTGCACGACATCGACCTGTTCCGCTCCATTTACCGCCGCGTCCGCAACTACGCCATGCGCCAGTTCAAGGACGAGGGCGTGCTGATCGAGCAGCGCATCCGCGATTTCAACCACCTGGAAGTGCAGGTGCTGTCCGACCGCACGGGCAAAAACCCCGTGCATTTCGGCACGCGCAACTGCTCCATCCAGTCCACGGGCCTGCAAAAGCGCGTGGAAGTGGCGCCCGGCTTCGACCCTTCCTCGCAGCACTACGGCTTCGACGCCGCCAAGGTGATGGAGGACATCACCCAGCACTCGCTCACCCTGGCCCGCAAGGTCGGCTACGACAACGTGGGCACCTGGGAATGGATCGTCACGCGCGAGGGCAACCCCTTCCTGATGGAAGTGAACACCCGCATCCAGGTGGAAAACGGCGTGTCCGCCACCATAGCGCGCGTGCGGGGCGAGCAGCCCGACATCATCGCCGAACAGATCCGCACGGGCCTTGGCGAGCCGCTTGGCTACACGCAAAACGACATCACGTTCGAAGGCGTGGGCGTGGAATACCGCATCATCGCCGAAGATCCGGACAGGGGCTTCACGCCCTGGATCGGCCGCATTACCGAATTCGGCTGGGAAGAGCGCGACTGGCTGACCATGTACACCCATGTGCCGCCGGTTTCGGCGGAAGAGCCCTACGTCATCCCCACCGAATTCGACCCCAACCTGGCCCTGGGCATCGTCTGGGGCCGCGATCTGGCCGAGGTGAAGGCCAGGGGGCTGGAATTTCTGGAAAACCTCCGCCTGAACGGGTACAACGGCAAGGGCGAGGCGCTCAAGTCCGACGTGGAGTTCCTCAAACGGAACACGCCCCGCATCCTGAGCTTCAGCGCGGCCGCCCACTGAGTGGTTTAACCAAGATGATACACGGCTTGGACACGATGTTCTGTCGCTTAAGTTTCACGCCTTCGCCGGCGCTTTACGCCGCGAATGAATCGCGGCTACGCCAGCTTCGCGGCGGAACATCGCTACGCTTGGTTCCGTGAGCATTTTCAAAGTGAACATGCTCTATGAACGCCATTTTTTGACATTCGTTTGCTAAGAGCAGGGACTCATGGAACGGGACAAAAGGCTCCATGCGCTCACCGAGCGTTTGCATTACATCCGCGATATTTTCGCGGGCAAGCATCAGGAAGATGTGGAACTGCTGGACGCGCGCCTGGCCGAATTCAAGCGCAATCTGGCGGAAGACAAGGTGGCGAACCCCGAGGAAGGCCTGCAAACGCTGGAAGACCTCTTCTTCTTCATGGAGTGCAAGCTTGAAGACAAGCTGAACGCCATGGACAAGGTGCGCATTGTGCGCCACCCCCAACGCATCTGCCTGCGCGACATTCTGGAAAACGTCTACGACAATTTCACGGAAATCGGCGGCAAGGACGAATACAGCATTGACCCTTCCATGCTGATCGCCCGGGCTTATATCACCCGGCGCAAAGGCAAGACCGTGATCAACCAGCCGGTCATGGTTATCGGTCAGGAAAAGGGGCACGGCGAGGAATTCCGCAACGGCGGCTCGGTCAAACCCTGGGGCAATTCGCGCGCTCTGCAGTATATGAAGGTCGCGGAAACCGAGAATATTCCCATCCACACCTACGTGTTCACTCCCGGCTCCTACCCGATTGAGGACTATCCCGGCGCGGCCCAGCAGAGTGCCCGAAACCTGTATGCCATGTCCGGTTTGCGCGTGCCTGTTGTAGCCGTGTTTTCCGAAGGCGGCTCGGGCGGGGCCGAGGCCATTTCCCTGGCCGATAGCCGGTTGATGCTGTCGCATGGCTATTATTCCGTCATCTCGCCCGAAGGGGCGGCGGCCATTGAAGGCCGCCTGAAGGAAGGCGAGCGCGCCACGCCCGAACTGATCGAAAAATGCGCCTCCATGATGAACATCACGGCCGAAGACAACCTGCGCATGGGCTACATCGACCGTGTGATACAAGAGCCGCCCCTGGGCGCGCGGCCGAACCATTACGAATTTTTCCGCCAGCTGCGCCAGGAGGTGATCCGGGCCACGGACGAGGTGGTGTTGGACGTGCGCGGCTTCTCCCTGTTCCGGGGCGCGGCCGTGCGGCACCGGAACAGCCATGAGGCCAGCGCCGATTCCTCGGAGCTGGACGGCCTGTACGCACGCTGGGTGCTCACCGCCAACGCCCGCGACCGGCTGGTGGAACGGCGGCACAAGCGCTTCCGCAAAATGTCCGAACACGCCCGGCGCGACGCGCGCCCCCTGGGCCGGCGCTTCAGCGGCGTTATTGCCCAGGCCGGCTGGGATTTGTACTCCTATTTCAAATACGATCTGTTCAGCAAGCCCAAGAAGAAACTCAGCAACCTGGTCGAGGAAGTGGAAGCGGAAGCCAATTTCGTGGCCCGGAAAATCACCGCTCCGTTCCGGCGCATCCGCCGGATCTTCAAGCGCCGCCGCGTGCTGGACCCGGAAGCCGAACGCGCCCTGACCGCCCTGTCCGTGTGGGACGAATCCAACGCGCGCGGCGGCAACTGGAACTACATCAGCCCGCGCGCCATGGAAGACCGCGCCATTACCTGCCCAAACACCCTGACGGCCGGCTGCCTGGATCTGTGGGCGCCGGACCTGTTCGGCGAATTCGCGGGTGTGTGCGCGCACTGCGGCCACCATTTTCCCATGGAATACCAGTGGTACATGAACAACGTCTTTGATTCGGGCTCAATTTTCGAGTTCAACTCCGAGATCGAGGCGGGCAACCCGCTGAACTTCGCGGGCTTTGACGTACACATCGAGCAGGCCAAGAAAAAGACCGGCCTGCGTAGCGCCTGCGTGACCTTCGAGGCGCGTATCGATAATACCAAGCTGGTTGTGGCCATGCTGGCCGCCACCTTTCGGGGCGGATCCGTGGGCGCGGCCGAAGGCGAAAAATTCATCCTGGCGGCCGAGCGCGCCAACCGCAAGCGCTGGCCCTTCCTGGCCTATGTGCACGGCACGGCCGGCATCCGCATTCAGGAAGGCACCAACGGCGTCATCCAGATGCCGCGCTGCACCATGGCCGTGCAGCGCTATATCGAGGCCGGGGGCCTGTACCTGGTGCTGTACGACACAAACTCCTACGCCGGGCCGCTGGCCAGCTTCCTGGGCTGCTCGCCCTACCAGTTCGCCATCCGCTCCACCAACATCGGCTTTGCCGGCCGGGGCGTGATCAAGGAAACCACGGGCATGGACATTCCGCCCGACTATCACAACGCCTACCGCGCCCTGTCCCGCAGCCATATCCAGGGCATCTGGGATCGCCGCGACGCTCGCCACAACCTTAAGCAGGCCCTGTTGACCATGGGCGGCAGAAATCTTTACTATCGCTAGGGGCTTGAATTCCCATGCTGAATATTACCGAACTGCTTGAAGAGATAAAACAATCGCCCTTTCGGGAGATTGTGGTCAGCGCGCCGCATTCCGGGGTGGTCTCCTTTCCTGACCTGCCTGAAGGCGCCCCGGTGACCGGGCCGATCGGCCAGTGGAAGGAAAAGCCGGGCACGTACCTGGCGGAAATCGTGCGCGAAAACAACGCCTGTTCCATCCACGCGACGGAAAAGGGCCGGGTTTTGCGCATGGAGCGCGATCTGGCCGGAAAATTCGTGGAGGCTGGCACAACGTTGGCCACCATCCAGCACTTTCTCTCCAAGGACGAAGTGCTTACGCTGATCCTGAAGCGCGCTCTGAGCCTCTTTCTTGCTCCGGAGCGGGCCAAGTACTATTACGTGACCAACGTCGACAACAAAATTAAGTCCACGGGCATTCGTAGCGTGCATGTGCATGAAGGCATGGAAATTTTCATCATGTCCCGCATGAAGCGCGAGCAGCCCGTTCTTTATTCCGGGCCCGAGGGCGTGATCTACGAGGTCTATTTCCAGACCACCCAGAACGTGGACGCCGGCGCGCCGCTCATCGGCGTGTGCCCGGCCGACCAGTTGGCGCAGATTGAAGATGTGGTCGTGCGCGTGCAGACCGAATGGAAGGAACAGGATGGGTAAACTGCTGCAAGTGCGCGTTTCCGCCGCCACCTGGGATGAGGGAGAGGTGGCGAAACGCTGGCCGGCGTTGTGCGCGCTGGTTTGGCCCGAGCCTGCGGCTCCGGCTTCCGCTGCGGCTGGTTTCGCCCCGCCCGCGCGCGGCGTGCTTGAACTGGCCGCAGTCCTGCGCGACGGTCTGAGGTTCGGCGGGTGGCCGGGCAAAACGGCTGAGTATTTGCGGCCGGATATTGAGCGGATCGCCCGCGCTCAGGATGCCTTGAACGAGGCATTGGCCGTCTGGGACGCGCGCGGCGCCAACCGTTGGTCGGAAGATCTGGAAGCCGCTTTGGACCAGGCGGAAGACGAGTTGCGACGTAATAAATTTTAGACAGCGCCGGCATGAGGGCCTTTTTATCCTCTGTCGGCGTCAGAAAGCCTTTTTATTTCGGTCGGGTACCACAGGGGCGCACCCCTTGATAAAAAGGTTTTTTCCTTGGCGGAAAGCAAAAATCCTCCTCATGCCGATGCGGTCTGGCGAATTTGGTTTAAGCATATATAACAACAGAGTATCACGGAGCTGGCAATGCTGAACAAAGTCATGCTTATAGGGCGTTTGGGGCGCGATCCTGAACTGCGGTATACCCAGACCGGCAGCCCGGTCGCGAATCTGCGTATTGCGACGGATGAATCGTACACGGACAGGGACGGCAACAAGGTGGACCGCACGGAGTGGCATTCCGTGGTCGTGTTCCAGCGCGCCGCGGAAAACTGCGCGCAATACCTGGGCAAGGGCAGCCTGGTTTTTGTCGAAGGCAGCCTGCAAACCCGCAAGTGGCAGGATCAGGCCGGGCAGGATCGCTATACCACGGAAATCAAGGCGCAGCGCGTTCAATTCCTGGATCGCAAGGGAGATCACCAAGGCGCCGGTTTCTCGGAGGAAGGACCGCGCCGCTCCGGCGGGCAGTCCAATCAGGGTGGCATGAACGACGGCGGCTCGGTCTTCCCGTCCGAAGCCAGCAGCATGGACGATATCCCTTTTTAAAAAATACCTATACCAATAGTGTTAATAACCCCTGGTAACCTGTTAGGTTGTCAGGGGTTTTTGCTTTGTTAACACGTTTGGCCGTATGACCGTTTTTCCGGGTTAAAAGTTACCTCTCCCAAAATGTTAATAAGTGACTGACCTGCCCCTAAAAAACTGGTCCACCGCAAAAGTTAGTATAAGGTGAGGCCACGGAGGAGAGGTCATGGGTCGGAAAACATTTACGGCGGAGCAGATTATCTTCAAACTCCGCGAGGTTGAGGTGCTGGTCGGCCAGGGCGAAAGCATAGCCGATGCCTGCCGCAAAATAGCGGTGACGGAGCAGACCTATTACCGTTGGCGCAAAGAGTATGGCGGCATGGGCACGGAGCAGTTGAAGCGCCTGAAAGAGCTGGAAAAGGAAAAGGTCCGGCTGAAACGGGTGGTGGCGGATCTGAGCCTGGAGAAGGCGATTCTGGCGGAGGCGGCCAAGGGAAACTTCTGAGCCCCGCCCGCCGCCGCGAGTGCGTGAAGCGTGTGCGGGAGGCAATAAGCGTCAGCGAGCGCAAGGCGTGCGCGGTGGTCGGCCAGAATCGGGCGACCAATCGCTATACGTCTTCCGTGAATCCATACTCGGCGCTGCTGCGCCAGGCGGTCATCAATTACGCCTCCGAGTATGGACGTTACGGTTATCGAGCCATAACCGACCTTTTGCGTATGGACGGGTGGGGCATCAGCTATGGGCGCGTGGAGCGCATCTGGAAGCAAGAAGGATTGAAGGTGCCGCAAAAACAGCCAACACGGAAAAGACTGTGGCTGAATGACGGCTCCTGCATCCGGTTGCGCCCAGAATGGAAAAACCACGTTTGGGCCTATGATTTCGTGCAATGCCGAACGGCGGACGGCAAGGCCTTTCGTGTGCTGGTGGTCATCGACGAGTACAGCCGGGAATGTCTTGCTTTGCATGTGGCCCGGAATATCCGATCCGAGCAGGTTATGCACGTGCTTGCGGATTTGTTTCTGGCGCATGGCGCA
>JAVBMS010000044.1:0-71676 GCA_031552135.1 Mailhella sp.
CACTCGCGGCGTAAGGCGCCGGCGGAGGCGTGAAACTTAAGCGGCAGAACGCGGTAGCCGTAGCCGCAAAGCGGCGTACGGATAGCGACAGCATAGATATCGTGTCTCGGCTGTGCACTATTTCAAGAGTAAAATGCTCTAGCGTCCGCCTCGCGCGGCGGCAAAGCTCTTCGCGGCGGGCGCGGATGCGGCTCCGGCCATGGCGGCCGTATTTTGCGCCCAGGTGCAGGCTTTGAGCACGGTGGAACACTGGATGCCCGCTTGCAAAGGATCGAGGCAGGCCTTGACCTTCAGGGAGTCGCTTGCCGCCAGATCCACCATGCGCAGGGGCCGTTTGGCGCCGGACGCGTCCGTGACAACGGCGACAACGGGCAAAAGCGGCTTGGTGGGGTTGGAACGGAACACCACGGCCGTTTCGTCGGACGACAGCACCACCACACTGCCCACAGGGTAGACGCCCACGCACTGGATGAAGCGATCCACCAGATCCGGGGCGAAATGCTGGCCGCGCTGGGCGTAGAGGAAAGAAACGGCGGTATACGGGAGCAGGGCGGGCTTGTAGGCGCGTTTGCTGGTCAGGGCGTCGTACACGTCGACCAGGCTCAGGATGCGGCCCATGAGCGAAATTTCGTCGCCCTGCCTGCCGTAGGGGTAGCCTGTGCCGTTATAGCGTTCGTGATGTTCCAGCACGGCCAGCTTGACGTTTTTGGGGATGCCCTCGGCGCTCTTCAGCTTTTTGTAACCGGCCAGGGAGTGCTGCTTCATGATCTCAAATTCGCTGTCCTGCAGGCGGCGCGCGGTATTGAGCAGCTTGTGCGGGATGATGATTTTGCCGATGTCGTGCAGCAGTCCGGCAATGGCCAGCATGTGCAGGTCTTCCTGCTCCATGTCGAGGTGGCGGCCGAAAAGCGTGGCCAGCACGCTGACGTTGACGCTGTGCGAAAAGGTATAATTGTCGTGCGCCTGAAGTTTGCTGACCGTGGCCAGCGTCATGTCGTCGCTCAAAATGCTGTCCACAACGGACGTGGCGACGTTGTACACCGAGTCCATCGGCAGGTTTTTGCCTTTTTCCAGCGAGGAAAACAGCGTGTTGGCGGTTTCCATGGCCGAGGCGTACATGGTGACCGCTTTTTCCACTCTGGCCTGGACGGTTTTGGCGTCGGGCAGAACCGCGGAGAGCGCGGGCTTGATGGAGCTCTGGATCAGGTCGGCCCAAGCCGTTTGCGCCGAAACGGGAACCGAGCTTTTGGTTTCATCGACAAAGGCCTCGGTATAGCCCCGCGCGACAATGGCGTCGATTTCGGCCCGGCTTTTCAGCAGGACGGATCCGGGAAAAACATTGGGGTATTCCGTTGGAGAAAGCCCCATGTCGGTAACGTACATGCCGGGCTGCAGTTCGGAACTATGGATTTTGTGTATCATGACACCACCGCGCAAGAAGAAGAGAAAGCGGAAAAATCCCTGGAACGCGCCATAACCGTTCGGGGGACGCGACAAAAGCCGTGCGGCGCCCGTGGACGTCTGTCTATAATCTTCTTTGCACCGGGAGGGAAGGGGGGTAGAGAGAAGATAAAAAATCAGGGAACCGGCGTTTTGGAGGCCAAAATGGCGTCACGCAGGCCAAAGCGGGGCAGATCGTCCCGCAGCGCCTGGAATTCTTCCGCGCTTCCCCGATACAGCACCTGCACATGGTACCAATTGGTGTTCTGCCGCTTTTCCCGCACCAGCTTGGTGCGCATGCCCGCGTCTTCCAGTTTGAGCCGGAGATCGTCCGCCTGTTCTTCATTCTTGAAAGCGGCCACACGCAGCACAAAGTCGTAGCGGGAGCCCTCGGCCGGGGCGTTTTGGGCAACAGGCGGCGGAGCGGCCTGGGTGACATTGGGGCTGGATTGCGGCGCGGCCGCTTGGGGGGCGACCTGGGGCGTTGCCGCTGGTGCGGACTGGCGCGCGGCCGGGGGCTGCGGGTGGGCCGGAGCTTGCCGGGTGGTGGTTCCGCGCAGGGTATCCATAAAACGCAGGTCTTCTTCCTGCAAAATGGCGTCCGGCGCGGTTGAAGGGGCTTCGGCGGTTGTTTCCGCCTGCGGCGCGAGCAGGCGGCCGAGCTCCGCCGGGCTTGAGGGGGGCACCATGCCCCGGCCGATGATCAGGCCGAACAGAAAAAAGCAGGACAGCAGCAGCAAAAGCAGCATGGTCAGCATGACCAGGGCGGACGGGGTGAGGTTTGCCCGCCAGGCGAAACGCTGCCGCGGATGCGCGGCGGCGGGGCCTTTTTCGGCGCGCGGGCGCTCGTCGGCAACCTGCGGACGGGGCTGAGGGCGGCGCGGAGCCTCGGCTTCGCGCCGGGGGCGGCTTTCCTGCGTTTTGCCCGAAGATGCGGAATTTTTATAAAATGCGCCCGGCATGGCCTCTTCCCGGCTTGTGTTTTTACATCGTGTCCGGAGCGCTGACGCCCAGCAAATCCAGTCCGTTGGCCAGCACCTGGCGCACGGCGCGCAAAAGCAGCAGGCGCGCGCGCATGAGGGCCTCGTCGTCGCCGCTCAAAATGGGGTTGTTGGTGTAGTAGCTGTGCAGCTTGCCGGCCAGCTCCATCAGATAATGGCTGATGCCGTGGGTGGCCCTGGCCAGGGCCGCTTCGTGCACGGCGTCGGCAAAGCGTTCCAGCGCGCGCAAAAGCGCCAGTTCTTCCGGACTGGCCAGCGGGGCCAGCAGGGCGGCGTCGCAGCTTTCCGGCAGCGTGACGCCCCGGCCTTCGGCGCGGCGCAGCAGGGCGGCGATGCGCGCGTGCGCGTACTGCACATAGTAGACCGGGTTGTCCATGTTGCGCTGCTTGACCAGTTCGAGGTCAAAATCGAGCGAATTGTCGCTCTTGCGCGAAAGGAACATAAAGCGCGCCGCGTCCACGCCCACCTCGTCCACCACTTCGGCCAGGGTGACGAATTCGCCGGAGCGGGTGGACATGGCCACCTGTTCGCCGCCGCGCAGCAAATTGACAAGCTGGATCAGCGTCACGCCGAAATCCGTGTCGGGGTTGCGGCCCAACGCGGCGATGGCCGCGCGCATCCGCGGAATGTAGCCGTGGTGATCCGCGCCCCAGACGTCCCAAAGCTCGTCGAAGCCGCGCTGGAACTTGTCGGCATGGTAGGCGATGTCGGAGGCGAAATAGGTCAGCGAGCCGTCGCTTTTGCGCAGCACGCGATCCTTGTCGTCGCCATACGGCGTGGTGGCAAACCAGAGCGCGCCGTCTTTTTCGTAGGCGTGGCCTTCGCGTTTCAGATCGTCCAGCGTGCGTTCCACCGCGCCCGCCCGCACAAGGCCGCGTTCCGAAAACCACATCTGGTGCTCCACGCGGAAGGCGGCCAAATCGGCCTTGATGCCGTCCAGAATGGACTGCATGGCGTATTCAAAGCAGATGTCCAGGGCTTCGTCGTCGGGCAGGCTGGGCAGTTCCGGGCTTTTTTGCCACAATTCCAGCGCAATGTCGCGGATATAGTCGCCCCGGTAATAGTCGTCCGGCCAGTCCACGGTCAGGCCCGCCGCGTCGCGCAGGCGCAGCCACACCGAAAGGCCGAGCAGGCGCATCTGGCGGCCCGCGTCGTTGATGTAGTACTCCGTGCTGACGTGGTACCCGGCAAAACGCAGCAGCCGCGCCAGCGAATCGCCCACGGCCGCGCCCCGGCCGTGCCCGATGTGCAGCGGCCCCGTGGGGTTGGCGGAAACGAATTCCACCTGGATTTTGCGGCCCTGCCCGGTGTTGCCGGAGCCGAAGGCCGCGCCTTGCCGTTCCGTTTCGGGCACGACGCGCTGCCAGAAGGCGGGGGCCAGCGTAATGTTCAAAAAGCCGGGCCCCGCGATCTCCAGTGCGGAGATTTCGGGCAGCCGGGCTTTGAGTTCGTCCGCCATGCGTTCGGCCAGGGCGCGGGGGGGCAGCCCGGCCTGTTTGGTCAGCACCAGGGGCAGATTGCAGGCGAGGTCGCCGTGCCGGGGATCCTTGGGAGGCTCGATAACGGCTTTTTCGGGCCAGGACAGGCCCATGTCGTGGAGGATGGACTCCAGAGCCGTACGGAGCAGAACGATGTCGCGCATGAAAATGGCCTTCAGCCCTGGAACGCGTTGGCGGCGTCCAGATTGGGGATGTGTTCGGTGGAATAGCCGGTGTCCGGCACGTTGGAGGCCGTGAGGATGGGGCGCACCATGCGGGTGAGGACGCCCTGCGGGCCGAACTCCAGCCAGCGGCGCACGCCGTCGTTCCACTGGTTGGTGATGGTGTCCACCCAGAGGACGGACGACGTCATCTGGCGGCGTATGGCGGCGTGGATTTTTTCGGCCTCCGCCAGCGGTTCGCCGCTGACGTTGCAATACACGGGGAATCGCGCGTCGCGCCAGTCCTGCTTGTCGAGAATTTTGGAGAACTCGGCCGAGGCTTCGGCCATCAGCGGGGTATGGAACGCGCCGCTTACCGCCAGGGGCACGGCTTTGGCCTTGACGGCGCGGGCCGCTTCCACCAGTTCCTCCACCGCCTCGCGGTGGCCGCTGACGGCGTACTGGCTGGGGGTGTTGCGGTTGGCCACGCGCACCAGCTTGCCCGTGCGCTCGCACACGGCCTTGGCCATGGCTTCCACGTCGTCCAGGCTAAGGCGCAGGACGGCGTACATGGTGCCCACGCCGTCGGGATCGGCGTCCGCCATCAGGCGACCGCGCAGCGCCACCAGTTCCAGCACGGTTTCCGGAGGCAGAACGCCCGCGGAGGCCAGGGCGCTGAACTCGCCGAGGCTGTGCCCGGCCGCGCACAGGGGCGCCAGGCGGTCGCGCGTGTGGAACCACAGCGCCAGGTTGACCACGGTAATGGCCGGTTGCAGGTTGCGGGTGTCGGCCATCAGGGCGTCGTCGCCGCTGTCCCAGTAAATTTCGCGCAGGGGCAGGCCGCTGACGGCTTCGGCGTTTTTCCACAAAAGCATGGCGTCCGGCGAGGCTTCGGCCAGCATGCGGCCCATGCCGCGCGACTGGGAACCCTGGCCGGGAAAGAGTATGGCTGTGGGAGTTGCGGTCATGTGCCATCCAGTACGCCGCCGGGCGGCGGCGATTATTTCGCGATTATCTTGTTCGGCTGCGGCAATTAATCGTACTGGACGGCGCTGAACTTCATCAGGCGCTCCCAGTTGTGGTGGGACTCGATGTAACGGAAGGTGCCCGTTTTGGCGCGGATGACCAGCGAATGCGTGACGGCGCCGCTGCCGGAATACTGCACGCCCCGCAAAAAGTCGCCGCCGGAAATGCCGGTGGCCGCGAAAAAGGCGTCGTCCGCGCGGATCATGGATTCCACGGAAAGGATCTCGCGGATGTCCACGCCGGCCTGCTCGATGCTTTCTTTTTCCACATAGGACTGCGGATCAAGCCGGCCGAGGATCTGGCCGCCAACGCCCTTGATGGCGCAGGCCGCGATCACGCCTTCGGGCGTGCCGCCCGTGCCCATCATCACGTCCACGTCGGTGCGGGGGTCGGCCACCATGAGCGCGCCGGCCACGTCGCCGTCGGTGTGCAACTGAATGCGCGCGCCCACGGCGCGGATTTCCTGGATCAGCTTTTCGTGGCGGGGCTTGTCGAGCACAAAGACCACGAGGTCGTTGATGTCTTTGCCGATGGCCTTGGCGATGCGCGTGAGGTTGTCTTTGACCGGGGCGTCCAGATCGACGACGTTGCGCGCGGCGTGGCCCACCACCAGTTTTTGCATGTAATAGCTGGGGCCGGGGTTGTACATGCGGCCGCCCGCGCAGACGCCGACCACGGATATGGCGTTGGGCCGCCCGTAGGCCAGCAGGCGCGTGCCTTCCACCGGGTCCACGGCCACGTCCAGCGCCGGGCCGGAGCCCGTGCCCACGCTTTCGCCGGTGTACAGCATGGGGGCTTTGTCCTTGGCCCCTTCGCCGATGATGACCGTCCCGTTGATGTCCAGCGAATTGAAGGAGAGGCGCATGGCGTCCACGGCCGCCCCGTCGCCGGCTTCTTTGTCTCCGCGGCCCAGCCAGCGGGCGGCGGAAAGCGCGGCGGATTCCGTCACGCGCACCAGATCGAAGGCCAGATTTTTTTCAGGGGTCTGCATGGCTGTCTCCTCGCGCACCGCGTGAAACGCGGGCGTCGCTACATTTTTTCAGTCACCCGTTCTTATACCTGAGCGCCCGGCGCTCTTCAAGAAGAAATCCGGGCGGCTGGGCGCGCGGCAAACGCTGCGGAACAGCCCCTAAAGAAAAAGATCGGGATCAGCGGGCAGGGCGTCCCAACGGACTTTGCCCGCGCTTTTCCGGAATTTGCGCAAAAGCACATAGAGCGCGCCGGGGCCGCCGTCTTCGCGCTTGGCGGTGCAAAAGGCCAGCACGACGCGGCGGAAGGGATCCTGCGTCAGCCATTGCTGGATTTTGGCCCGCAGCACGGGGGAGCCGTCCGGCGAATTGAGGCCGCGCCCCGTGACCACAAGCACGGTACGCGCGCCCTTGAGGTACGCGCCGCGAAAAAAATGCACCAGATTGTGGAAAGCCTGCTCGCTGTTCAGGCCGTGCAGGTCGATGTGCATTTCCGGGCTGTACTGGCGCGACTGCAACTTGCCCACGGTCAGCATGTCCAGCCCTACCACATGGCCCTCCACGTATTCGTCGGAAGCGCTGAGGGCGAATTCCAGCTTGCCGTCCAAAAAATCCTGCAACGGATTGGATTCGGGCGCAGGGGGCACGGGCGCGGGCTCCGGGGGCACTTCGCGCCCCTTGCCGGCCAGCGGGGCCACGCCCTTGATGGCGCTCAGAAAGGAATGCGCTTCGGCGTCGGGATCCGCGAGGCCAAGGGCGTCCGCCAGAGGGGAAGCGCGCTCCTCGCGCGGTGTGGAGGGCGCGGGCGGCGGAGCGGGCTTCGGCTTGCGGCTTTTTTGCAGGGCGCGGGCGAACAGCTCGCTGTCGTCCTTCATTTCAAGCGTATCAAGCGGCGCAAGCCGGGCGAGGGGATCGCGGGCCGGAGCCTTTTCTTCCTTGGGTATGGGCTTGACCTGGGACATGGCCCGCACAAAAAGCGCTTCCTCCGGGTCTTGCGGCAGATCGTCCGCCGGCGCGGGGCGTTTGGCCTTGGCGGGCGCGGGGGAAGAGCGGAAGCGCGCCGCGTCGAGCCGGGCAAAGGGATTGTCGGGATTCTTTTTGGAGGAAGCGTCTTTCATAGGGCGGGCCCAAAATCCAGGCTGAACATGCAGGTTAAAAATCCAGTCCCTTGACGGCAGGGATCCCCTGTTGCCAGGGATGTTTGAGTTCGCGCATCTCCGTGACCAGATCGACCTTGGCGAGCCATTCTTCCGGAAAGCCGCGTCCCGAAAGGATCAGGTGGCGTTCCAGGCTGCGTGACAGTTCAAGCAATTCTTGAAGTTCAGCCTTGTTGATCAGGTTGTGCCCCAGCGCGTAAAGGCATTCGTCCAAAATCAGCACGTCCACCCCGGGCAGTTTTTCCCGGGCCCAGACCAGCGTGCGGAACGCCGCCTCGCGGTGCAGGTGGCGTTCGGCCTCGTTGCGGAAAAAGCCGGCCCCTCCGGCCAGAAAATTGTCCGCCAGATGCTGCCTTAAAAACGCCTGTTCTCCGGCCTCGCCGTCGCGTTTCATGAACTGGGCGAAGGCAACGTTCAGGCCGTGGCCGAGCGCCCGAACCGCCTGACCCAGGCAGGCGGACGTCTTGCCCTTGCCGGAGCCGGTATAGACTAAAATCATGGCAAACTCCAGATGCCGGGCGTCATGGCGGCGCAACGCGGGCAGACGCCCTTGAAATCCGGCGCCTTGCGGATTTGAAAGCCCCGGCGTTCGATTAAGGTTTCGCCGCAGGTGGCGCAGCGTGTGGATTGATCCGTGGCGGTGTTGCCGACGTAGACGAACGAAAGCCCTTCGTCGCGGCCGATGTCCGCCGCGTCGCGCAGGATTTCTTGCGGGGTGGGCGGGGTGGACAGCATGTGGCGGCAGGGGTGGAAGGCGGAAATATGCCACGGTGTGTCGCGGCCCAGCTCCTGGCTGACGAAGCGGGCGATGTCGCGCAGTTCCGCCGGATCGTCGTTGACGCCGGGCACGATCAGCGTGGTCGTTTCCAGCCACCAGCCCAGGGCCTTCATGCGCTTCAGGTTGTCCAGCACGGGTTGGAGGCGGCCCTTGCAATAGCGGCGGTAGGTTTCGTCCCGGAAGCTTTTAAGGTCGATATTGGCCGCCTGGATGCGGTTTTTGAGCGCGTCCAGGCAGGCGGGACTCTGGAAGCCGTTGGAAACCATGATGGTGCCGAGGCCGGCGGTTAGGGCGCGATCCGCGGTTTCGGCCATCAGTTCAAAAAAGACCGTGGGCTCGGTGTAGGTGAAGGCCACGCTGCGGCACTGCTGTTCCCCGGCCGCGTGCACCAGGGCTTCCGGCGTGGCGGGCGTGGAGCGGATACGCCCGGTTTCCGCCGCCTCGCGTGAAATGCTGTCGTTCTGGCACCAGGCGCAGTCAAAATTGCAGCCCGCCGTGCCGAAGGAAAAGGTCAGCGTGCCCGGCAGGTAGTGGTAGAGCGGCTTTTTTTCCACCGGATCCACATGCCAGGCGGCCACACCGTCGCGCACCAGGCTTTCCAGCGTTTGGCCGTTATGGCGGCGTACGCCGCAGCGTCCGGTTTCGCCGGGATCCAGCAGGCAGGCGTGGGCGCACAAAAGGCATTGCGCCTTGCCCGAATCCAGGTATTTCGCGGTATTCATGGCTTGTCTCCCCGGAATTTCAGCCACACGCGCTCCTGCGCGTTTTTGCCGGGCCAGGGAACAAAAATATCCGGCTCCACGATCAGCGGCGGTGCGGCCGGTTGCTCCGCCGGCGGCGCGGGGTGGACGCCCCAGACTTCGTCGCCGGTGGCGGAGTCATGATAATGAAAAATGTCGGGCGACTGCGTGCCCATAACCGTGTCGGGCCGCTCCGGCGCCGGGCGGGGAGCGTCCTTTGCGAGCGGCGCATCGGCCGCGCGGGCCGGGCACGGCGCGGCCGCCAGGATTGCGGCGCAGGCCAGAATGAGGCAAGGTCTCATCATAAGCCCCCTTGGCAAGAAGGGCGGAAACGATTATGAAGGAACGTCGGATACGACAAGGAGTTTTGCATCATGAGCGCGTCCCGTTCCCAAGCCTATACCGATGCCGGGGTAAATATCAATGCCGGCAATGAACTGGTTTCCCGCATTAAAAAGCTGGTAGCCTCCACCCACACGCACGGCGTCATTTCCGACATCGGCGGTTTTGGCGGCCTTTTCCGCCCCGACGTCCGCAATATGGAGGCCCCGGTGCTGGTGGCTTCGACCGACGGCGTGGGAACCAAGCTTAAATTGGCTTCGTTGTTCAACAAGCACGACACCGTTGGTATCGATCTTGTCGCCATGAGCGTCAACGATATTCTGGTGCAGGGCGCGCGCCCCCTGTTCTTTTTGGATTATTTCGCCACCGGGGCGCTGGACGTTGATCTGGCGGAGGCCGTGATCGGCGGCATCGCCGAAGGCTGCCGCCGCGCCGGGTGTTCGCTGCTGGGCGGAGAAACGGCGGAAATGCCCGGCATGTACGCGCCCGGCGATTACGATCTGGCCGGTTTCTGCGTCGGCCTGGTGGACAGCGCCGACATTATCGACGGTTCCGGCATCAGCGTGGGCGACGTGGTGATCGGCCTGGCCTCGTCCGGCGTCCACTCCAACGGCTATACGCTGGTACGCAAGATTTTTGAAGCCAGCGGCGCTTCGCCCGACGACATCATGCCCGGCGACGACCGCACCTTCCGCGACGTCCTTTTGGAACCGACCATCATTTATACCGATCTTCTGCGTTCGCTCATGCGCGACCTGCACATCAAGGGCATGGTGCATGTGACCGGCGGCGGATTTTACGACAATATTCCCCGCGTGCTGCCCCAGGCCGTGTGCGCCCGGATCGACTTTTCTAACTGGGAAAAAGCGCCGGTGTTCCAGTGGCTGCGCGAGCAGGGCGGCCTGACCTGGCCGGAAATGCTGCAAATTTTCAACTGCGGCATCGGCTTCATTCTGGTTGTGGATCGCGCCACGGCGGACGAAATCATGCCCCGGCTCGCGCCCATGAATATCGGGGCCTGGGAAATCGGCACCATCGCCCACCGCGCGGCGGACGGCGAGCAGGTGGAAATAGTGTTCGACGCATAACGGTTTGCCGTCTTCGCTACTCGTTCAAGGGGAAACCGCTGTGTTTCCCCTTGTGCCTTAAGGAGCCCGATGCCGCTTCCTCAGGACTTTACAGGCCATTATGCCGTGGCTTCTTCCGCGCCGTTTGTGGCCAGCGCCTGCCTGGCGGGCGTGCCTTGCCGCTATGACGGCGGGGCGACGCCCTTCGCGCCGGTGTACGATCTGGCGCGCGAGGGCCGGGCCTTGCTGGTCTGCCCTGAATTGCTGGGCGGCCTTGGCGTGCCGCGCGCCGCGTGCGAGAGAACGGGCCAGGCCGTGCTGGGGAAGGACGGCGCGGACGTCACAGCGGCCTTTGCGCGCGGCGCGGCGGAAGCCCTGAGGCTGGCCCGCGCCTGGGGCTGCAAGACCGCGATTTTAAAAGCCCGCTCGCCTTCGTGCGGCGTGGGCCGCATTTACGACGGCACATTCTCCGGCGTGCTGATTCCCGGCGACGGCGTGTTCGCCGCGCTGCTCCGCGCCGCAGGGCTTGCGCTGTGGACGGAGGAGACGTTCCGGGCATGAAGCGAGGCATCCTGCTTGCGGCGTTCGGGGCCGGCAACGAGCAAAGCGCGACAACGCTGCGCCTTGTGCGCGCCGCTGTGGAAGAGCGCTTTGGCCTGCCCGCGCGCTGGGCCTTTACGTCCGGCCCCCTGCGCGAGCGCCTGGCCCGGGCGCGCACCAAGTCCGACTCGGTGCTCAAGGCTTTGGAGCGGATGCGCTTTGAGCGTTACGATCAGGTGGCCGTGCAGTCGCTGCACGTGATTCCGGGCCTGGAATACGAGGGCGTGCTGGACGATGCGCGCCGGATCGCAACGCCGGACTTTCGCGTCAGCGTGGGCGGGCCGCTGCTGGCGTCCGCCGAGGACGTAACGGCGGCCACGGCGGCGCTTTTGCGCCACATGCCGCCCGATCGCCTGCCCGGCGAGCCCGTGGTCTGCATGGGCCACGGCAGCGGCCATGCGGCGGAGGCATGGTACGGCGCCTGGGCCGAAAGCGCTCGCGCGGCGGATCCCAATCTGCACATCGCCTGCATGAAGGGCAACGTGACGCTGGAAACGGTCGCTCCCCGCCTCGCCGGGCCTCGCGTCTGGCTTTTGCCGCTGCTCTCCGTGGTGGGCCGGCACACGCTGCACGATATGGGCGGATCGCGTTCCGGTTCCTGGAAAAAACGCCTGGAAGACATGGGCTTTGAGGTGCGGACGGACGTGCGCGGCCTTGCGGATGGCCCGGACTTCGTGGCGCTGTGGATGGACAGGCTGGCCCTGGCGCTGGCCGTCCTTGATCTCCGTCTTTGACGTCTGTTCTTGACGCCGCGCCATGAGCATGGAATGAAAGGACGTTCCCGGCGCGCCGGGCGGCTTTTAACTTTTGCGGAGGGTGGCATGTCTGTTGTTTCCAAACGGATGGCGGTGGATATTTCCCAGGGTTCCATGGTGCGCCGCATGTTTGATGCGGGCCTGGAACTGCGGCGTCAGTACGGCGCGGACGCCGTATGCGACTTCAGCCTCGGCAACCCCGACCTCCCTCCGCCGCCCGTGGTGGCCCAGGCCATGCGCGAGCTGGCCGACACGCTGCACAAGCCCGCCAGCCTCGGCTACATGCCCAACGCCGGCGAGCCGTGGGCGCTCGACAAGCTGGCCGCCTGGCTTGGCAAACAGCAGGGCATGGCCCTGACGCGCGACGACGTGATGCTGAGCTGCGGCGCGGCAGGCGCGCTCAACGCCTTTTTGCATACCGTGCTGGAGCCCGGCGACGAAGTGCTGGCCATTGCCCCGTATTTTGTGGAATACGGCTTTTACGCGGGCAACCACGGCGGCGTGCTCAAGGCCGTCAACTGCCGCCCGGCGGACTTCGGGCCGGACATCGACGCCCTGGCCGCGGCCATCACCCCCAAAACCCGCGCGCTGATCGTCAACTCGCCCAACAACCCTTCCGGCGCTATTTACAGCGAGGCCGACATGCGCGCCCTCGCCGCCTTGCTGGCCGACGCCTCGCGCCGTCACGGCCGCCCGATTTTCCTGATTTCCGACGAACCGTACCGCTTTCTGGCTTACGACGGCGTGCAGGTGCCGTCGGTGCTGCCGCTTTCGCCGTATGCCGTGGTGGTCAGCTCGTTTTCCAAAAATTACGGACTCGCGGGCGAACGCATCGGCTATGTGGCCATTTCGCCCGAGTGCGAGGATAAAAAGACGCTCATGGCGGGCCTCATCCTTTCCAACCGCACGCTCGGCTTCGTCAACCCGCCGGTGGTCGGCCAGTATCTGATGGCCGCCGCGCTGGGCGTGTCCACCGATGCGGCGCTGGCCGTGTATACGCGACGGCGCGACACGCTGGCCTCGATCCTGACGGAAACCGGCTACGAGTTTACGCTGCCCAAGGGCGCGTTCTACTTTTTCCCCAAGGCTCCCGGCAGCGACGATCAGGCTTTTGTGGACAAGCTGACCAAGGAGCTTGTGCTGGCCGTGCCGGGCCGCGGTTTTGGCTACCCCGGCCACTTCCGGCTTTCCTTCGCCGTGGAGGACGCGGTGATCGAGCGCTCGCGCAAGGGTTTTGCCAAGGCGCGGGGCTGAATCACCAAACAAAAGGCACAAGCCGCCAGCGTACCTTGCGGCAGTAGGCCGCATAGCCGGGCAACTCCGCGCGCAGCACGCGCTCCTCGTCCAGCAAACGGATGACGATGCCGCCGCAGGCCAGAAGCGCGAACGCATAGCCCCACCAGGAGCCCAGCGCCAGGGGGCTGGCCAGAAAATACAGCGCGGCGGCCGCGTAAAGCGGATGGCGGACAACGGCGTACGGCCCGGTGTCGATGACGCGCTGGTCTTTTGTCACCTGGACGGTTGCGGCGGCGTGGCGGTTTTCCAGCAGCACTCGGCCAAAAAAACCGAAGGCGGCCACGAGCAGAACGGCGGCCGCCAGGGAAACTCCGGCGGGCACGCGCGCGCCGTTCAGCCCGTAATCCGCGCCGCAGGCCACGAACAGGCCGAAGATCAGCAGGCTGTTGACGGCCTGGATGAGCTTCTGGCGGCGGCTTGGTTCCGCCCACGCGCCGCCGATCAGGCGGGATTCCAGCAGGGCGGGGTCGCGGCGCAGAAAGATCCGCGCCAGCACCAGGCTGGAGCCCAGCAAAATCGCCAGGTATACCCAGGCATGCCAATAAAAGATGGTGCGCGCCGGCAGGAAAATCAGCAAAGAAAAAACGGCGGTGGCGGCGACGCTCAGATAAAAAGCCCTGCGGGCAAGAGCCGGAATGTCCATGATGCCTCCGGAGGTTGCAATGTCGCGGGACGCGGAGCGGGACATTTTAAGGAATAGTGCCGCCCGCCGCCGGATTTGTCCATACCGCTCCGCCCGCTTCCGTCCGGCCAACATCGCCTTGACAGACGTTAACGCGCTTTGTATATTGCTTCGCTTTCGAGGGGCATCAGGCATGATTATTTCGCTCGCAGACATAGCGCCGCAAGGGCAGTCGTTTACGGTGGACGATCCCGCGATCTGGGCGGGGCCGTGGACGGAGTTCGGCATGCCCTGCCGCATGGCCGAGCCGCTGCGGGCGGAGATTTTTGTGCTGCCCCAGGACGACGGCTGCCTCGTTCGCGGGCGCTTGCAGGGCTCGGTGACCGTGCCGTGCAACCGCTGCGCGGAAGACGCGCTGGTGCCCGTCGATGTTGCGTTTGACGAGTTTGAGGAGTATCCCCCCCTTCTGGAAGGGGAGGACGACGAGGAGGGCGAAGAGCCCGGCGACGTGCTTGTCCGGGAAAACGGCCGCCTCATGCTTGATATCGGCGCGCTGTTGTGGGAAGAGTTTTCCCTGGCTCTGCCGGTCAAGCCCCTGTGTACGCCCGGCTGCCGGGGCGTGTGCCCCGTGTGCGGGCAAAACCAGAATGTGGGTTCCTGCGCCTGCGCCGCTTCGGGCGGCGACCCGCGCTTTGCGATATTGCGAGAAAAGAACGTGAAATGACGGGGCCAGTCCCCGCCTTGCAAGGAGAACGACATGGCTGTTCAGCAAAACAAAAAATCCCGCTCCCGCAAGGGCATGCGCCGTTCGCACGACCGCGTGGCGAAGCCCACGGTCATCTACTGCTCCTGCGGAGCCCCCACCACGCCGCACAGCGTGTGCCCCACCTGCGGCAAGTACAAGGGCCGCCAGGTGGAGCCGGTTGCTGATGGACAATAAGGTCATTGTCGCCGTGGATGCCATGGGGGGCGATGCCGGCCCCTCTGTGGTCGTGCCCGGCGCTCTGGACGCGGCGCGTAAGCTGGGAGCCAAAATCCTGCTTACCGGCCGCCCGGAGGACGTGCAGAAGGCGCTGGACGCCCTGCCGCCTTCGGAGCGCGACGAATCGCTGTACGAAATCGTCCCGGCCTCCCAGGTTGTGGAGATGGAGGAAAAACCCTCCGAAATCCTCCGCACCAAGAAGGATTCCTCCATCCAGGTGGCCTGCCGCCTGGTCAAGGAAGGCCGGGCCCAGGCCATTGTCAGCGCAGGCCATTCCGGCGCGGCCGTGGCTTGCGGCATGTTCATCCTCGGCCGCATCCCCGGTGTGGAGCGCCCGGCGCTCGCCACCATCATGCCCACGGAAAAGTCGCCCATGCTCCTTCTGGACGTGGGCGCCAACGTGGAATGCCGCCCGCATCACCTTTTCCAGTTCGGCCTCATGGGCGTGACGTTTGCCCAGGACATCCTCGGCTACGCCAATCCCCGCCTCGGCATCCTCAGCATCGGGGAAGAAGAGGGCAAGGGCAACTCGCTGGTCAAAAGCAGCTATGATCTTTTAAAGCTGGCGCAGAACGTGAACTTCCTCGGCAACGTGGAAGGCCGGGACTTGTTCACCGGCGACGTGGACGTTGTGGTGTGCGACGGTTTTGTGGGCAACGTAGCCCTCAAGCTCAGCGAAGGGCTTTCGTCCTCGCTTTCGCATGTGCTCAAGCGCGAGCTGCTGCATTCCGGCCTGCTGCCCAAAATCGGCGCGGCGCTGGCCAGCCGGGCGTTCCGTAACTTCGCCAAAGTGGTGGACTACGCCGAATACGGCGGCGCTCCTTTGCTGGGCCTGCAGGGTGTGGCCATCGTGTGCCACGGCGCTTCCAACGTCAAAGCCATTTCCAGCGCCGTGGGCATGGCAGCCACCTATGTGGACAAAGGCACGCACACGCGCCTTGTGGCGGCGATCCGCGCCAACGACGAACTGGCGCGTTACGCCCGGTCTGTCTAATCTTTTTTCCCCGGTTTTTTCATGAACGCAGCATGCCATATCAGCGGCCTGGGCAGCTTCATTCCGGAACGCGTTTTGAGCAACAGCGATCTGGAAGCCATGGTGGAAACCTCGGACGAGTGGATCACCAGTCGCACAGGCATCAAGCGCCGCCACATCCTTGACGACGCGGACAACGCCTCCGACAGCGGCGCGCGGGCCGCGCTCGCCGCGCTGGAAGACGCCGGGCTCAAAGCCGCCGACCTGACGCATATTTTTGTGGCCACCTGCACGCCGGACTATTTTTGCCCCTCCACCGCCTGCATCGTCGCGGACAAGCTGGGCCTGAACGCGCGCTCGGAGCCGCACGGCTCGCGGGTGATGTGCCTGGACTTCAACGCCGCCTGCTCCGGCTTTTTGTACGGGCTGGAACTGGCGCGGGCCACGCTGGCCCTGCATCCTTCGGCCGTGGTGCTTTTGATCGGCACCGAAGCCCTGAGCCGCCGCATGAACTACAACGATCGCTCCACCTGCGTTTTGTTCGGTGACGGGGCGGGAGCCGCCATTTTGCAGGCCGGGCCCGCCAGGCCGGGCAAGGGCTGGACGCTGGGCGACGTTTCCTGCTGCTCGGACGGTTCGCAGCATCCGCTGATCACCGTGGGCGGCGGAACGGCCATGAAAGCCAAGCCGGGCGACGCGCTGCCCGACAATTTTTTCCTGCACATGAACGGCAGCGAAGTTTTCCGCCAGGCCGTGCGCGCCATGGCGTCGGAAAGCCGCGCCATGCTGGAGCGCAACCAGTTAACGGTGGACGACATTGATCTGTTCATCGCCCATCAGGCCAATTTGCGCATCATCGAGGCCGTGGGCAGCCGTTTGGCGGTGCCGGCGGAAAAAGTGTTCGTCAACGTGCAGGATTTCGGCAACACTTCGGCCGCCACGCTGCCGCTGGCCATGGACGACGCGCGCCGCCAGGGCGCGCTGAAACCCGGCATGAAGGTGCTGCTTTCCACCTTTGGCGGCGGCAGCACATGGGGCGCGGCGCTGCTTGTGTAGCGCTTCGCGTCCGGATGAAATTTGCCGATTGAAATTTGCCGCAAATACGCTAACGTCTCTGGCGAGGTAACGACATGACACAACCCACAGCGCTTGTCACCGGCGGATCCCGCGGCCTTGGCCGCGCCACGGCCCTGACCCTGGCGCGCGAAGGCTTTGAGGTGTTCATCACCTACGTCAGCAAGCCCGAAGAGGCCGCCCAGACCGTCGCCGCCATTGAGCAGGCCGGGGGCAAGGCCCGCGCTTTCCGGGTGGACGTGGCCGACTCCGACGCCGTGACCGCGTTTTTTCAGAACGAGATCAAGGACAAGGTCGATCTGGCCGTGCTGGTCAACAACGCCGGCATCACCAAGGACGCCCTCATCCTGCGCATGAAGGACGAGGACTTTGACCGCGTGCTGAACATCAACCTGCGCGGCGCGTTTTTGTGCCTGCGCGAAGCGGCCAAGATCATGGTCAAGCAGCGCCACGGCCGCATCGTCAATATTACGTCCGTTGTCGGCCAGATGGGCAACGCCAGCCAGATCAACTATTCTTCCGCCAAGGCCGGCCTGATCGGCATGACCAAGTCGGCCGCCAAGGAACTGGCCGCGCGCGACATCACCGTCAACGCCGTGGCCCCCGGTTTTATCGAAACCGACATGACGGCCGTGCTGACGCAGGAAGCGCGCGACGCTTACGCCAAAGCCATTCCGCTCGGCCGCATGGGCTCCGCCCAGGATGTGGCGGATGCCGTGGCTTTTCTGGCTTCGGACAAAGCGGCGTACATTACCGGACAAGTGCTGGCTGTCAACGGCGGCCTTTATTGTTAACCTGAAACACGGCCCTTTGGAGGGAACATGTCTGTTGAGGCGAAAATCAAGCAGATCATCAAGGATCAGCTCGGCGTGTCCGAGGAAGAAGTGAAGCCCGAAGCCTCTTTTGTGGAAGATTTGGGCGCTGATTCGCTGGATCTTACCGAGCTGATCATGGCGATGGAAGAAGAGTTCGGCGTGGAAATCGCCGACGAAGACGCCCAGAAGATGCTCAAGGTCAAAGACGCGATCCAGTACGTCGAAAACAAAAAGAAGTAAGGCCAAAAGCCATGGGAACGCGGCGCTCTTTTTCGCGAAGGAGCGCCGCTCCTGCCTTGCGCCCTGTGAATGAGGAGGATCCATGCCCCGGAAGCGTGTTGTTGTTACCGGCGTGTCGGCCATAACCCCCCTGGGGCTTGACGCGGCGAGCAGTTGGGAAGCCCTTCTGGCCGGAAAGTCCGGCATCGGCCCCATTACCCATTTTGACGCCACGGAATACGACACCCACATCGCCGGCGAGGTCAAAGGCTTTGATCCCGAAGCCGTGATTCCCGCCAAACAGTGCCGCCGCATGGATCGCTTTGTGCAACTTGCGGTGTGCGGGGCGTTGCAGCTTGTGGAACACGCCGCCTACCGCGTGGACGAAAGCAACGCGGAACGCACGGGCGTTATCCTGGGCGTGGGCCTTGGCGGCCTTTCGACGATCGAAACCTTCCACTCCAAACTGCTGGAGTCCGGGCCGAGCCGCGTTTCGCCGTTCTACATCCCCATGCTCATTTCCAACATGGCGCCCGGCCAGGTGGCCATCTTCACCGGGGTCAAGGGCGTCAACGTGGTCATGACCAGTGCCTGCGCCTCCGCGCTGCACGCCATTGGCTATTCCTTCTCTGACATTATGCTGGATCGCTGCGATGCCGTGATCACCGGCGGCATGGAAGCCACCATTACGCCCATGGGCATTTCGGGCTTCACGTCCATGAAGGCGCTCTCCACCAAATTTCAGGACGAGCCGCACCGTGCGTCCCGCCCGTTCGACGCCGACCGCTCCGGCTTTGTGATGGGCGAAGGCGCGGGCATGCTGATGGTGGAAAGCCTGGATTCCGCCCTGGCGCGCGGAGCCACCATCTATGCGGAAATTTTGGGTTTCGGCGCTTCCGACGATGCCTACCACATGGTTGCCCCGCACGAAACCGGCGAGGGCATGGCCCTGGCCATGAAGCGCGCCCTGGCCGACGCCGGCATCAAGCCCTCGGACGTGGATCATGTCAGCGCCCACGGCACGTCCACCTCGGCTAACGACGCGGCGGAAACGCGCGCCCTGCACGCGGTGTTTGGCGATCACGCGCCCAAACTCGCCATTACGGCCGTCAAGTCGCAAATCGGCCACCTGCTTGGTGCGGCGGGCGGCGCGGCCAGCGTGTTCGCCACGCTGTCGCTGCATACCGGCATGGTGCCCGGCACCATCAACCAGGAAAACCGCGATCCGGAGTGCGATCTCAATTACATGGCCAACGGCTCTCAAAAGCTCGATCCCCGCATCGCCATGATCAACGCGTTCGGCTTTGGCGGCACCAACGCCAGCCTTGTGCTTAAGAAATTTGAGGGGTAACGTTCCCCGCGACGAGTACCCGGGCCGCACGGCCCCTTCCTTTTTGTTCAGGAGAACAGCGATGCAGGAATTGATGCTTCAGGATCCGCAGGTGGCGGAGGCGATCTGGAAAGAAAGCCGTCGGCAAATGGGCAAGCTGGAGCTGATCGCTTCGGAAAACTTTGTGTCCGCCGCCGTCCGGCAGGCCCAGGGTTCCGTGCTGACGCACAAATACGCCGAGGGCTATCCCGGCAAGCGTTACTACGGCGGCTGCGAATTTGTGGACATGGCGGAAAATCTGGCCATTGACCGCGCCAAGGCCCTGTTCGGGTGCAGCTACGCCAACGTGCAGCCCCACGCGGGCAGCCAGGCCAATATGGCCGCGTATTTCGCCTGGCTCAAGCCCGGCGACACCATTCTGGGCATGGATCTTTCGCACGGCGGCCACCTCACGCACGGCAGCCCGGTCAACTTTTCGGGCCGCCTGTTCAATGTGGTTTTTTACGGCGTGGACAAGGAAAGCGGCCATATCGACTACGCGATGATGGAGCAGATGGCCCGCGAGCACAAACCCGCCATGATCGTGGCCGGAGCCAGCGCCTACCCCCGCATCATCGATTTCGCGCGCTTCCGCAAGGCGGCGGATGAAGTCGGCGCCCGACTTATGGTCGATATGGCGCACATTGCCGGTCTGGTGGCCGCAAACCTGCATCCTTCGCCCCTGGGCCACGCCCATGTGGTGACCACCACCACGCACAAAACCCTGCGCGGCCCGCGCGGCGGCATGATCCTGGCCGACGGCGCCGCTGGGGACGATGTGGGCAAGCGCCTGAACAGCCAGATTTTTCCCGGCATCCAGGGCGGCCCGCTTATGCACGTTATCGCGGCCAAAGCCGTGGCTTTTGGCGAGGCGTTGCGGCCCGAGTTCGCCGACTACCAGCGCCAGGTGCTCAAAAACGCCGTCGCGCTGGCCGCCTGCCTGAAAAGCGCGGGTTACGACCTTGTGTCCGGCGGCACCGACAATCACCTGATGCTGCTTGATCTCACCCGCAAGGACATCACCGGCAAGGACGCCGAGCGCGCCCTCGACGCGGCGGGTATTACGGTCAACAAAAACACGGTGCCGTTTGAAACGCGCTCGCCCATGGTCACCTCGGGCGTCCGCCTGGGCACGCCCGCGCTCACCACGCGCGGCATGAAAGAAAAAGACATGGAAACCGTGGCCGGCTGGATTGTGGACGTGCTGGGCCACAGCACGGACGACGCCTACCTGGCCGCCGTCAGCCGCGATGTGGAAACCTTTGCCACGCGCTTCCCGCTTTTTGCCTGGTAAGCCGCGCGAAGGATTTGTCATTATTGTATCATGATTCTGAGGGGGCTTCGGCCCCCTTTCCAGTTCCGCGCTCCCGTGCTAGATGTTCGGCTGGGCGTTCGCCCGGATGAATGACGGGCGCTTACGGAGGATGCCATGGCGGAAGCCGGCCGGATCAGTTGGTCGCAGTATTTTATGCGCATCGCCTACCTTGTGGCGGAGCGCTCCACCTGCCTGCGCCGCCGGGTGGGCGCGGTAGCGGTCAAGGATCGGCGCATCCTCGCCACCGGCTACAACGGCGCGCCGGCCGGCGTGCCGCACTGCGCCGAGGTGGGCTGCCTGCGCCAGCAGCGCAACATCCCTTCGGGCCAGAGCCACGAAATTTGCCGGGGCCTGCACGCGGAACAAAACGTGATCGTCCAGGCCGCCATCCACGGCATTTCCCTGCCGGGTGCGGAACTGTTCTGCACAACCCAGCCTTGCATCATCTGCATGAAGCTGCTGATCAACTGCGGCATCACCACCGTCTGGCACGCGGAAAGCTACCCCGATCCCCTGGCCGAAGCCATGGCCAGGGAAGCCGGCGTGCGCCTGGAACTGTTGCCGCTGGAGGGAGACTACCCGTTTGGAATCCATCCGGCCGGAGTCCGGCCGTGAGCCCCTGCGCCGCGCTGATGCGCGAAGCCCTGGAGCTGGCCGAACGCGGCCGCTGGAGCGCGGCGCCCAATCCCACGGTCGGCGCGGTGCTGGCGAAGAACGGCGTGGTTGTCGCGCGCGGCTGGCACGAGGCCCCCGGCCGGGATCATGCGGAAATCGCCTGCCTCAAGGACGCCGCCGCAAAAGACGTTGACCCGGCGGGCTGCACGCTGGCGGTCACGCTGGAACCCTGCGCCCATTACGGCAAAACGCCGCCCTGCGCGGACGCGATCATCGCGGCGGGCATACGGCATGTGGTGATCGGCACGGCCGACGCCAACCCCGTCGCCGCCGGAGGCGCGGCCAAACTGCGCGAGGCGGGCGTGCGCGTGGATGGGGTGGACATGGGCATACTCGAAGGCGAGTGCCGGGATTTGATCGCCGATTTTACCGTGTGGCAGACCACGGATCGCCCCTATGTGATCCTCAAAATGGCCTCAACGCTGGACGGCCGCATCGCGGGCCGCCAGGGCCGCGCCCAGCGCGTGACCGGCGAGGCCTCGCGCCAAAAAGTTATGGAATTGCGCGCCAACGTGGGCCGCGCGGGCGGAGCCGTACTGGTGGGCGGCCAGACGTTGCGCCGCGACGATCCTTTGCTGACCGCGCGCGATGTTTCCGCTCTTCGCCAGCCGCTGGCGGCTGTCGCCTCGTCGTTGCCTCCGGCTGCGGACGCCCGCTTGCTGCGCGAACGCGCGGGCGAATCCGTCTTTTTTTGCCGGGCCGAACACGCCGCGTCCGCCGAGGCGGAGGCGCTGCGGCGCAAGGGCGCGCGACTTTACGGCGTGGAGCCGGACGCGGCGGGTATTGATCTGCGCCGGGTGCTGACCATTTTGCGCCAAGAAGAAGGCTGCCCCTATGTCCTGTGCGAAGGCGGGGGCAAGCTGGCTTTTTCCTTGCTGCGCGGCGGCCTTGTGGACGAATTTCATCTGCATTACGCGCCGCTGGTGCTGGGCGCGGAAGATGCCGAACCTCTCTTTGCGGGCAACAGCGGAGCGTCCATGGACGCCGCCCTGCGCCTGCGCCTTTGCCGGGAAGAGCGGGTGGGCGGCGACATCCACCTTGTTTTCCGGCCGGAACGGAACTAGCATGTTCAGCGGACTTGTTAACGGACAGGGCGAAGTGATCGCCGTGGATGCGCGCGCCGGGCAGGCCCGCCTGCGCATCCGGGCGCTTTTCGCGTGGGCGGATCCCCGTGTGGGGGAATCCGTCGCGGTGAACGGCGCCTGCCTGACGGCGGAAACCTGGGAAGGCGAAAGCGTGTTTGCCGCCTACGCCTCGGCCGAAACGCTCGCGCACACCACGCTGGGCGATCTGCGTCCCGGCGCGCGCGTCAATCTGGAGCGGGCGCTGGCGCTGGGCGACCGGTTGGGCGGGCATCTGGTCAGCGGTCATGTGGACGCGGTGGCGCGCGTCGCCGCCGTCACAAAAGACGGGGAATCGCGCCGAGTGCGCCTGGAATTTGATCCGGCCTGGAGCGGGCAGATCATCCCCAAGGGCTCGGTGGCGCTGGACGGCGTCAGCCTCACGGTCAACGCCTGCGGCCCCGGCTTTTTGGAGGTCAATGTCATTCCGGAAACGTGGCGCGTTACCACGGCGGCGCATTGGGCGCCCGGCCGCGCCGTCAATCTGGAAACGGACATGATCGGCAAATACGTCCAGCACGCGCTTGCGCCCGCCGCTCCGGCACCGGGCGGGCTGACCCTGGATTTTTTGCGCGAAAACGGGTTTTAAAGGATAACATATGCCTATTTGCAGCGTCGAAACCGCGATTGAGGACATCCGCCAGGGGAAAATGATTATCCTGGTGGATGACGACGACCGGGAAAACGAGGGCGATCTGACCATCGCCGCCCAGTTTGTCACCCCGGAAAGCATCAATTTTATGGCGAAGTACGGGCGCGGGCTCATCTGCCTGCCGCTGGACGCGGACATGGTGGACGCGCTGCATCTGCCGATGATGACGCAGCGCAACGGCTCGCGCTTCGGCACCAATTTCACGGTGTCGATCGAGGCGCGCGAGGGCGTCAGCACGGGCATTTCCGCTTCCGACAGGGCGCGCACCATCCTGGCGGCCGTGGCCGACGGCGCGCAGCCCGACGATTTGGTGACGCCCGGCCACATTTTTCCGCTCCGCGCGCAGCCGGGCGGCGTGCTCATGCGCGCCGGCCAGACCGAAGGCAGCGTGGATTTGGCCCGCCTGGCCGGCATTAAGCCCGCCGCCGTCATTTGCGAAATCATGCGTGACGACGGTGAAATGGCGCGCCTGCCGGATCTGGAGATTTTCGCCGAACAACACAATCTGCATATCGCCACGATCCGCGACATCATCCGCTACCGCATGGATCGCGGCCAGGTGGCGGTGCGCCGTGTGGCCGAGGCCGACATGCCCACGCGCTACGGGCACTTTAAAGTGATCGCCTACGAAAACTCGCTGGACAACCAGACGCACGTCGCGCTGGTCAAGGGCGACGTGGGCTCCGGCGACCCGGCCTTGGTGCGCATCCACAGCGAATGCCTGACCGGCGACGTGTTCGGCTCGCAACGCTGCGACTGCGGCGGCCAGCTTGCCGCGGCCATGCGCATGATCGAGCGCGAGGGCAGGGGGGCCGTGCTGTATATGCGCCAGGAGGGCCGGGGTATCGGCCTGGCCAATAAAATCAAAGCCTACGCGTTGCAGGACGACGGGCTGGACACCGTGGAGGCGAATCGCCGCCTCGGCTTCCGGGCCGACTTGCGCGATTACGGCGTGGGCGCGCAAATTCTGGTCGATCTCGGCATCCACAACCTGCGCCTGCTCACCAACAACCCGCGCAAGGTGATCGGGCTGGAAGGCTACGGCCTGCATATTGCCGAACGTATGCCCCTGGAACTGGAGCCCTGCTCCTCCAACGAAGACTATTTGCTGACCAAAAAAGAAAAAATGGGCCATCTGCTCGATCTGGTGCACCCTCATGCCCAGCGGGCGGAATAGGGCGTTTTCATTTTGAAAATGCCCACGGAACTGAGCGTCGCGAAGTTCCGCCGCGAGGCCGGAGTGCAACGGCCGAGGCGTGAAACTTGGGCGACAAAACATCGTTCCCGGCTGTGCGCTAGCTCAAAGTTAATCTGCTCTAACAGGAGAACGCCATGGAAAACATCCGTAGTGTGGAAGGCAAAATGGACGCGGCCGGGCTCAAAATCGCCCTTGTCGCCACGCGCTTTAACGACTTTGTCGTGGATCGGCTGATCGGCGGCGCGGTGGATTATTTGACGCGGCACGGCGCGTCGCGCTCGGACTTGACCATCATCCGCATTCCCGGCGCGTTCGAGCTGCCGCTGGCCTGCAAGCGCCTCGCCAAATCCGGCGAGTACGACGGCATTGTGGCGCTTGGCGCGGTGATTCGCGGTTCCACCCCGCATTTTGACTTTGTGGCGTCCGAAGCCAGCAAGGGCCTGGCCCATGTTTCGCTGGACTATGATCTGCCCGTCGGCTTCGGCCTCCTGACCACCGACAATCTGGAGCAGGCCATCGAACGTGCGGGCAGCAAGGGCGGCAACAAGGGCGTGGAAGCCGCCGCCGCCATGCTTGAAACCATCCGCGTGCTGGAGCAGATCTGAATGACGCCGCGTCGCGTTTCCCGCAGCCTGGCGTTTCAGGTGTTGTATGGGCAGGAGTTTATTGCCTCGCAAAGTCTTGAGGATCTGCAAAAAGCCTTTCGCTCCACCCCCCGGGCGGATGCGGAAGAGCAGGGCGTGGAAACCGCGGGTTTTGCCTGGGAACTGGTGGAAGGCGTGTGGCGCAAAGCGGGCGAACTGGACGAAATTATCGCCCGTTTCGCCAAAAACTGGCGTCTGGAGCGCGTCGGCCGGGTGGAATTGACCCTGCTGCGCCTGGCGCTTTTTGAAATTTTGTACCGCCCGGACGTGCCCGCCAAGGTGGCCCTGAACGAAGCGCTGGAACTGAACCGCCAGTTTGGGGAAGAAAAATCCCTGGCCTTTGTCAACGGCATTCTGGACGCCGCATGCAAGGCTATGGACAAGGGCGAACTCAGGCCCAACTGAGCATCGGAAATATTTCCAGAGCATTTTCCCTTGAAAATGCTCACGGAACTGCGTGTATCACGTCAAAGCTAAACTGCAGTGGATGAGGTTGATATGGCGATTCCCTCCCGGTACGAGCCGCAGGAACTGGAACTCAAATGGCAGCAGCGCTGGGAAGACGGCGGCGAATTCCATTGCGAGCCTGATCCCTCGCGCCCCAAATACTATCTGCTGGAAATGTTCCCCTATCCTTCCGGCAACATCCACATGGGGCATGTGCGCAACTACTCCATAGGCGACGTGGTGGCCCGCTTTTTACGCATGAAGGGCTACAACGTGCTGCATCCCATGGGCTGGGACGCCTTTGGCCTGCCGGCGGAAAACGCGGCCATCAAAAACAACGTGCATCCCGCCTCCTGGACGTACGCCAACATCGACAACATGCGCGAGCAGCTCAAGCGCCTCGGCTATTCCTACGACTGGCGGCGCGAAGTGGCCACCTGCCATCCGGGCTATTACCGCTGGGAACAGCTTTTCTTTTTGCGCTGGCTGGAAAAAGGTCTGGTCTACCGTAAAAAGGCGCCGCAAAACTGGTGCCCCGACTGCCACACCGTGCTGGCCAACGAGCAGGTGGAGGACGGCCGCTGCTGGCGCTGCAACAGCGTGGTGGAGCAGAAGGAACTGACCCAGTGGTTTTTGCGCATCAGCGCCTATGCCGACGAACTGCTGGCCGACCTCGAAAAGCTTGAGGGCGGCTGGCCGGATCGCGTGCTGACCATGCAGCGCCACTGGATCGGCAAGTCGGAAGGCGCGGACATCGTGTTCCCGCTCGAAAACGGGCAGGGCGAAATCCGCGTGTTCTCCACACGGCCGGACACCGTGTTCGGCGTGACGTTCATGACGCTGGCCCCGGAGCACCCCCTGGCGGAAACACTGATCGCCGCCGCGCCCGACAAGCGCCCCATCCGCGAATTCATTGAGCGCACCGCCGCGATGAACAAGGAAGAACGCCAGTCCGACGCTCTGGTCAAAGACGGCGTTTTTACCGGATCGTATTGCCTCAACCCGTTCACCGGCGAGCGCATCCCGGTTTGGCTCGGCAACTTTGTGCTGGCCGACTACGGCACCGGCGCGGTTATGGCCGTGCCCGCCCACGATCAGCGCGACTTTGAATTTTCCCGCGCCTTCGGCCTGCCCGTCAAGGTGGTCATTCAGCCCGAAGGGCTGGAACTGCGGCCCGAAACCATGACGGAAGCCTGGACGGGCCCCGGCCTGATGACGAACTCCGGCGCGTTTGACGGCACGCCGAGCGAACAGGGCAAGGCCGCCGTGATCAAGGCCCTGGAAGACGCGGGCAAGGGCAAGCGCTCCGTGCACTGGCGGCTGCGCGACTGGAACATTTCGCGCCAGCGGTACTGGGGCGCGCCCATCCCCGTGGTGTACTGCGAATCGTGCGGCATGGTGCCCGTGCCGGAAGATCAGTTGCCCGTGGAGCTTCCGCTGGATGTGCAGACCAAGCCGGACGGGCGTTCGCCGCTGCCCGACTTCGCGCCGTTTGCGGAAGCCGCCTGCCCCCGTTGCGGCCAGCCCGCGCGACGGGAAACCGACACCATGGACACCTTTGTGGAGTCGTCCTGGTATTTTGCCCGCTTCACCGGCGCGCGGCTCGACAGCGCGCCCTTCGACCCCGAAACCCTGGCCTACTGGCTGCCTGTTGACCAGTACATCGGCGGCGTGGAGCACGCCATCCTGCACCTTTTGTACGCGCGCTTCTTCACCAAGGTGCTGCGCGACCTGGGCTTTTTCCCTGCCCAACTGGACGAGCCCTTCGCCAACCTGCTCACGCAGGGCATGGTGCTCAAAGACGGCTTCAAGATGTCCAAATCCAAGGGCAACGTTGTCGCGCCGGCGGAAATGATCGCCAAATACGGGGCCGACACCGTACGCCTGTTCTGCCTGTTCGCCGCGCCGCCGGAGCGCGATTTTGACTGGCTCGACAGCGGCATCGAAGGTTCGTCGCGCTTCCTCAACCGCGTGTGGCGGCTTTTTGCCGAACTCGAGCCCATCCTGACGCCGGTGTCCGCCTGCTCGTACAACGGCGCGGGCGCGTCGGAGCAGGGCGCGGAACTGCGCCTGCGCGAGCACGCCACCGTCAAAAAGGTAGGCGAGGACATAGGCAACCGTTATCAGTTCAATACCGCCATCGCCGCCATCATGGAGCTGGTCAACGCCATGTATCAGCTTAAGGACAATCTGGCGGCCACGCCGGAAGGCCGGCAGGGCCTTTCGTCCGCCATGGCCACCGTGCTGACGCTGCTTGCGCCGGTGACGCCGCATGTGTGCGAGGAATTGTGGAGCGCGCTGGGCCACGCCGGAACCGTTTCCCGCGAGCCCTGGCCCGCCTGGCAGCCCGAAGCGCTGAAACGCGACGTGATCACCATGGTGATCCAGATCAACGGCAAATTGCGCGGCAAGGTGGAACTGCCCGCCGACGCCTCGCGCGAGGACGCGGAAAAGGCCGCTCTGGCCGATGCCGATACGCAGCGCCATCTGGCCGGCCTGACCGTGCGCAAGGTGATCGTGGTGCCCGGCAAACTGATCAACGTGGTGGCGGGCTGATGTTACGCCGCGCATTCCTGCTCGCGGCCCTGTGCCTGGCGTGTTCGGCCTGCGGCTATCAGTGGCAGGGCTTTCAGGAGCCCGTGGCGGCCAGTGTGCTGGGGGAGGGCGACAAGACCATCACCATGGGCGTGGTGGAGCAATCCTCGCTGTACCCCTGGATGCCCGCGTTTTTGCGCTCCGCCGCGCGGGATGAAATGTCGCTCCGCAAGCTGGCCCGCTGGGTGGACGAGGGCAAGGCCGATTATGTGCTGGATATCCGTTCGCCCTCGCTCCAGACGCGCGCCGCTTTCAGCGACGAGGAGGGCGTCACGCTGTTGACGACTTCCGTGGCCACGCTGGAGCTTGTGGTGCGCGACGGCAAAAGCGGCGCGCCGGTATGGCGATCGGGCATTGTGACGTACTCGGAATTGTACGAACGCGCCTCCGCCGAGGACAGCCTGCGCGCCGCGCTGGTGCAGGCCCTTTACCGCGCCATGGACAGGATGCAGCACAGTTTTTGAACCTGCGGGAGGCCGCGGTGGACATGCCCGGTTTTTACTTCTGCCTCTGCCCGGACAGCGCCCTGTCTCGCGACCGCGTGGACGAGTTGCTGGCCGCCCAGCCCGGCGCGGAGCTTCGCGTCTTCTGGGCGGACGACAACCTCGACGCCCGTTTTTGGGAAGCGCTGACCGTGCCGGGTTTGGCGGCGTCCGCGCGCGTGGTGATCGTGCGCGCCGCGCAAAGCCTGCCCGCCGAAATCTGGAAAAAACTTTCGGCCACGCTGGCCACGCCGCGTTCCGGCATCCTGCCGATCTTCTTTTTGGAAAGCGCGTGGGAAAAAGGCCAGCCCAAGCTGCCCGCCCACATCGCCAAGTTGAAATGCCTTGATTTTGCCGAAAAAAAGGGCTGGATCTGGCGCGCGCCAGGCCTGGACGCCCGCTCGTTGCCGCGTTTTGCGCAGGCCGAAGCCAAACGCCTGGGCCTGACGCTGTCCAAAAACATGCTGGAGACGCTGTGCGGCGTGCTGCCCCCCGAGGCCGCCGCCGTGCGCGGGGCGCTGGAGCAGCTGTTTCTGGCCTCGCCGGGCGGCGTGCCGGATGAGGCGCTGATCGGCCAACTGGCCGAATACAATCCGGAAGTGATCCTGTTTGATCTGATCCGGGATTTGGAAACCGGCCGCACGGCGGAGGTATGGGCCGCTGTGGCGCGATCCAACGCGGACGCCGCGCTTTTCCCGCTGCTGGCGTTGCTGGCGCGCGAAGCCCGCATATTGTGGCAAATCCTCGCCGGAGAATCGGTTTACCTGCCGCAGCATGTGGCGGGCATGAAGCGGGATGTGGCCGCGCGCCTCGGCACCGGAGGGCTGGCCCGGCTTTTCCGGGCGATTATGGAAACGGAATGGGCGGTCAAATCCGGCCGGCGCCAGCCCGCGCAGGCGCTGGAAGCGCTGGCGGCCGATCTTGGGCTGCTTTTCGCGGGCGCGCGCCGGAGCGGGCCGGCATGAGCGCCCCGGAAAAGCCGCACCACTCCGGCCACAGGGCCCGCTTGCGCGCCCGCGTTCTGGCCGATCCGCGTCTGGCGTACGACTATGAATTGCTGGAGCTTTTGCTCGGCTATGTTTTTCTCCGCAAAGACACCAAACCGCTGGCCAAAGAACTGTTAGACCGCTTTGGCGGCATTGCGGGCCTTCTGGACGCGCATCCGACGGAGCTCGCCGCAACGCCCGGCGCGGGCCCGTCACTGGAAGCTTATATCAAACTTTTGCGGGAAATCATTGCCCGCTACTTTGAAGAGGCCGTAAGAAAGAAGCGGGCCGTCACCATGGAAGACATCGGGGAACTGGCCCGTTGCCGCCTCGCGGGGTGCCCGAGGGAAGAAGTATGGGCCGCGCTGCTGGACAATGGCAACAGACTGCTTAGTTTTGAGAAAATTAATACGGGATCGGTCAATCACGTTCTGATTTCGCCAAGAGAAGCCGTGGAACTGACATTGGCCCGCAAGGCGTCCGGTTTGGTGCTTGTCCATAATCATCCCGGCGGAAGCGTGCTGCCTTCCAGCCTGGATCTGGAAACAACACAGCGTTTGCGGCAGGTTATGGCGGCTGTGGGCCTGCGTTTTTTGGATCATCTGATCCTGGCGGACGGAGCCTGGTACAGCCTGACGAAAGATCGCCTGCTCGGATAGCGCGCCGCGTGTTCCGATACCCGAAGAGGATGCCCATGAGTGACAAGCATGTTCTGTTTGCTGAAAACCAGAATCAGGACGACGAGCCTGTAAAGGACGCCCCTGAAGCCCCCGTCAGAAAAAAACGCCCTGCCGGCCCGGCCGGGGGGCGTCGCCAGAATGAGGAACAACCGGACAAGGAAAAGCCGGACACTGATCCCGCGCCCGTCCGTCCCCGCCGCCGTGTGTGGCGTCCGGCTTCCTCCGTTGCCGTGCGCTCCGCCCCGGCCGACGACCGGCCGGAAGACCCCGCGCTTTCGGAAATTCCTTCGCAGTTGCCGGTGCTGCCCCTGCGCGACAACGTGGTGTTCAACTCCATGATCGTGCCGCTGTATGAGGGCCGGGAAAAGTCCATCCTCGCGGTGGATTCGGCCCTCAGCACCAACCGTTTTTTGCTGCTGGCCGCGCAGAAGGATATGTCGGTGGAAGCGCCCGGCCCGGCGGACATTTACACCGTGGGCTCCGTGGGCATGATCCTGCGCATGATCAAAATGCCCGACGGCCAGGTCAAGATTTTGGTGCAGGGTCTGGCGCGGGCGCGGATCAAAAGCTACTCCATGACGGAGCCGTTTCTTGCCGCGCAGATTGAAGTTTTGCCCGAAAAAGCGCCCGCCCCGGCGGATATCGCGCAGTCCGCGCTGATCCGCTCCGCGCGCGAGCAGAGCGAAAAGATCCTCAACCTGCGCGGCATTCCTGTCAACGACATCATGGGCGTGCTCATGTCGGTGGACGATCCCGGCCGCCTGGCCGATCTGATCGCCGCGAACATGCGCCTGCGCGTATCGGACGCGCAGGAACTCCTGGAAGCCCTTGACCCTGTCGAGCGCCTGAAAATGGTCAACCAGCACCTCTCGCGCGAGGTGGAAATCGCGGGCATGCAGGCCCGGATCCAGGGCATGGCGCGCGAAGGCATGGACAAGGCGCAGCGCGATTATTTTCTGCGCGAACAGCTTAAAGCCATCCGGCAGGAGCTGGGCGACGGCGCGGATGCGGACGACGACATCGACGCGCTGGCCGAAGCGCTGACCAAGGCCGGCCTGCCCCCGGATACCCGCAAGGAGGCCGACAAGCAGTTGCGCCGCCTCGCCAGCATGCACGGCGATTCGGCGGAAGCCACCGTGGTGCGGACGTATCTGGAATGGCTGACCGATCTGCCCTGGAAAAAACTCTCGCGCGATCGGCTGGACATCGTCAAGGCCAAGGCCATTCTGGACGACGATCATTACGGGCTGGAGCGCATCAAGGATCGCATCCTCGAATATCTCAGCGTGCGCAAGCTCAACCCGGATTCCAAAGGCCCCATCCTGTGCTTTGTCGGGCCTCCGGGCGTGGGCAAAACCTCGCTGGGCCGCTCCATCGCCAAGGCCATGGGGCGCAAATTCCAGCGCATTTCGCTCGGCGGCATGCGCGACGAGGCCGAAATACGCGGGCACCGGCGCACCTACATCGGCGCCATGCCGGGCCGCATCATCCAGGCGCTCAAGCAGGCCGGCACGCGCAACCCCGTCATCATTCTGGATGAAATCGACAAGCTGGGCAGCGATTTTCGCGGCGATCCCTCGTCCGCGCTGCTTGAAGTGCTGGATCCGGAACAGAATTCCCACTTCAGCGATCACTACCTGAACGTGGAGTTCGATCTTTCCAAGGTGCTGTTCCTCTGCACGGCCAACCAGCTTGAAACCATACCCGCCGCCCTGCGCGACCGGCTGGAAATCATCTCGCTGGCCGGCTACACGGAGCAGGAAAAGCTGGCCATCGCCAAAAAATACCTTTTGCCGCGCCAGATCGCGGGCAACGGCCTCAAACCGGACGACATCACCGTGCGCGACGCCGCCATAGGCCGCATTATCCGCGATTACACGCGCGAGGCGGGCCTGCGCGATCTGGAGCGGCAGATCGGCACGGTGTGCCGCAAGCTGGCGCGCCGCAAGGCACAGGGCGAAAGCGGCCCCTTTACGGTATCTTCCGCCCACCTGTTCAAACTTTTGGGCGCGCCCCGCTTTCTGGACGAGGAAAAGGACGCCGTTCTCCTGCCCGGCGTGGCTCTGGGCCTGGCCTGGACGCAGGCCGGGGGCGAAGTGCTGCATGTGGAAGCCACGACCATGAAGGGCAAGGGCGGCCTGATGCTGACCGGCCAGCTTGGCGACGTTATGAAAGAAAGCGCGCAGGCCGCGCTCAGCTACGCCCGCACCCACTCGGAGCAACTTGGCATTCCGCCCAACTTCATTGAGGAGCGCGACATCCACATCCATGTGCCCGCCGGGGCCACGCCCAAGGATGGGCCGTCCGCCGGAGTCACCATGGTCACGGCGCTGGTTTCTGCGCTCAGCGGCGTGCCCGTGCGGGGCGATACCTGCATGACCGGCGAAATCACCCTGCGGGGCAGGGTGCTGCCTGTGGGCGGCATCAAGGAAAAAATCCTGGGCGCTGTGGCCCGTGGCCTGACCCGGGCCGTCATCCCCTCGCAAAACCTGAAGGATCTGGAAGAAATCCCGGCCGATTTACGCCGTAAAATCGACATCAAAACCGTCGCCTCCATCGACGAGCTTTTGCCGCTGGTGTTGATGACGCCGACCAAAGCCGCCGCGTCCCGCCGCAAAAAAACGGCGTAGGCGTTTTTCCTTCCCATTGCACGCGAGGCCGGTTTTCCGGCCTCGCCGCGTTTAAGGCGAACGGGCAGGGGTGTTGGACTTTGAAAATCTTTTTCATTAATCTTGACAAGTCATGAGAGTCGTGCGTATATTTCTGCCACGAACGCCTGCAAGGGCAAGGAGTTTTGTATGGATACCCTGTTTGTCGGGCTGATTATCGCACTGGCCGCGCTGTACATTGCGCGGCGCATGTGGCGGGCCGCCAGGGGCACGGGGTCGTGTCATTGCGGCGGCTCATGCGCGCGGCAAGGCTCCACGCTTTCAGAAATTCGTCCCTGCGCAGGGTGCCGATCCAGTTCGGACAGCGAGAAGCCGCGAAATTTCTGATTTTTTTTGCCAGATCACTGAAAGAGAATTTCATTTTTTAGAATGACGCAAGCGGTGAGGGACACTATGGATACGAAGAACAGCACGGAAAAGCGCATTGGCCTTCGGGAAATGAGGGAAGGGCAGAAGGGCTGCATTATCGGCATCGACGCGGAAGGCGAAATGGGTCGCCGTATTCGGGATATGGGGCTTATCCCCGGTTCCACAGTGGAAATTGTGGGCCGCGCTCCGTTGCGCGATCCCGTGGCTGTGCGCCTTGCCGGCATCACGCTTGCCCTGCGCAACAAGGAAGCGGATTACATTATGGTTGAGGTGAACTGATATGGCGCAAGCGCTTAAAATTGCCACGGAAAAAAGCGTCCAGCCCGGAGTTGCGCCGCGCCCGGCCGACATCAGGATTGCGCTGGCGGGCAACCCCAACTGCGGCAAAACCACGGCCTTCAACAAGTATACGGGCACGCGCCAGCATGTGGGCAACTACCCCGGCGTGACCGTGGATCGCAAGGAAGGCGTGGCGCATGTGGGCGGCGAGGCCGTTCATCTGATCGACCTGCCCGGAACGTATTCCCTGACCGCCTATTCGCAGGAAGAAATCATCGCCCGCCGCGAGCTGACGGAAAATCCCCCGCTGGCCGTCATCAACCTGGTGGATGCCGCGGCGCTGGAGCGCAACCTGCTTTTGTCGGTCCAGATTCTGGAAATGGGCCTGCCGCTGGTGCTGGCCTGCAACATGATGGACGAGGCGCGCGCCGCGGGCATTCAGGTGAACACCGTTCTGCTGGGGGAGCGTCTTGGCGTGCCGGTGGTGGAAACCGTGGCCCGCACCGGCGAAGGGCTGAACGCGGCGCTGGAAAAAGCCCTGGCCTTCGGCCGTACGCGGGAAAAGCTGGCGCCCCTGCGCATCAGCTACGGGTCGGATCTCGACCCCGTGCTGGCCAAAATGGAAGAAATCATTGGGGAAGCCGCGCTGCTGGCCCCCAAATATACTTCGCGCTGGCTGGCCATCAAGGTGCTGGAAAACGACAGCGACATGCTGGACGAACTGCGCGGCGTTGACGCCGCCGTGACGGACAGGCTGCTGGCCGTCCGCGCGACCGTGGCCGACCATCTGCGCAAAACGCTGAACACCACGCCGGAATCCATTATTGCGGATTTTCGCTACGGCTTTATCAAAAGCACGTTGCGCGACGGCGTCATGACGCGCGACATGACGCGCGATCGACTGGCCCTGAGCGACAAGCTCGACAAAGTGCTGGCCAACGCCGTTCTGGGCCCGATCATCATGGTTGGCCTCATCTTCGTCATGTTCTGGGCCACGTTCAGCGTGGGGGCGTATCCCCAGGGCTGGGTGGAGGAAGCCGTGGGCCTGCTGGGCGACGCCCTGACCGCCGTGCTGCCCGAAGGCTTTTTGCAGTCGCTGGTTGTCAGCGGCATCATCGCCGGCGTGGGCGGCGTGCTCAGTTTTGTGCCGCTGATCATGATCATGTTCCTGTTCATCGCTTTTCTTGAAGATTCTGGCTACATGGCCCGCATCGCCTACATGGTGGACAGGGTGTTCCGCGCGTTCGGCCTGCACGGCAGTTCCGTCATGCCCTACATTATAGGCGGCGGCATCGCGGGCGGCTGCGCCATTCCCGGCGTCATGGCCACGCGCACCCTGCGCAGCCCCAAAGAAAAGCTGGCCACGCTGCTGACGCTGCCCTACATGGCGTGCGGCGCCAAGCTGCCGGTCTTTTTGCTCCTGGCCGGCGTGTTTTTCCCCGGTCAGGAAGCGTCGGTCATGATGGGCCTTATTCTGGCCGGTTGGGTCTTCGCGCTTCTGATAGCCCGGCTTTTGCGCTCCACCATCATCCGCGGCGAATCCACGCCCTTTGTCATGGAGCTGCCGCCGTACCGCATGCCCACGCTCCGCAGCCTGCTGATCCACTGCTGGGAACGCACCTGGATGTACCTCAAAAAGGCCGGTACGGTGCTGGTGGCTATTTCCATCGTGATTTGGGCAGGCCTCACCTTCCCCACGCTGGACGAAAAAACGGCGGCCCCGCTTGAGGCCCGTATCGCCACGGCGGAAGAACGCCTTGCCGCGTTGCCCGCGCTGGAAGAAGGCGTGGAGCCCTCAGCGGAGCAACAGGCCGCCCAGGACGAACTGGACGAGGCCACCAAAACCCTTTCCGAAGAAAGCCTGCGCAATTCCGTGGCCGGACGCCTCGGCACGGCTCTGGAACCGGTAACCGCGCCCGCCGGATTTGACTGGCGCGTGGATGTGGCGCTGATCGGCGGCATCGCGGCCAAGGAAGCGCTGGTTTCCACCCTGGGCACGGCGTATTCGCTGGGCGAAGTGGATCCCGAAGACGCGACGCCGCTTGCGGAAAGCCTGGCCGCGGATCCGCACTGGTCGCCCGCTACCGCGCTGGCGCTCATGCTCTTTGTGCTGCTGTACTCGCCCTGCTTTGTGGCGCTGGTGGTCATCCGCCAGGAAGCCGGATCCTGGGGCTGGGTGGCGTTCAGCATGGTTTTCAACACACTCCTTGCCTTTGGCGTGGCCGTGGCGGCGTATCAGATCGGCCTGCGCCTCTGGGCATAAAACCGGCCCGGCGCGTCCTCTCTCCGCGCCGGGCCCTTTAAAGGTGTTTTATGGGCAAGCATACGGACGGCAAAGCGGACGCCCTCAGGCGGGAATACGAGGACTTGAGCCGGGAAATCTCCACCATGCGCCAACTGCGCGCCCGGCTGGAAGAAGAAACGCTGGCCGCGCGCAAGGCGCTGGATGCCATGCGGCAAAGCCTTGCGGCATACAGCTTTGAATCGCTGGATGCCCTGGAAGCTCTGGACGCCCTCAGCGCACAGGACGCCCTGGATAGCATGGATAGCGCGGACGGCAGCATGTGCGCCGTTTGTCCGGAAAACGTCATCTGCCAAACCGGCGAGAACTGCGGAGATTGCGGCGCCTGCCCCTCCTTCGATTTATGCCGCCAGCGCATCCTGATTGTCGGCGGCATTGAAAGGATGGAAAGCCAGTACCGCAAGCTGGTGGAAGACGACGGCGGCGGCATTCTGGAATATCACGCGGGGCACATGCGCGGCGGCAAAAAGCAGTTGGAGCAGAGCCTGCAAAGGGCCGACGTGGTGCTGTGCCCCGTTAACTGCAACAGCCACGGGGCATGTAAACTGGTGAAAAATCTGGCCAAAAAGTATTGCAAAACCGTGCACATGATGCCCAACTTCAGCCTGAACGCCATTGCCGGCGTGATCAACGCGCACTGCGAGACTCTTAAGCAGTAGCGAACAGCCTTCCCCCTCTTGCGCGCAGCGGCCGCTTTCCCGAACAGGAAAGCGGCCGCTACGCGTTATGGCATTGAGCGTTCAGGATTTTTCGGCAATAGCGTGGGCGACAACCGCTTCCAGGATCGCGCCGCCCAGCGCGAGGCCTTTGTCGGACACTTGATGGAAGCCCACCTGGGAACGCGGCTCCACGTCGCCCAGTTTGGCCCCCGCGTCCACGCGCAAGCCGCTGCGCAAAAGGCCGCGCAGCGTGCCGGAAATCAGCGCGGGCACCGGCTCGCCGTCCACCGTACCGGTACTGTCGCCGGCACGGACGTAATCGCCGATGTCCAGGCCGGTTTCAAACAGGCCGGCGCAAGGCGCGCGCAGCACGCGCTCCACGTCGTAGCCCATAACTCTGCCGGGCTTGCCGGTGTTGGGTTCCGCCGAACCTTCGCGTATGATGCGGCCCATGCTGATGCCCCGGTTGGTTTCCACCACCAGGTGCACGTCCCCGCCTGCGCTGAAGCCGGGGCCAAGGCCGATCACCAGCGGCGCGTCGCTCCGGCGCACGCCGACGTTGCGCTTGGAAATCGTGGCTTCCACCTCGACGTCCGGGCGGATGAGCGGCAGGCTGGCGCCCTCGGGATCCACCAGTACCGCCACCGCGCCGCGCGCCCAGATGGCGGGCAGATCGTCCGGGCTGCCCGCCCGTTCCGCGCGCACGCCTTCCACCACATAGGATCCTTCGTACACGGCCTCGGAAAAGCTGACGGTGCGGCGCACCGCCATGGGTTGGGGAATTTCCAGAAAAACCAGGCGGCGCAGGCCTGCGTTGTAAAGGCGCAAAGCCGCGCCCGTGGCCAGATCGCCCGCGCCCCGAAACAAGATGGTCATGGTGGTGAGATCGCGCATGGAAGCCTCGCGTATGTCCGTTATAGTCCACGTCCCGGCTGCTTGCCGGAAAACAGCATATCCAGATCCAGATGGGTTTCCACCGCATCCGCCAACGCGTCGAGCGCGGGTTCCAGCGAATAGGAGGAGGGAGTCCGTTCCGGTTTGCCCCGATGGCGGCGCACATCGTTCAGCAGGGCGCAGCGGTAGGCGTCGTCTTCAAAAAGCCCGTGCGCGTAAGTTGCCCACAGGCGGTGCGTTCCTTTGTCGTCCCGCCAGCCGATGGTTTCCCCGGCGTCGTCCCGCATCCAGACGGCGGCCACGCCCGGCTGGGCAAGGTGCGAGGCCCCGTGGTGGATTTCGTAGCCCCGCAACGGCAGATCCAGCAACGCATCGCGGTAGGCGGCCCGGCGCAGGGTTTTTATGGGGCGCATCACGGTAGCCAGCGGCAGCAGACCGAGGCAGGGCTCAACGTACCCGGCCTGTTCCTCAATGCCTTCGGGGTCTTCCAGGGTTTTGCCCATCATTTGCAGGCCGCCGCAAATGCCGAGCACGTCGGGCGCGTTTTCGGTTTCCAGCAGATCGCGCAGGGCGACCGCCACGCCGCTCTGGCGCAAAAGGCGCAGATCAAGCGCCGTGCTCTTGCTGCCGGGGATGATCACCAGATCCGGGCGGCCCAGATCTTCCGGCCGCGCCACCAGGCGTGTTTTAAGCCCCGGCTCGCCGGGCAGAGGGTCAACGTCCGAAATATTGCCCGCGTGCGCCACTTCCAGAATGGCAACGTCAAGCTCGTCCGTCCGCACGTCGCGCGCCGGGCCGCGCCGCAGCACGGCGCCCGCGCGCAGGCCCACGGAATCCTCTTCCGGCAGGCGGATGTCGAGCCAGGGCAGCACGCCGAGGAAGGGCTTGCCCGTGCGCGCGCTGACTTCTTCCAGGGCGGGCGGCAGCAGACTGGGGTCGCCCCGGAACTTGTTGAGCACCAGGCCCGCGATCAGGTCGCGTTCCCACGGTTCCAGCAATGCCAGCGTGCCGACAAGCGCCGCGAACACGCCGCCGCGATCGATGTCGCCCGCGAGCACGGCTTTGGCCCCGGCCGCGCGCGCCATGCGGGTATTGACGATGTCGGAAGCCTTGAGGTTGATTTCCGCCGGGCTGCCCGCGCCTTCCAGAATCATCAGGTCGCGGCCCGCGGCCAGTTCGGCGTAGGCCTGGCAGGCGGTTTGGAACAGCTCGGGCTTGAGTTTTTCGTATTCCCGCACCTTGTAATGGCCCATAGCCTTGCCCAGCACCACGAGTTGCGATCCGGTGTCGGACGAGGGTTTGAGCAGGACGGGGTTCATGCGCGCATCGGGGAGCAGGCCGCAGGCCTGAGCCTGCACCGCCTGGGCGCGGCCGATTTCGAGCCCGTCGGGCGTGACGGCGGAATTGAGCGCCATGTTCTGCGCTTTAAACGGCGCGACAGAGAGGCCACGGCGGGCAAAAACCCGGCACAGGCCCGTGACAAGCAGGCTTTTGCCGGCGTTGGACGACGTGCCGAGAACCATGATGGAGGGAGGAAGCGCGGACATGGCGTGTTCTTAGCGCATACCACGCGGAATTGCCAGCGGCGGGGCGGGCGATTCCTCTCATGCCGGATGCCTTGCACGGAGCCGCCGTCGGGGTTAAGCTGAAAAAAAAGCCTACTTCCTGTCAAACTTTGGAGGGGCCATGCTGCGCAAAATTCTTCTGGGCGTCCTTGCTCTCGTGCTGGCGCTGATTGTGGGGGTATACGCCTTGTTTGCCTTTAAAGGCGATGTTGTTTTGCAGAAATTCAGCGCCTATGTGGAAGAAGCCACCGGCGCGCCGCTGCTTATGGAAACGTTGCCGAAACTGAGCATTTTTCCCTCGCCCGGCCTCGATCTCGGCAAAGCGAGCTGGGGCAAAAAGGACGAGGGCATTTACGTCAGCTTCAGCAAGGCGTCCGTCCGGCTTTCGGGCAGCGCGCTGATGACGGGCGATTTGCGCGTCACGGCCTTTGCGGTGGACGACCTTGACCTGATCGTGCGTGCCGCGCCCGCTTCTCCGGGCGCAGCGGACAAGCAGCCCGGCGGCGCAAAGAGCGATCCGGCGCAGGCTCTCGGCATGATCCCGGACAATATTTCCGTCACCAACGGGCGCATCACCCTGATTCAGGCGAACGGCGAGAGCGTCACGCTGTCCAAAGCGCACCTTGCGCTGGAAGACTTCAGCAGCGGTTTTCTGGGCGGCAAGCCCGCCGCGCTGGATGTGCGCGGCACGCTGGAAAGCAAGGCCCTGGCGGGCGACATCGACGTTGCCGCGTCGCTGGCGCGCAAAAACGACATTGTCAGCGCCCGCATCGGCAAGGCGAGGCTGGCGCCCGCCGCTTCCATGCCGTTTAAAGACGCCGTCAGCCTGGAGGGCGAAGCGGCTTACGGCCTGAAAGCCCAGACGCTGGACTTGAACGGCGTGAAGCTGGCGGTTCCGGGCATGAAGGCGGAGATTTCCGGCAAGATGACGGCGCTGCCCAAACTGCCGGCCGGAGGCGGCGCGGATGTGTCGTTCAGCGCGTCGGGCGATGCTCGCCCGCTGTTTGCGGCCGTCGGCGCAAGCTCGCCGTTTGCCGATCCCGAGGCCCTCAGCCGCATTGATGTCAAGGGCAAGCTGGTGGCGGACAAGGGCCTTGTACGCCTTTTGGGCCTGGAGGCCATGCTGGACGGCACGCCCCTGAACGCCGATCTGGATATCAATCTCGCCGCGCCGGCTGTTGTTGGCAAGCTGGCCGTGGGCGACCTCAAACTTGATCGCTACCTGCCCGCGCCCGGCCCGTCGGCCGCAGCGGACGCCCCCAAGGGCCAGGCCGAAGCCGCGGCTCCGAAAACTCTGGCCTTGCCCTGGCCGGAAGCGGATCTGGCCGTGAGCGTCAAAAGCCTGGAACTGCGCGGCGTGCGGCTTGACACGGCGCAAATCCACGTCCGGGGCAAGGCGGGAGCCTATACGGCCGATCCATTCAGCTTCAACGTGTTGGGCGGCCCCGTCACCATGCCCTCCAAGGTTGTCCTGCGCGGCAAAACCATCACGACGCCCGTCACGGCCGATGTTTCGACCGACATTTCCGCTCCCGGCATTGATCTGGCGCAAGCTTCCGTCCTTGCGGGCAAACCGGGCCTGGCCGCCGGTTCCGGCGCCCTGAACGCCTCGCTGGCCGTGAATACCGGCTCGCCGGACACCACGCTTTCCGGCAACGGTTCGTTTTCGGCCGCGCCCATTACACTGGGCGTCAACCTGCTGCCCAAGGGCGCGCCGAACGCCGTGGCTTCGCTGCGCCGCGTGGATACGGCCAAAGCGGCCTTTGAGGCGCAAAAGGGCGTCATCCGCCTGACCCAGTGCGATCTGAACGCCACGGCGGCGGATGTCCGGGCTTCCGGCACGATCAGTCTGCCCGCCCGGCAGCTTGATATCGCCGGCAAGGCGGACATACCCGGCCTGCCCGCGCTGCCGCTCAGGCTGAGCGGGCCGTTTTCCTCGCCCTCCTACGGCATCGACGCTTCCAAAGCGCTTGAGTCGGTGGCGGGCGCGCTTCAGGAAGGCGGCTCCAGCGTCACCGGCACGCTCCAGCAGGGCGGGAGTTCCGTCGGCAAGGGCGCGGCGGGCGTGCTCGGCAAGATTTTGCCGAAATAAACACAGTCGGGAATAAATAAAGGGGGGAGGCGCGAAGGCGTCTCCCCCCTTGTGCGTTAAGCGATGGGAGCGTCAGACCAGCTTGCTCAGCAGATCGTCGCGGATCTGTTCGATGCTGCCCTGGCCGTCCAGTTCGATATACTTGGTTTCTTTGTTCTGGCTGGCCAGGTTTTTGAAGTAATGCGCGGCGGCCAGCGTGCCTTCCGCGCCGTCGTAATAAATGTCGTGCCGCTTGTTGATGGCCTGCTCGTTCTGATCGTCGGCGCGCGCCGAGAGCTTGCCGCCGCACACGCGGCAAGTGTCGCCGGCGGGCTTGATGGCGGCGATGTGGATATTGTTGGGATGGTTGTTGTCCTGGGCGCACAGCCGGCGTCCCATGATGCGGTTGCGGGCGATGCCGCGCGGGAGCAGAATCTCCACAACGTAATCCAGGGTCATGCCCGCCTTGGTCAGCGCCTCGTCCAGCTTGCGGGCCTGCTCCATATTGCGGGGAAAGCCGTCCAGCAGCCAGCCGGACGAACCCTTGCTTTGCAGGATTTCAAGGATCATGGGGATGGTTATTTCGTCGGGCACCAGTTCGCCGCGATCCATGTAGGCCTTGGCCTGCACGCCCAGCGCCGTGCCTTTGCCCACATGCTCGCGGAACACGGCGCCGGACTCGATATGGGCCACGCCGAACTTTTCCATGAGCAGCGCCCCCTGGGTACCCTTGCCGCTGCCGTTGGGGCCGAAAATAAGAATGTTCATCCGTTTTGCTCCTTCTGCTGAAAAATCAGGTACAGATCGCCCTGCCATTTGCCGATTTTTTTGCCCATGCCCCGCAGGCGCACGGGTTTGCCCACCTTAAAATCCGGCGGCAGGGTGATTTCCACGGTTTTAAGCTCGTTGGCGAGGCCGCGCCGTATCTGAAGCCGGATACGCGCGCCGGGGAAAAGCTTGGCGGCGGGAAAATAAAGTTCCTGCTCCTCGTCAATTTGTTCGCGCAGCCAGCCTTTGACGGCTTTTCCCAAATTTTTGGCCATCTCCGCCGGGCTTTTTTCGCCCGCAAGAAGACCGCTGACGCCCGTTTCGGGCGGAGGGGCGCTTTCTTTGCGCTGCTGCACCTCGCGGTAAATATCCTCGTACACCCGGCGGGCGAAGGGGTCGCTGAGCAGGTCGTTGAGCAGGTTTTCCCGCCCAATCGTTCCGGAATCCTCGCCGGCATCCGTGACCGAATACGCGCTTCCGTACGGCGCGTGGCCTGAGGGGCCTGAGGAAGCGGTTGGGGCATGTTGCGCTGCCTGGGGGGCTTCCTGCTGGGCGCGGGCCTGGCTTTCCGCCTCGCGCCGCGCGGCGGCCGCGCGTTCGGCGGCTTCGGCCTGTTCGGCCATGCGCCGCGCCTCTTCCTGCCGTTCCTTTTCCAGCCGCTCTTTTTCTTTGCGTTCCTTTTCCTGGCGCACCCGTTCCTGCCGGGCCAGACGATCGGATTCCTGACGCTCGATTTCCTGGCGCAGGCGCTCCCGCCGTTCTTCTTCCCGGCGCTTTTTTTCCTGAAGAAGCTGATCTTCCTTGATACGGCGCGCTTCGGCCTCGCGGGCCCTGCGTTCTTCCTCCTGGCGGGCTTTGCGCTCTTTTTCGCGCTGTTCTTTTTCCCGCTGCTCCTTCTGGCGCTGTTCCTTCTGTTCTTTTTGGGCCTGATCGCGGTAGGTGGAATGGCCCGCCCTGGCGGCGGAGGGGCCGGCTTCGGGGCGGGCGTTCGCCGCCGCGCTGGAAGAAGCGGTGGAGTTGTCGGCCAGGCGGATCAGGATGACGTAGGCTTCGTTCAGTTGCTGAAACTGCCTGCTGGCGCCGTCGCTGGGGTTGAGGTCGGGGTGCAGTTCAAAGGCGCGTTTGCGGTAGGCCCGTTTGATGTCGTCCAGCCCGGAGCCTTCGGGAATGCCCAGAATAGCGAAACATTCTTTAAGGGAGAGGGCGGGATTTTTTTTCATGCCGGATCCTTTGACGTGGGCGGCACGGGCAGTTCGGAGGGATCAACAATCAGGGCACGGGCATCGACGCGCGGATCGTGGGCCAGGATGCCCTGGGCGCTCAGCCAGTCATAACCGGCGCGGGCAAAATCGGCATGGGCGGCGTCGGCGCGGATGCCGGGGCAGTCCTCCTTTGCCATGGCAAAGCTTGCCGCATCCACCAAATTGCCCCGAAAAAACGGCCAGGCCCGGCAGACGTCCGGCCGGGCCTGGTGCACGGCGCAGCCGCAATCCGGCGCGTAAAAAATGCAACAGCCGTCCTGTCCGCTGATCAGGGTGGGCTTGGCGTTGCGCATTTCCGCATAACGGGCGAGAAAATCGGCTTCTTCCAGGCCCAGCTGCGCGCAAAGCCGCGCCGTGTCGCCAGGGCTGAGCACAATGCCGCCCCGGCCGGAGCAGCAATGCCCGCACCGGCGGCAGGAGAAAAACGTTTCGATGTCCGGCCCGGGCTTCTTGCTGTTGGAGGCGAAAAGGCGCTGATGCTCGGTTTTCAGGCACAGGTCTTCCACGATGCGGATGCCGCTGCCCGCGAGGATGGCGCCCGCCTCCGGGCTGCGGATGCCTTCCTGCATCCAGAAAAGCAGGGGCGGGGAGGGCAGGGCCAGGGTTTCGCGCGCGTGGTCGGGGCAGTAGTCCGGGGCGCGGAACAGGCAGACGATGTCCGGCGCGATGCCGCGCGCGGGCAAATCGGCCAGCGAGGCGCTGGCGGGCAGGCCCCACACTTCCTTGCGCGCCGGGTGCACCGGGGCCAGCGCGTAGCCCGCTTCCAGCAGATAACGGCCGACGCGATCCACCGGCGAGCCGGGCTTGTCTTTGGCCCCCACGATGGCTATGGTGCGTGTCCGCGACAGAAGATCGCGCAAGGTTTCGTCAAACAACATGGAGCGGCTCGGGTTAAAAGTGAAAAACCGGGCGTAAAACGGGACAATACACGCTAACCCTCGATAATGCAATGCGATCGCGCGGTTGGCCGCTCCAAAGTGCGGGCTGGAAACGCGATGACAGGCAGGAATGCGACATGACGATGCAGGAACGTATGACACTGGACGAACTACGCCCGCGCTGGGCCAGGATCCGCAAGGCGCTGGGCTGGCTGGAAACGACGGACAAGGCGGAAACGCCTGAAACAGCGCACGCCTCCGGCCTGCTGATCTTTTCGCGGTTGAACATCTATTACGTCACCGGCACGTTGGGCGTGGGCGTGGCCTGGCTGCCGCGTGAAGGCGAGCCCGCGCTTCTGCTCCGCAAAGGTTTGGAGCGCGCGCAACTGGAAAGCCCGCTCGGCGCGATACTGCCGTTCCGCTCCTACGCGGACATTCCGCAACTGCTGGCAGAAGCGGGAAGCCCTCTCGGCACGGAGGTTGCGGCGGAAATGACCGGGCTCTCCTGGGCCATGGCCGACATGCTGCGCGGGCGCATCCCCGGCGTGCGCTTTACGCCGGGCGACGCGGCGCTCAAGTACGCCCGTTCCGTCAAAACGCCGTGGGAGCTTGTCAAGCTGCGCGAGGCCGGACGCCGCCACCGCCTGGCGCTGGAAGATCTGTTGCCCGCCCTGATCCGGCCCGGCATGACGGAAAACGAAATGGCCCGGCTGTGCATCCAGATCTATCTGGAGCACGGGCACGGCGGCCTGCTGCGTATGACCGCGCCGGGCGAAGAGGTTTTTTTCGGGCACATCGCGGCGGCGGACAGCGGCAATCATCCGCACTATTACAACGGCCCCATGGGGTTTCGGGGCATTCATCCGGCGCTGCCCTGCCTCGGTTCGGCAACGGTCTGGACGCCCGGCTCGCCGCTTACGGTGGATATGGCCTTTACTCTGGACGGCTACGCCACGGATAAAACCCAGATGTATTTTGCGGGTTCGCCCCGCGATTTGCCGGACAATGCGCGCATCGCCTGGGAGGTTTGCGCGGAGGTGCAGCAACGGGCCGCCGCCGCGCTGAAGCCGGGCGCCATCCCGTCGCGCATCTGGCGCGACACGCTGGCCTTTGTGGAAACCACGCCGTTCGCCCCCGGCGCGCTTGGCGGTTTTATGGGGCTGGGCGCCAACGCCGTGCCGTTTTTGGGGCACGGCATCGGGCTGGCCATTGACGAGCAGCCGGTCATCGCCAAGGGGTTTGACGAACCGCTGGAAACCGGCATGACCATCGCCCTGGAGCCCAAGATGGGCATTGCGGGCTTTGGCATGGTGGGTCTGGAAAATACGTTTGAAATTACTGATGAGGGCGCAAAAAATCTTACCGGCGCGAAGCCGGAGATCCTGTTTTTGTCATAAAGGCGACGCGGCAAGGATGGCATGGGCGTTCGCAACCTCTTTTTTTGACGCCCCGCGCGCTTTTCCGGATTGACGCGAGTACTTTTTGGTGTAAGAGATGTTGCGTGTCGCGCGCATGCGGCAACGCACACTTTAAAGGAGCTTTGCCATGGCTCATGACGATAAGCACAAGAATCTTCGCGATGATGATCTGCTGCAACTGGTGACGTTCAGCATCGGCAGCGAAGAGTTTGGCGTCGATATTTTGAAAGTCATGGAAATCATCCGCACCATGGAAATCACCAAGGTGCCCAAAGCTCCCGCCTTTGTGGAAGGCGTGATCAATTTGCGCGGCCTTGTCATCCCCATCCTTGATCTGCGCCGCCGTTTCGGCCTGGAAAACAAGGCCGTGGACATGGATACGCGTATCATCGTCATTGAGATCAACGGCATGACGGTCGGCTTTGTGGTGGATTCCGTTTCCGAAGTGCTGCGCATCCCGGTCAACACCGTGGAGCCCGCGCCGCCCGTGGTGGCCGGCCTGGATTCCGATTACATCAGCGGCGTGGGCAAATTGGAGGATCGCCTCCTGATTTTGCTTGACCTGGACAAGCTGCTTTCCGCCGACGATCTGGAACATTTGAGCGAAATGTGACCGGCCGGGGCTGACGCCTGAAATGACGGTTTTACTTGACACGGTATGCGTAGAGGGATAAAAATCGACGTTTCGGCAGTAACGGCATAACGATTCTTGATTTGTATTTTTTGGAGGATTCGCGTGGCTAACCATAAGTCCGCTGTCAAGCGCCATAAGCAAAGCGTCAAACGCAACGTCCGTAACCGTGCCGCCCGCACCCGCGTCAAAAACGTGGTGAAGAGCGTGCGCGTCGCCGTTCAGGCGAAAGACAAAGACCAGGCGCAGCAGGCCCTGCTTGCCGCTTCCTCCACTCTGGACAAGGTCGCCTCCAAGGGCGTCATCCATTGGAAGAAAGCCGCGCGCAAGGTTTCCCGCCTGGCCCGCGCGGTCAACGCGATGGAATAATCCCGCCTGCGGGCGGCGTGTTTAAATCGTGTGCGGATCTCTCCCGTGTGGGAGAGATCCGCTCTTTTGTGTTTTGCGCCGGTGCTGCCCGGCGGCGCTGCCATTGAACGGCCGCAAAAAAGCCCGCGCGGTTTCCCACGCGGGCCTGCTGGCCGTTGTGGCGCAAACGCTACCACTGCAACGCGCTGAAGTCCGCCAGTTTGCCCATGCGCTCGAACAGCGCGCGGAGCAGGTTCAGGCGGTTGTTCCGCACGTCCGCATTGTCCGCCATAACCATAACGCCTTCAAAAAAAGCGTCCACCGCGGGGCGGATCGCGCCCAAAAGCGTCAGAATATCGCCGTAGGCGTCCGCCTGCCACAGGGCGTCGAAGCGCGCGCCAAGCGAGTCGAGGGCTTCGGCCAGCGCCGTTTCCACGTCCGCCTCAAAGAGGTCGGCGCGCCATGCGCCGGTCAGCGGTTCGGTCTGCTTGCGCAGAATATTGGCGACGCGCTTGAAGGTTTGCGCGGCGGCGGCAAAATCCGGCTCGCGGCTTTGCGTTTCAAGCGCCTGCAAACGCCTGGCCGCGCCCCAGACATCGCGGTGCCCGGCGTTGAGGGCGGCTTCCACCAAGAGTGTGTCGTACTGGTTGGTGAAGTGGTTTTTGAGGCGCGCGGCAAAAAAATCGTCCAGTTTGCCAAGGGCCTCGTCCATGGGCAACTTCCAGGCGATGTCCACACGGTACAGCGACCAGGCTTTGCGAAAAAGCTCGTCCACGGGCAGGCGCCAGCCTTTTTCGAGCAGAATGCGCGCGATGCCGAGCGCCGCGCGGCGCAGGGCGTAGGGGTCGGCCGCGCCGGTGGGGATATGCCCAAGGCCGAAGCAGCCGGCCAGCGTGTCGGCCTTGTCGGCCAGGGACAACAGCGCGCCCGCGTCGGTGGCCGGCAGGGGGCTGTCGGGCCCGGCGGGCAGGTACTGATCGGCCAGGGCGTCGGCCACTACCCGATCCAGCCCCATGTGCCGGGCGTAGATGCCGCCCATGATGCCTTGCAGCGTGTCGAACTCGCCCACCATCTGCGAAACAAGATCCGCCTTGGCCAGACGGCCGGCTTGCGCCGCCAGGACGCTGCTTACCGAAGTTTTGCCGGCAATGCCCGGATGTTCGGCCAGCCAGGCGCACAGATCGGCCAGGCGGCGGCATTTGTCGCCCATGGAGCCGAGGGGGCCGAGGAAGATCACATGGTCAAGGCGTTCCTGCCAGGCGGGGAAGCCGGTTTTAAGATCCGTTTTCCAGTAGAAACGGGCGTCTTCCAGGCGGGCGCGCAGCACTTTTTCCCAGCCCTGTTTGACCACCGCCACATCTTCCGGCTCAAGGTTCAGGACGGTCAAAAAGTGCGGCAAGAGCGCGCCGTCGGGGCCTTCCACGCCAAAACTCTTCTGGTGGGTTTCCATGCTGGTCAGCAGCACCTCGCGCGGCAATTCCAGAAACGCGGGATCAAAGTCGCCCAGCATGGGCACGGGATGCTCCACAAGGCCCTGCACTTCGTCCAGCAGGCTTTCCTTCCAGAGAATGCGACCGCTCCCGGCCGCCTGACTGCCCTGGGCGAGAATATGCGCGCGGCGCGCGGAAGCGGCGGGTTCCACGCGGCATTTTTCCCTCAGGGTTTTATCCAGCGCGTCGGCATGGGGCACGCCGAAGGGGCCGGGGCCGTGGACGCGATGTCCCCAGGTCTGGCGGCCGGATTCCGCCGTGCCCACGCAAAACGGCACGATGTCGCCGTCCAGCAGGGCCAGAATCCAGCGGATGGGGCGGGCGAACGCAAAATCGCCGTCACCCCAGCGCATCCGCTTGGGAAAGGGCAGCGCGGCGATCAGGGCGGGCGCAAGTTCCTGCAGCACGTCCATGGCGCTTTTGCCGCCCACGGTGCGCCGGGCGGCGAGATAAACGCCTTTTTCCGTTTCCTGGCGGAACAAGTCCGCCACATCCACGCCCTGGCTTTTGGCAAAGCCAAGCGCCGCTTTGGTCGGCTGGCCCTGATCGTCAAAGGCCGCCTTGGCCGAAGGGCCAAGCGCGGTTTCCTCCCGCACGGGCTGGGCGGCGGCGAGGCCGTGCGCGTGCAGCACGGCGCGGCGCGGCGTCATGGCGAGTTCCAGCGAGGTAAAGGCCAAATCGGCCTCGTTCAGGGCCTGCGTAAAACGCTCGGTCAGTTCTTTTTCCAACGGAGCCTGAAAGCGGGCGGGCAATTCCTCCGTGCCGATCTCCAGAACAAAATGGCTCATGGCTACCCCCTGGCCTTCAGCATGGGATACCCCATGGATTCACGCTGAGCGGCGTACAGCCGCGCCACGCCCGAGGCCAGCGCCCGGACTTTGCCGATAAAGGCGGCGCGTTCCGTAATGGATATGGCGCCGCGCGCATCCAGCATGTTGAACGTGTGCGAACATTTGAGGCAATAGTCGTAGGCCGGCAGCGGCAGTTCCAGGGCCATCAGGCGGCGGCATTCGGCCTCAAAGTCGTCAAAGTGGCGCAGCAGCATGGCGGCGTCGCTTTCTTCAAAGTTGTAGCGCGACTGCTCCACCTCGTTCTGGTGGTAAACGTCGCCGTAGGAGACATGGGCGTTCCAGGCAAGGTCGTACACGGAATTCACACCTTGCAGGTACATGGTGAGGCGCTCCAGCCCGTAGGTGATTTCCACGCTGATCGGCGCAAGGTCGATGCCGCCCACCTGCTGAAAATAGGTGAACTGGGTCACCTCCATGCCGTTCAGCCACACTTCCCAGCCAAGGCCCCAGGCGCCCAGCGTGGGCGACTCCCAGTCGTCCTCCACAAAGCGGATGTCGTGCTTGGCGGGATCGATGCCGAGCAGGCGCAGGCTGCCGAGATAAAGATCCTGAATATTGTCCGGCGAGGGCTTGAGGATGACCTGGAACTGGAAGTAATGCTGGAGCCGGTTGGGGTTGTCGCCGTAGCGGCCGTCGGTGGGGCGGCGCGAAGGTTCGACATAGGCCGCCTGCCAGGGCTCGGGGCCGATCACCCGCAAAAACGTCGAAGGATTGAACGTGCCTGCGCCGCATTCCAGATCGATGGGCTGCACGATGGCGCAACCCTGGCGTGCCCAGTAGTCTTGCAAAGTCAGTATGACATTCTGAAAATACACGGGATGCTCCTGCTGGCGGCTAACGTATTCTGGCAAAACGGCCGTTTGCCCATTCCAGGCCGAGATGGCGGCGGATAAAAGCGTCGATGAAGCGGGCGGCCTGCCGGGTATGCTCGGGGTCCAAGCGGCAGCCCGTCCAAGCATCAGGTGAGTATTCCTGTACTTTGGCGAGGACGTCAAGCGTTTCCGGGTGCAGACGGATGGTTTCGCCGGGCGGCGCGGAACATTCCGGGCAAAACGCCAGACCCTCGCTGACCGCGAACAGGGATTCCGGCACGTCGCGCAGCGGGCGGCCGCAACGGCCGCAATGCGTGAAATCGGGGGCGTAGCCCTGCTCGGACGCCAGACGGAAACGAAAAAAAAGCGGCAGGATGGGCGGCGGGGCGTCCTCGCATTCCAGAACGCCCAGTACGCCGCGCGTCAGCTGGAAACAGGTTTTGGCCTGATCCGGCGGAACGCCCAGCGCCTCGATAAAGCGAATGCAGTTGGCGGCCATGCCCTGACGCCGCCAGTCCCGCCGGAGGCGCACGGGCCCTTCCAGCAACGTGGCTTCGCTCATGTTTAAAAACGCGCCGTTACGCGAGGTTCCGGCGCGCACCAAAATCAGGTTGAACGCATCCAGGCAGCCGGTGAAACGCCGGCGGCTGCGCGCGCCGCCAAAGGCGAAGGCCGTCACCATGCCTTGCTGCGAGGCCAGGAGGCGAACCCAGAGATCCGTTTCGCGGAATTTGCCCACATGCAGCACCAGGGCGGTGTCTGTCCATTCCATGACGGCCGGGCGGCGGATATCAGCGCTGCGGGGGGAACGTGATCGTCTTGACCTGTCCGGGCGTGCCGGCGGGCGGCATGTCTTCCCCGTTGTACTTGATGCGCACGCCTCCGGCATTGCCCAGCTTGAGCAGCAGGGTTTTGCGGAAGGGCATGGCGAACGTTTCCCCGCTCTTGAGCGTGAATTCGCGCATTTCCGTGCCGTCGGCGTTGGCGTGCACCCAGCAGTCGGCTTCGGCGGTCAGCACAATTTGCTGCATGCCGGGCGGCGGCGCCACATGGCTCTGGCCCGGCGAGCTTGAAGCGGAGGACGCGGAAGGCGTGGTTTCCGGCGTTTCAGCCAGGGGCGCAAAACCACGGGTGGTGACGGGGTCGGCCTCGGAGGTCGGAGCGGCGCTCAAGGGCGGCGGCGTTTCCGCAAGCGGTTGCTGGACAGCCGCGCCAGGAACGGGAGCCGGAGATCCCGCCGTCGATGGTTCCGCCCGCGACGGTTCCGACACCGGCGGTTCCGCCAGCGGCGGCTCGGCCGCCGGAGGCGTGGCAGGGGAGAGCGAAGGGGTAGCGGGGGCCGAGAGAGGCGGGGTCTGCTGCCCGGGTATGGACGGGCTTGCCGGCGCGGCGGCGGTTTCTTCCGGCCCGTGCTCCGTGAGTTGCGTGGCAAAATAATAGTACGCGCCGCCGCCCAGGACGCCCATCACCAGGAGGGCAATCACAAAACGGGACAAGCGCGACCGGGAGGACGGCGCCCGCGCCGGGGTCATGGGATGAATTTCCACGGTTTTGGGCGGCGAAAAATCTTCGTCAAAACCTTCCAGCGCGTCCAGCAATTCCGTGATCTTGTCGTTGGGATAACCAAGGATGGCCCCATATCCTTTGATAAAACCGCGTGTGTACACGGTATGGGGCAAATCCTTCATATTGCCGTCTTCAATGGCGCGCAGAATCCGGGAAGGGATTTTGAGACGCGCCGCAACATCCTCCACCGAAAGGTCGAGGGTGAGGCGTTCGTCCCGAAACTGCGAACCCAACTCTGCCAGGGTCATGCGCATTCCTTGTCGTTGTGCCGGCGGCGTGCGCCGCCGGATCAGTACCGGATATCCACCAGCGCTTTGGCGCGCACTTGTTCCGTATATTCTTTAAAGCGGGCTTCCAGCCTCGGCCGGCGGAGGATGTCCTCTATACGGGCGGCCTCGGCGGGGGAGGGAGTTCCGGCTTCGGCCACCGCGCTCTGGGCGGAGGTGGATTCCAGAAGGCGCACCTGCGCCTTGTTGAATTCGATATTGAACAGATCGGATGTCTGGCCGGGCTTCAGGGTTTCGGCGGCTTCCCGCAGATTCGGGGCCAGATCGTCAAGCTCCATGAAGCCAAGATCGCCGCCTTCCTGCGGGTTGGGCCCGACGGAAACCTTGCGCGCCACATCGGCGAAGTTCGACTGGCCCTTGGCGATGGCGGCTGCCCACTGCTCGGCGTTTTCCGTGGCCGGGTAGATGATCAGCGCCAGGCGCATCTGGCCCGACACAGGCAAGGAGCCGGCATGACCGCGATAATATTCGTTAATTTCATCCTGCGTGACCACCACTTTGCTGATCACCATACGGTTGATCAACTGCTGGGTGACCAGGTTGGAGCGCAGCATTTCGACGCCAAGGCCCTGCTGCGACAACTGGCGCATGAATTCATCGCGGGAAAGCTGGCTTTCGGCGATGGCGCGTTCAAGTTCCGCTTCCACCATGGCGTCGGAAATGTCGATTTTCAGGCGCTTGGCTTCCTGCATCAGGATTTTTTCGGTGATCAGGCTTTCCAGGGCCGTATGCCGGATGGCGGCGGCACGGGGGGGATCCGCGGGATTTTGCGGGTCAAGGCCCTGGCGGAGGAGCTCGGGCGTGGCCCGGCGATCCACGTCGCGCATGGAAATCATTTCGCCGTTGACAACGGCCGCAACGCCGGTCAGCGGAGCCGACCAGGCGGGCAGGGCGCTCATGAGCACAAAAGCCAAAGAAAGTATCAAAGTACGCAAGGTTGATCTCCTGCAAAAAAAAATACGCGATGATTCTACCGTTTTTTCGCGTGTCTGGCAAATGCGGCGGAAGCGCCAAGTCCGTAAGTCCGGGAAGTAAAATTCGGAAAGTTCAGAAGGTTCAGGCGGTTCCTTCGTCCGCCAGATCGTCCTGCGCGTCCTCTTCTTCTCCTGTTGCCGGGGGCGGCGAAGGCAAAGGACGCGGCGCGGGCCGGGTGACGTTTGCGGGCAGGAGCGGCTCGGCGATCCGGATGTCGGCCCGCATGATCGCGCGCGTCAGCCACTCGTCAAAGGCCGCGGGCAATTTTTGTTCCGCCAGCAGGGCCTCAACATGCGCGTAAAGCTCCACCGGCGTCCGGGCGCGGGCGGCGTGGCGGCGCAACAGGATCAGGCATTGCCAGCCGGTGCCAACCTGACGGATCGCGGAAGCCTGCCCTTCGTTCATGCGCGCCAGATCCGCGTGCCAGACGTCGGGCGCCCCGGTCAGCGCATGCCGCAGGCGGCGCGCGTCAAAACCTTTGTCGCGCAGGGCCTGATCGTCCTTGAGCGCGGTGCGCAGCGCTTTTTCCAGCGTTTCGCGATCCTTGCCGCTGAGCAGCAGATATTCCACCCGTTCCGGGATATCACGCACTTCCGGGTGGGCGGCGATGTAAGCCTCCACTTCGCCCTCGCCAACGGGCGTATTGGAAGACAGCTCTTTTTGCCAGCGCTCCAGTTCAAGGCGCGCGCGAAGCTGCTCGCGCCACAGATCGGGCGCGATGCCCGCGTCCTCGATAAAAGGAGTGAAGTCCGCGCCGGGAGATTGTTTGTAGCCGGCGCTGATCAGCGACTCCAGCCGGGTCGTTTCGTCATCGCCGACGCGCAGGCCGCGTTCGTCCAGTTCCTGCCGCACCAAGGCCTGCACGATGAGCTGGTTCAGGTTGGCCGCGTAATCCGCGCGCAGCTCTTCCAGCGAAAGGTTGTGGGCGGCGGCGACCGTGGGGGCGTTTATGTCGGCCAGGGCTTCAAGCTGGCGCAGGTACAGCGGCGTGCCGTTGACCGTGGCAACGACGCCGTGCGCCGGCACAGCCGTGGAGCGCGCCTTGACGATGTCCAGCGCCGGCGTCAGCGCCAGCGCGGCATACAGCGCCAAGCCGCCCAACCCGGCGCATCCCGCCGCAATCCAAACCACTTTCATGCCTTTGCCTCCGCCGCTGTTATACACAGGGCGCAACGATTCGTCATCAAAAACAAAGGAAAGGCTCCGTTCAGGGAACGGAGCCCGAGGATATTAAGCAAAAGCAGGTTTGGCCGGCACAATCAGCCCATGCCCGCGATCCTGGCCAGGTAGACGTCGCCAAGCCGGGTCAGGTGGCCGAGCGTATCGTCAAAATAGTCAACATGATCCTGTTCTTCCTGCAAAATCGTTCGCAGCAGATCCGCGCTGACGTTGTCGCCGTTTTCACGGCAGACGGCGATGAATTCGTTGTACGCCGCTATGGCGCCGTCTTCCAGGTTTTTGTTGTAGGGAAAAACCGCGTTCAGTTCCTGTTCGCGAATGATTTTTTCCGAAAGATCGTGCGTCGGCTGGCCGCCCAGCGTTTTAATGCGTTCGGCGAGCTTTTCCGCATGTTTCATCTCGTCGATGGCGATGACTTTTATCTTGTCGGCAAACACCCCGTAATCCATGTCGTCCAGGTTGAAGTGCTGGTTCATGTATTGATGTATGGCGTGCAATTCCATGCTGCGCGCCTTGTTCAATACATCCAGAACGCACTGCGTGCTTTCGTTCGACTGTTTTTTCATACGATTCCTCCGGGTTGAGCGCGTTGACAGGAGTAGGCATGGCATTAGGCCAAAACTGATCCACAAAAGGGGATAATTCAATGATTTTCATAGGATGAGAAATAACACCGCGAGGCGGCGTCACGAACAGCGGCCGGAGCGTGACCGGTTTGTCGCGCGGGATCCCCTGGGGTATAGCCTTGGCATGTCCGACTCGTTTCAGGAATTTTTGTTTCCCGTTACGCTTTCCTTAAAGGTGGCGGGCCTGGCCACGCTGTTTTCCTTTGTGTTCGGCGTGGCGCTGGCCTGGCGCATGGCCCGGCGCTCCGGGCCCATCCGCGCTCTGCTGGACGCGTTGTGCACCTTGCCCATGGTGCTGCCGCCCACGGTGATCGGCTATTACCTGATCCTGCTCCTCGGGCGGCGCGGCCTTGTCGGCCCCTGGCTGGCGGAGGCCGGCATCCATATCATGTTCTCCTGGCAGGGCGCCGTGGTCGCGGCCACAGCCGTGGTTTTTCCGCTGGTGTACCGTTCGGCCCGGGCCGCGCTGGACAGCGTGGATCACACGCTGGAGGACGCGGCGCGCACACTGGGGGCTTCGGAATGGCGGGTTTTTGCGCGCATTTCCTTGCCGCTGGCCCGGCGCGGCCTGCTGGCGGGCGTGATGCTGGCGTTTGCGCGCGGCATGGGCGAATTTGGCGCGACGCTGATGATCGCGGGCAATCTGCCCGGCAAGACGCAAACGCTGGCCCTGGCCATTTATTCGGCGTTCCAGGCCGGCAACGACGCCCTGGCCACCCGCTGGGTGCTGCTGACGTCTCTGGTTTGCATGGCGGTTTTGGTCGGCGCGGAATGCCTGACCCGGAGGCGCGCATGATCGACGCATCCATCCGCAAGCGCCTGGGCCGGGGGGAACACGGCTTTGTGCTGGATGTGGAGCTGCACCTTGACGCCGCCTGCCGCCATGCGGTGCTGTTCGGCCCTTCGGGCTCGGGCAAAACGCTGACGCTTCGCGCTTTGGCCGGTTTGCTGGAGCCGGACGAAGGCAGGATAGAACTGGCGGGAACCTGCGTGTTCGATGCAGAGCGCGGCGTCAACACGCCCGCGCGGGATCGCCGGGTGGGCTTCATGTTTCAGGATTACGCCCTGTTTCCGCATTTGACGGTGGAAAAAAACGTGGCGTTCGCGCTGGAAGGCGATAGCGGCGCGCGGCGCGCCAGGGTGCGCGAATTGCTGGAATTTTTTGAACTGGACGCCCTGATCCGGCGTATGCCCGACGAGCTTTCCGGCGGGCAGCGCCAACGGGTGGCCCTGGCCCGGGCGGTGGCCGCCCGGCCTCGCCTGGTGCTTCTGGACGAGCCGTTCAGCGCGCTGGATCCGCTTTTGCGCGCGCGCTTGCGGCAGGAGTTCCGGGTCATGCTCGATCGCCTGGATGTGCCAGCCGTGATGATCACGCACGATCCAGCCGATGTGGAAGTGTTTGCCGATCAACTGCTGGTGTTCGCCGGGGGGCGCATCCGCCGCTCGCTGGATTTCGCGGCGCGCGAGGGCGGCGCGTCCATGCCGGAAATTCTGGAAGCCCTGCTGGCCGAAGCCGGATAGGCGGCCCTGTTTCAGGCTTTGCGCGGCGTGGAGCCAGGCTCCGCCTGGAGCATGAACTGGGCCTGGAACGCGCACATGCGGATCGCGTCGCGATAGGCCCCGTTGCTGAAAAATTCGTCCCTGAGCGTGCCTTCGGGCTGAAAGCCGAGCTTGGCGTAAATGTGGATGGCCTTATGGTTTTCCGCATCCACCACAAGATAGAGCTTGTGCAGGTTGAGCACCAGAAAAGCGTATTCCATGGCCAGGCGGGTGGCCGCCGTGGCATGACCCTGGCTTTGGTGCGCGGGATCGATGACAATCTGGAATTCCGCCCGGCGATGGATGTGATTGATTTCGATAAGCTCGACAAGGCCCAGGTTCTGGCCGTCTTTTTCCACGACAAAGCGGCGTTCGGTCTGATCGTGGATATGCTTGTCGTAAAGCTCCTGCAATTCCACAAACGCCTCGTAAGGCTCCTCAAACCAGTAGCGCATGATGGCGGCGTCGTTTTCCAGATTGTGGACAAAGCGGAGATCCTCGCGTTCCAAAGGCCGGAGTCTGACAGCGGTACTCATGGCTTTCCTCGAGGGATGTTAGGGCAACGCCAGGATCACGGCAAAAGCTTTAAAAAGGGCGGTGACGGCCTCGCCGGGCGCCAGCGCCAGCGCATCCGCGTTGCCGGTGGTGACCAGCGCGCAGACGCGGCTGCCTTCGGGCAGATCCACCAGCACCTCGCACACAAGGTCGGAACGCCGCACGGCTGCCACTGTGCCGGCAAAACGGTTGGACACGCCGGGCGCGGCGGGGTTGCGCGTCAGGACAACCCAGGGCGCCTTGACGGTGGCCATGACGGTTTTGCCCCGGCTGAGCTGAAGATTGAGCAGGCTTTCTTCCGTAATGACGGACACCAGCTTGAGCCCGGTCAGCGTGGTCAGCGCGACTTCGACCATAAAACAGCTTTGGCGCAGGCCCGAAACCCTGGCCGGGAACACATTGCGCGCGCTGGTCTTCAGCCTGGCCTCGCGCTTGAGGTAGTGCCGGGTCATGGTGTCGATGTCGTCATCGGAATACACCAGCAGGCGGTTGGCGCTTTCGAGGCTGGGCTGGCCCAAAAATTTTTGCAGGGCGGGCATGGGCATGCCGCTTTCCAGCATTTCCACGGCGCGGGCATGGCGGAGCGCCCTTGGCGAAGCGCTTTCGGGCGCGATGCCGCACTCTTTGGCGCGCGCATAAAAATTGCGGCGGATATAGCCCGGATCCAGGGCGGTCAGCCTTCCGCGCTCCGCGAGCAAAATGTCGCGATGGAACAGGCGGCGCAGTTCCGCCGTGAGCGGGGCGGGCAGGGGGATTTCCCTGACCTGGGCCCCGGCGACCCGCAACAGGCCGGCGTCCAGATCAAGGTCGCGCTCGTCGTCAACGCGCACGGCTTCGCCAAGGCGCAGGGCCGCATAGCGCAACAGCAAAAAAAGAACGTACAGGCGCAGGCGGGAGCGCTGGTATTCCGGGCGGATGTTTTTTTCCGCATGGGCGCGGAAGGCGTCCTCCAGACGTTTGAGATCGCCGGGAGCGAGCGGAGAGGCGGGCAGTTGGGCGGAAGACATGCGGCTTTGTAGCATGAACGCAAACAGAAACAAAGGCGTCACGCATAGAGCGCAAGGAGTGACGACGTTGCGGCAGCGCCCCGGCATGGTATGCTGGCAATCATTTTTAACCGGGAGATTCGCCATGCGCACCTTTTCGCTGCTTGCGTTGTCGCTTGTTCTGATGCTGCCCGGCGGCGCTTTTGCCGTGGATATCACGGTTTCCGCCGCCGCCAGTTTGACGAACGCTTTTACCGAACTGAAGGATAATTTTGAAAAAAATCATCCGGACATCCACGTCACGCTCAATTTCGCGGCCTCCAACCCCTTGCTGGAACAAATCCGCCAGGGCGCGCCCGTGGACGTTTTTGCCTCCGCCGATCAGGAAACCATGGACAAGGCGCAGCAGGCCAATCTAATCGATCCGGCCAGCCGCCGCGATTTCGCTTCCAACAGCCTGGTGCTGATCGTGCCGGAGGGCGGCTCCGCCATCCGGGGGCTGGCGGACTTGTCTTCGGCCAAACGCATCGCCGTGGGCAACCCCGATTCCGTTCCCGCCGGGCGTTACGCCAAAAAAGTGCTGACAAGCGCCGGGCTGTGGGAAACGCTGACCCCCCTCCTGACGCCTGGCGAAAATGTGCGCCAGGTGCTGGACTATGTGGCGCGCGGCGAGGTGGACGCGGGTTTTGTCTACGCGACCGACGCGGCCATTGCCAAGGTGCGCGTTGTGGAGCAACTGGACGGCGCGGTCTCGTACCCCGTGGCCGTGACGGCCGCCTCCGCCCATAAGGCCGAGGCCCGCGCGTTCATTGACTTTCTGTTTTCGCCGACCGGACGCGGCACGCTGCAAAAATACGGGTTTGGTGAATAGCCGCCCGCGCAAACTTCCGGGCGTCCCCTTCCTGTCTCCCTGGTTGGCGGCTGACGGTTGACTTCGGGCCGAAAAAGCCGTGTTGTAGGCCGTCCACGTTTAACCAAAGGAAGGACACCATGCACGAAAAGCAGGCCCTGTACGCGCAGGACGCTCCGGAAGCCGTCGGCCCCTACGTCCCCGGCGTTCGCGCCGGGGCGTTCGTGTTCACCTCGGGGCAGATTCCGCTCGATCCCACCACCGGCGCCCTGGTGGAAGGCGACATCGCCGTGCAGGCCGAGCGCTGCCTGCGGAACGTCGAGGCCGTGCTGCGCGCCGGAGGGGCGTCGATGGATCAGGTGGTGAAGATGACGGTGTTTTTGACCGACATGAACGACTTTGCCGCGGTCAACGAAGTTTACGCCCGCCATGTGCAGACGGCCGCCCGCTCCTGCGTGGCCGTGCGCGCGCTGCCCAAGGGCGCGCGGATCGAAATGGAAGCCGTGGCCTTTGCGCCCTGCTGCCGCCACAGCGAACAGGGGGCCTCATGCTGAACCTGGCGTACCTGCTGGAACTGGAAGCTTACATGAACTCCGGCTCCATGGAGGAAGACTTTAAATGGTCGGCCGAGGAACGGCGCGCCGAGATGCTGGAGTTTCTTGAAAAATTGATGGATATTGGCGAATTGGCGGATGCCACGGCCACGGCCATGATCTTCAGGGGCTCTCAGCTTGGCGCGCTGATGGGCGTTTCGTCCGGCGAAAAAGAAGCCAAGTAGCGTTTATCCCCGCCCACGTCATAGGCAAGGGCGTCGGCCCTGCGCCACAGCGCGCCGCTAATCTCCGGCGCGTCGGGCAGGGCTTCGCCGGTCATCAGCAACACGCGCCCGCCCGGCGCGAGATGGGGCCGCGCCAGGGCCAGCACGTCGCGCCAGGGCAAAAAAGCGCGGCTGAGAATGATGTCCGCGTGTTTGCCCCGCATAAAGGCCTCGGCCCGGCCCCGGAAGACATGGGTGCGCGGCAGACGCAGGCGCGCCAGCGCCGTGGAAAGAAACAGCGCGCGTTTTTCCCGCGCTTCCACCAGCCAATAGGTGCCGGCATTCCAGAGCGCGCGCAGGGGCAGGCCGGGCAAACCCGCGCCCGCGCCCAAGTCCCAGACTTCGGGCTGCGCGTGCGGGCCGCGCTCCAAAAAGCGGGCCAGCCAAAAGCTGTCGATAACCAGCGTGGAGAGCGCGCTTTGCCAGTCGCGCGCGCCCACCAGATTCATGCGCGCGTTCCAGCGCATCAGCAGATCGAGATACGAGGCCAGAAGCTCCGCCTGCGCGGCGTCCGGCGAAAATCCGGCTTTGGCGCACAGCGCGGCGACGTCTTCAGGAGCGGGCATTCCAGCCCTCGAATGTGTCGCGGATAAAAGCGAATACCTGGGCCTGGCCGGCCTTGCCGTTGCCTTCCATGCGGACAGGCGCGCCGAAACGGATATGGATAGGTTTTTGCGGGCGGATCCAGCCGATGTCCTTGAGCAGCGCGCCCGTGCCCCAGGCGTCGGTTTTCAGCGCCACGGGGATGACGGGCACGTCGGCGCGCTTGGCCAGCTTGCTGCCCAGACTGCTGAAGTGCTCTTCGTCCACCATGGGCGAGCGCGTGCCCTGCGGGAAGATGATCACGGAGCGCCCGGCCGCCAGATGTTTTTGGCCTTCTTCCAGCACCGTGGCCAGATCCTCGCGCGGGTTGACCCGGCCCACCACGATGGGATCGCGCGATTGGAGCACCGGCCCCAGGCAGGGGTATTTGAGCAGCGCGCCCTTGACCACAAATGTGGCGTCTTTGACCGGCTGGATGATGCAGGGCAGAAAAAACGTTTCCAGCGTGCTCATGTGGTTGGCGACAAAGACGCACGGCCCGGCCGTATCCGTCACGTTCGCAAAGCCCTCAATATGGATGGACGCGCCCACGCGCTCCATGGCCATGCCCACTTCCGCGCTGCTGTTGGCCCAGTCCTGTCCGGTATAGGCGCCGGCATTGGCCAGCTTGCCCGCGCGGTACAGAATGCCCGCCATGGCGGCGTAAAAGCGCAGGCTGGGAAAAGCGCCCGGCCGGGCATTCGCGGTGTGGTAGTCTCTGGCGTAGGAGCGGTAGTCCATGCTCTCGTCCTCATTCGTTCACGATTATTTCGGGTTGCGCGTCATATGGCGTTGCATCGCCTCGATCCGGCGTTTCCAGCGCGCGGCGAGGCGGGGTTCCTCGCCTGTCTCGCGGGGCTGGTAGTAATGCCGGGCGCTGACGCCGGCGGGAAAATAATCCTGCTCCACCCAGGCGTCAGGAAAATTGTGCGGATATTTGTAACCCTCGCCGTAGCCCCAGTCTTTTTGCAGGCGCGTGGAGGCGTTGCGCAGGTGCAGGGGCACGGCCTGCGGGCCGTTGTTCTTCACTTCGCGCACGGCGTTGTGGTAGGCGGCGTAGGTGGCGTTGCTCTTGGGCGCGAGCGCGAGGTAGACCACGGTTTCGGCCAGCGGAATAAAGCCTTCGGGCATGCCCACAAATTCCACCGCCTGCTGGCAGGCCACCGCCAGGGAAAGCGCCCTGGGATCTGCCAGGCTGACGTCTTCCGAGGCGGAAAGGATCAAACGCCGGCAGATAAAGCGCGGGTCTTCGCCGCCTTCCAGCAGGCAGGCCAGATAATAGAGCGCCGCGTCCGGATCGCTGCCCCGGATGGACTTGATCAGCGCCGAGGCCAACTCGTAATGGCTGTCGCCGTCTTTGTCGTGGCGGCTGAGAATTTCGGGCATGGCGCGCCGTACATGTTCCAGGCCGCGCCGATCCTCGGGAAGCAGGACGACGTATTCCACCAGATTGAGCAGGGTGCGGCCGTCGCCGTGCGCCATGGTCGCCAGAAAATCCAGAACATCCTCGGGCAGGACAACGCCGGTTTTTTCCGCCCCGCGCCGGGCCAGCGTGAGCAGTTCGTCCCGGCCCAAAGCTTTGAGGCGCAGCACATGCAGGCGCGAAAGCAACTGGCGCGTGACGCTGAACGAAGGGTTTTCGGTGGTGGTGGCCAGCATGGTGATCTCGCCGCTTTCCAGCAGCGGCAAAAAAAAGTCCTGCTGCGCCTTGGAAAAACGGTGCAACTCGTCCAGAATAAGAATATCCACGCCGTTCAGCTGGCGGCGAAGCTGCTGCAAACCCGTTTCCGGCGCACTGAGCCGCAGTGTTTTGCCGCCCCTGGCCTGGGCCAGCAACAGGGCCAGCGTGGACTTGCCGGAGCCCGGCGGGCCGAAAAGCAGCAGGCTGGGCAGCCGGGGCGCTTTGAGCAGGGCCGCGATGCGATCACGCAAATGCTCCTGGCCGACAAAGCCTTCAAATTCCTGCGGGCGCAGGCTTTCGGGCAGGGGCTGGGCCACGGTCATAGCGCCTCCGGAGCCTGGCGCTTCCACCAGTGCAGCGCCATGGCCGTCAGGGCGGCGGTTTCCCAGCGCAGGACGCGTTCGCCCATGGTCAGCGTTTCAAACCCATGCGCGGCCAGCAGGGCGACTTCGGCGGGCGTGAAGCCGCCCTCCGGGCCGACGACGCAGATCGTGTCGCCGGGCAGCGCCAGCTTGTCCGCGCTTAAAAAGCCCTGGGCGGCGTGATCGCTTTCCACCAGAACATGCTTGTGCGGCAGGCCTTCGGCCAGGGCAGCGAGTTCGGCCGCGCCGCCCGGCAGGGTGCGCAGTTCGGGTATCCAGGGGTTGCGGCACTGTTTGGCCCCGGCCGCAAGCTGGGCCTGCCAGGGCGCGCGAATATCCTCCGGCACGGGAAACTGGCTGCGTTCCGCCTGCCAGAACCACAGCGCCGAAGCTTCCATTTCCACGGCCTTTTCCAGAATCCAGCCGCGGCGCGCGGCCTTGCCCCAGCCGGCCGCCAGAATGAGGCGGGAAGCGGGGCGCGGGTGCAGCGTTTCGCGCAGCAACGTCAATTCGGCCGTGTTTTTGGCGACGCGTTCCAGGCGGCAGCTCGCTTCCCGCCCCCGGCCGTCCAGCAGGGTGACTTCCTCGCCGGGCCGCAGGCGCAAAACCCGGATCAGGTGGTGGGCCTCCGGGCCTGCCAGCGTCAGCGTTTTTTTCCAGTCGTCCGGGGGCAGATAAAACGTGTGCATGATGGGCCTAAAGCGCGGGGCGCTGGGATTGGCGGCTTTTGCGGATGGCGTCGAACTCGTCGCGCAGGCTCACCAGTTTACCGTATTTGCGCCGCACTTCCAGGCCGTTTTTCGTCAGCTCGCCTTCCGGCCGCTCAATGTAGTGCTTGCGCAGGTAGCGATCGCTGAGCATGGCGTCCATGTGCCGGATGGCGGTGGCGACAAGCTCGTCAAAATAGATGGAAAGCTCGAATTTGAAAGCCTGCATCAGGCGGACGGCCTCGGCGAGCATGCGGTCGTACTTGATATGTTCGCCGTGCAGGTTGCGCGAGCGTATCTCTTCCAGCTCCCGTATGGTGCGGGCCTGGCGGATGTACTGGTAGCGGTTTTCCACCTCCTGGCGCAGCGCATAGAGTTCGCTGTGCGGCTCCTCAATGTCCAGCTTGGCCAGAAAAGCGTCCAGAATCCTGCTGACGGCGGCAAAAAATTCTTCGCTGTAACTGATAAAGCGGCGCTGGTGCTTGGAAAGCCAGGAATACATGAATTTGAGGCGTTTTTCGTCCGTTTCGGTGTTCTCCACAACCTCGTTGCGCTTGTAGACGATGCGGCCGTGGTATTCGCCCCGGGCAATGTCGTTGAGGCGCAGGATCAGGTTGGTCGTGTCGCGGATGAGGTTGAGCCCGTCGATGGCCTTGCCCGTCAACGGATGGATGACCTGCTGCAAGCTGACGGACAGCGCGCGATCCTGACGCACGTTATCCGCCGCGTAAGCGTGCTGGTGGTACTGCACGCGGATCAGCGCGACCCTGTTTTTTTCGTCCACAAAGGCCCGCTGTTCGCGCAGCGTTTTTATGACGTCCTTTTGTTCGGGCTCCACGCGGATCAGGGCGATTTTCTCCACCCTTGGGTAGCGGCTTGGCGTGCCGTCGTTCCAGATGGTGGTGATGGTGCGATCCGACTGGCCCAGCACGCGGATAAGGAAGCGCTCGCCCATTTTATGCAGCTTGCGTGAAAAAAGGGCGGCCGAGGTGCGGCGCTCGGACGCGATGGGGAAACCGTACAGTTCCATTAAAAACTGCATGACGAACAAGCGGTTGCGCTCGTACAGCTCGTTGTCGCCCAGATGGAATTTACCGATGCGCAGGCCAAAGCGCTTGATTTCGCCGTCGATGTCCGAGGGCAGCGAGGCGAAGACCCCGGCAAGCTGAAAATGGCCGGAGCCGCTGTGCGCCAGGACGTGCGCCCTGTCCATGTTCAGGATGTACGGCAAAAGCGCGGGGTACTGCTCAAGGGCGGTGGTGTCCAGATGCTGGAACTCCCTGCGAAAAACCTCGTGCAGGGCGCGCGGCAGGCGGGACAGCATGGTTTGCATGTTGGCCTGCAAAATATGGTGTTCCAGCGGGCAGCACGGGCCCTGGATGGCGTTTTCAAAATCCGTGAGCGGATGGAGCATGTCGTACTGGAATATTTCACTGAAGGGCATAAGCTGACGGTCGAGCGCCAGCAGCGAAAAGCCCGGCAGGAAGTGATATTCGGTCACGTCGGGCTCAAAGGATGGAAGAAGCGCGCGGGAATCGACAATGGGATAGTCTTTGTACGTCGCGTAGGGCCTGAGCAGGCATTCCTTGATGTGCACCGCGTCCAGATAGGATTTTAATTCGGCCAAAGAAGTAATGGAAACGGCGTCGTAATACGCGTCATGATGTTCACTCGGCAACCATTTGCTTTGTGAATACGCCTTTTTCCAGTCCATGCCTGTTTTGCTCCAACCTGCGCGAGGGCTTGGCATCTTTGCGAAACATACGGTAATATATGCAGGTTTTATAGCAGAATGCGCGCCGGATTTCCAGTAGAAATACGCTGTTTCGGCGCGGCGGATTCTGCCTCTTGCCGTACGCCTCCGCCCTTGCTACAAAAGAAACATCTTCCAACCCTAACCGCACCCCACGCCATGATCGCGCAAAACCCGCTTGATTCGTTGCTCGCCCTGGTCGCCAGCGTTTTTGACGCCTATTCCGTTGTCCTGTTCCAGGCCGAGGACGGCGACCGGGCGGCCCGCCTTGTCGCCTCGTTCAGCCTGGACGATCACATCAACGACCACGCGCGCATTCCCCCCGGCAAAGGCCTGGTGGGCTGGATTTTGCGCAACAATTCGCCGCTCCTGGTCGAGGCGATGGAAGAAAACCAGACCTACCTGGGCTATTACCGGGACGGCCGCGAGCCGGACATCCGCTCCTTCATGGGCTGCCCGCTGCCCGGCGGCGGCGCGTTGTGCATCGATAGCAAGCGCCGCCACGCCTTTGCTGACAACCGGCAAAAGCTGCTGCACCTTTTTGCCCTGATGATTCCCCAATTGCAGCCCCAGGGCGAAAACTCCGGCGCGGCAAACGAGGCTTCCGGCTATTTTGTCGCCCTGGAGCGCATGGCCGGGCTGCGCGGCGCGTATACGGGCTGGAATCCTTATCTCAAGCGCCTTTTGGACTTGCTGCTGGAGGCCACGGGCTTTCAGTACGCGGCTTTTGCCTCGCGCGCGGAAAACAGCGACCGCTACCAGATAGAAGGCGAAAGCCCTCCGCTGCTGAACCGCCAGGGCAGCCAGATCGAACTGCCGATGCAGTCCGGCATTGTCGGCTGGGTGCTGCGCAACGGCGAGCCTGTGCTGCATGAAGGCGGCGAAGCGGTCACGCCCGTATTCGGCAAGCATCCGCTGGTGCCGGACTTTGCCTGCTCCATGTGCCTGCCGGTGGTGATGGACAAGTCCGTTTGCGGCGTCCTGTGCCTGGCCGGCATGGAGCCCCGGGCCTTCAGCCGCGAGTTGCGCTCCTTCGCGCGCATGGCGGCCGACGACATGGCCCGGCTGCTCGAAACCCTCAGCCTGCGCTACCGTATCCACCATCTGCTGCCCAAAGCCACGCTTCAGACCGAAGGCGGCGTGGCCTTTGATCCGGACGCCCAGCCCGCGCCGCGCACGCCGGAATAATCGTCCCGGCCGCTAAAACTTGCCGACCCAGCCGGAGCGGACGGCCCAGGCGAGTTCGGGCGTCAGCATGTCGGGCTGGTGCTCCACGAAGCCGCGCAGTTCGTCCGCGCTGACAAACATGCCGTCGCACGCGATGGCGGGGTTCAGCCGGGGTTTGAGCGCGGTCGGCCCGGCCAGAAAAAAGTCGGCGGACACGTTGACGCCGTCGCTCACGGAATAGGGCAGGGAGGCCGTGGCCTTGACCGTTGCCCCCTGTATGCCGAGACAGTGCTCAAGCTCGCGCAGAGCCGCGCCTTCCAGCGATTCGCCGGCCATGACGTTGCCGGTGACGGAAAGATCCCACAAGCCGGGGTGCCGGGACGACGCCAGCGCGCGACGCTGCAAAAAAATGCCGCCATGCGTGTCGCGCAGGCTGACCAGCACAACGCGCCGCTGCAACTTGCGCCGCTGCGCCCTTTCAAGCGGCATCAACAAAAACGGGCGGCCGTACCTGTCAAAAAATTCAACAAGTTCTTTAAGTTCCTGGGGCGGATTGAGGTAGGGACAATCGGATGGGCGGGCTAAAGCCATGGCAATCTCTGGATAGCGCGTTTGACAGGGCGGGTTGCGAAGAGCGCCCCGATGGCCCGATCCGGCTTGGTTTGGAGGCCTCGGCCGCCGTGGCCGAACTGGAGGCCCTGTGTTTTTCCAGCCCGTGGGACGAAACCCGCGTGCGGGCGGCGCTGGTTGATCCGCATTTCATCGCGTACGGCATGTTCCGTCAAGGCGTTTTGGCCGCGTATATCGCGCTGGCGGTTCCGCCCGGCGAAGTGGAAATCCTCAATATCGCCACCCGGCCCGCGTGCCGCCGCCAGGGCCATGCCCGGCGCCTGCTGGAATGCGCCGCTGCCCTCATGCACGAGCGTGGCGCGGAGCGCATTGTGCTGGAAGCGCGGGAACGGAACGCGCCGGCTATTGCGCTGTACCGCTCCGCGGGCTTTGAGCGCGTGGGTCTGCGCAAGGCCTATTACGCCGACACCGGCGAAGACGCCCTGATCATGAGCCTGGCCAACCCGGACTGCCCGGCCTGAATCAGCCCCGGCGCATCCGCCGTACGCGCCCGATACGCCGGGCCGGGCGGCCGCGCTTTGCCGCGCTTTGCGCTTTGCGCGCGGGCACAGGGGACGCTTGGGCCTCGCTGGCTCCATCTGAGGGGCGGCACGGCTGGCTCACGCCCAGCGAGCGCATCAGCGAGGCCTTGTGATCGCGGATATAGGCCGCCGCATCCAGGCTTTGATAGCGTGCAAACGCCAGATTCCACGCCCCGAACAAAATGCAGGGAGCCAACAGAATCTGCGTGAATTCAGGAACCGCCTCCCGCCTCCATTCGCCGCGCCGCGCGCCTTCTTCCAGGCATTCGCGCACCAGGCGCAACGTCGGCTCCAGCATACGCCGGAAATAGCTCTCGTGCAGGGCGGGGAAGCGCTGGCCTTCCATCAGCACCAGCCGCACCAGCTTGCCGAAAAACTCGCTGGCGGCAAGAGCGCTGTAAAATTCGTCCAGCACGCGCTCCAGGCGCTGCGCCATGCTTTCCGCCGGATCCGCCTCAAACAGGGCGTTGAGGATCGGCTTGCGGATGTATTCCTCCAGCGTGGCTTCAAAAAGTTCCTGCTTGTTTTTGTAATAAAAATAAATCAGGCCCTTGGTGATCCGCGCGCGCGCCGCGATGTCCTCCATGCGGGCGGATGCAAAGCCCTCGGCGGTAAAAACCTCAAACGCGGCCCGTAAAATGGCGGCGGAACGGTCATCGGGGGAAACGGCACGCGCCATGGCAACCTCGTCCGTGCAGGCAATACATAGTTGACTTTTCGGTTAATAAATATTGACTTTTAAGTCAACAGACGGATATACGGGAATCGGCGTATGCATCCTTTCAAAGCTCATCCGCGCTGGGGTATTGCCATGAAACGCGTCCTTCCCCGAATCCTTGTCCTTTGCGTGCTGCTGGCCGGAGCCTGGTATGCCTATACGCGCTGGTGGCCGGACAGATCCGGCGATTCCGGCGTCCTGACATTGTACGGCAATGTGGAAACGCGCCAGGTGGATCTGGCCTTCCGCGTGGGCGGGCGCATTTTGGAACTGACGGCGGAAGAGGGCGCGCCGGTCAGGGAGGGCGACATTCTGGCCAGGCTCGACGCCGCGCCGTTTGAAGACGAGGTGCGCGTGGCCGAGGCCAACGCCGCCATGCAGGAGGCCACTCTGGGCAAAGCCCGCTCCGGCTACCGTGCGGAGGAAGTGACGCAGGCCCGCGCCGTGCTGGTGGAGCGCAACGCCACGCTGAACAATATGCGCCTCACCCTTAGCCGGGTGGAAGCCCTGCGCAAGAGCGGCGGCATTTCGCAGCAGGATCTGGACAACGCCCGCGCCCGCTTTCAGGAAGCGCAGGCCCGCGCGCAACTGGCCGAAAGCCAGCTTGGCATGATGGAAGCCGGTTTTCGCCTGGAGGACGTCGCCGCGCAGGAAGCCGCGCTGGAGGCCGCGCGGGCCGTGGTGGCCAAAGCCCGCACCGCCCTGGACGATACGGTGCTGCGCGCGCCGGAATCCGGCATTGTGCAGACCAAGGTGCGGGAAAAGGGCGCCGTGGTCCAGCCGGGCCAGACCGTCTATACGCTGGCGCTGTCCAATCCCGTGCATATTCGCGCCTATGTGCCGCAGCCCAGACTGGGCCTGGTCAAGCCCGGCGCGCGGGTCATGCTGGAAGTGGATGCCATGCCCGGCAAGCGCTATGCCGGAACCGTCGGCCACATTTCGCCCACGGCCGAATTTACGCCAAAATCGGTGGAAACGCGGGAAGTCCGCAACGATCTGGTCTTCCGGATCCGCATCACGGCCGAGGATCCCGACAACGTCATGCGCCAGGGGATGCCCGTCACCATTACGTTCACGGAATAGGCGGAGCCATGGACGCCGCCATTGTCCTCGACAACGTGACCAAGCGCTTCGTTCCGGCCGGCCCTCCGGCCCTGGATCGCGTCAGCGCCGCCTTGCCGCGCGGCGCGATCACCGGCGTCACCGGGCCGGATGCGGCGGGCAAAACCACGCTGATGCGCCTTTTGGCCGGGCTTTTGTTGCCCACAGAAGGCGAAGCGCGGGTGCTCGATCTCCCGGCGGCGCTGCCCTCTGGCGGCAGCCAGCCCTTTGTGGGCTACATGCCGCAAAAATTCGGTCTGTACGAAGATTTGACCGTGCTGGAAAATCTGACGTTCCATGCCCAGCTGCGCAAGGTTGGCGGCGAGCGGCGGCGCGAGCTTTTCGAGCGCCTGCTGGCGTTTACCGATCTGGCCCGCTTTACCGATCGCCTGGCCGGGCGGCTTTCCGGCGGCATGAAGCAAAAGCTGGGCCTGGCCTGCGCCCTGATCGGCTCGCCGCGCATCCTGCTTTTGGACGAGCCCGGCGTGGGCGTGGATCCGCAGTCGCGGCGCGAACTGTGGCGCATGGTCACCGGCCTGGCGGACAGCGGCATGACCGTAGTCTGGTCAACCACCTACATGGAGGAAGCCGAGCGCTGCGCCTGGGTGCTGATGCTGGGCGGCGGACGCCTGATCAAGGCAGGCCCGCCCGCGGAATTTCTGGACGCCGTCAAACACCGCGCATTTTTTGTGCAGCCGGACATGCGGGAGCGTTCCCAAGGACTCCCGTGGTCGCGCGAAGCGTGGAAAACGTGGTTTCATAACCCCGCCACGCGGGACGTGCAGGTGCAGGGCAGTCGCCTGCGCATTTTGCTGCAAGACGGGCAAGCCGCGCCGGCGGGCTTGGAAAGCGCCCGGCCCCGGCTGGAGGACGCCTACATGGATGCCGTGGGCGGCATGGACAAAAACGCCTCGCCGTTCGCGGCGTTTCCGCCCGTCCGGGCGGCCGAAGGGCCGGTAATCCGCGCTGTGGGGCTGACCAAGAAATACGGCGAGTTTACCGCCGCGGGCGACATCAGCTTTGACGTGCGGCCGGGGCAGATTTTTGGCCTGCTGGGGCCGAACGGCGCGGGCAAATCCACCACGTTCCGCATGTTGTGCGGGCTTTTGCGGCCCACAAGGGGCGAATGCCATGTGGCGGGCGTCAACCTGCTCAAAAGCGCGGGCAGGGCGCGCGCCCGTCTGGGCTATATGGCGCAGAAATTTTCGCTGTATGGCGATATTTCCGTGGAGCGCAACATCCGTTTTTTTGGCGCGATGTATGGCATGGATCCCAAAGAATACCGCAAACGGCGCGCCCTGCTGGTGGACGCCCTGGAACTGGAGCCCTATTTACGGATGCCCGCGCAGGATCTGCCGCTGGGCCAGAAGCAGCGCCTCGCGCTGCTGTGCGCCACGCTGCATGGGCCGGACGCGCTTTTTCTGGACGAGCCGACGTCCGGCGTGGATCCGCGCACGCGGCGGGAATTCTGGAAGCACATCAACGCGCTGACGGAAATTGGCGTGGCCGTGCTGGTGACCACCCATTTTATGGAAGAAGCGGAGTATTGCGACGACATTGCGCTGATCTACCGGGGCACGCTGATCGCCTCCGGCACGCCGGACGACCTCAAGCGCGACTGGCGAGCGCCGGAGCGGCCCGATCCCTCGCTGGAAGACGCCTTTATCGCCTGCATCGACGCCTATAACCAGGAACATCCGCTATGAGAGCGCCCGACCGGCCCAACGGCTCGAACTGGTGGAGCAAGCTCGCCGCGCTGACGCTGAAGGAAGCCAAGCAGGTGGCGCGCGATCCTTCGTCGTGGGTGGTCACCTTTGTCTTGCCCACGCTCTTTTTGCTCTTTTTTGGCTACGCCATTTCGCTGGATGCCGACAACCTGCGCCTTGCCGTGTTTGATGAAAGCCTGGGCGAGCATTCGGAAAGTTTAAGCTTCGCCTTTGCCCGTTCGCGCCATTTTCGCGTCCAGCCGGTAACGTCCCGCCATGAAGCCACGCAACTGATGGCGGATTCCGCCGTGCAGGGCGTGCTGGTCATTCCGGAAAACTTCGACGCGCTGGCCGCCGCCGCGCGCCCCTCGGCCGTGCAGTTGATGGTGGACGGCACCGAGCCCAACACCGCCACCTTTATGGGCGGCTACGTCAACGGCGTCATCGCCGGATGGGAGGAAGCGCGCCTGACGGAAGAAGGCAACCCCTTCCGCGCGCCGATCGCCGCGGAGCCCGTCTACTGGTACAACAACGCCACCAAGAGCCGCTGGGCCATGGTGCCGGGCTCCATGACCATCGTGATCGCGCTGATCGGCATCTTGCAGACCTCGCTGGTCATCACGCGCGAGTGGGAGCGCGGCACCATGGAGGCGCTGTTCGCCTCGCCGGTGACGCGGTTGCAGATTTTTCTCAGCAAGCTGATCCCGTATTACCTGCTGGCGCTGCTGGCCATGGCCTTTTGCGTTGCGGCGGGCACACGGCTTTTCGGCGTGCCGTTCCGGGGTTCCTTCATCGCGCTTTTTGCGCTGACCACGGCCTTTTTAATGCCCTCGCTCGGGCAGGGGCTGCTCATTTCCTCGTCGTTCCGCAGCCAGCTGCCCGCCGCCATGGTGGGCTTTTTGACCGGCATGCTGCCGTCCTTCATCCTTTCGGGCATGGTGTTCGACATCAACAGTATGCCGTGGCCCATCCGGATCATCACGCACGTCATTCCGGCGCGCTACTTTAATGTGTCGCTGCAAACGCTGTTTCTTGCGGGCGACGTGTGGCCGCTTTTCTGGCGCGATATGGCTGCCATGGCGGCCATTGGGCTGGTGTTCTTTACGCTTTCGTACCGCAACCTGAAGCGGAGGCTGGACTGATGAACGCGCTGCGCCGCATCGCCGCCATCACGCGCAAGGAACTCCAGGTGCTGTTTGCCCGGCCGCTGGAGCGGCGGGTGATCATCATCCCGCCTATTGTCCTGATGTTCGTGTTTTCCTGGGCCGCCACCCGCGAGGTGAAAAACGTGGATGTCGGCGTGCTGAACCGCGACGCCGGCGTCTGGAGCCAGGAGCTTGTCCAGCGCGTGCAGGGCTCGCCCACGTTTCGCTCCGTCCGGCCCGTGGCCGACATGCGCGAAGCGCGCCGCGCCCTGGACATGCAGGACGCGCTGATGGTGCTGGTGTTTGACGACGCGTTTTCCCGCGCCATTGAAGCGGGCAAACCCGCTTCCTTCCAGATTTTGCTGGACGGCCGCCGTTCCAATGCCGCGCAAATCGCGGCCAACTATGTGGGCGGCATAGCGAGTGGCCTGGCCATACAAACGCCCATGGTCGAGGCCGCTTTTCCCGACGGGCCGCCCCGCGTTGCCGTGGAAACCGTCAACTGGTTCAACCCCAACCTCAAATACACCTGGTTCTATCTGCCGAGCCTGATTGGCCTGTTCAGCATGCTGATGGGCTTTTTGCTTACCGGGCTCAGCGTCACGCGCGAAATAGAGCTGGGCACGTTTGAGCAGATGCTGGTGTCTCCGGCCGAACCGCTGGAAATCGCCGTGGCCAAACTGTTGCCCGGTGCGCTGGTGGCGCTGGCGCAGGGCACGCTCTTTTTACTGGGCGCGCATTGTATCTTCGGCGTGCCGATCGAAGGCTCATTGCCCTTGCTCTATACGTCGCTCGTGGTGTTTTCCGTTTCCGTCTGCGGCATCGGGCTGATGATTTCCTCGCTGGTCGCCACGCAGCAGCAGGCGTTTCTGGGCTGCTTCACCGTGGCGGTGCCGTTTATTTTGCTTTCCGGCTTCGCCGCGCCTGTGGACAATATGCCGGTCTTTCTCCAGTATCTGGGCGAGGCGGATCCGCTGCGGCACTTTTTGCGCATTATCCACGGCGTCTTTTTAAAAGACGTGTCCTGGGCCGGAGCCGCGCCCGCGCTCGGCAAAATGGCGATCATCGCGCTGACGACCACCATCATCGCCATCCGCATGTTCAAAAAACGGGTTTAATCAGCCGGAGCTAGATAGTGTAGTCACGAGATTGCCTAAGATTTAGTTTTGTGGCATACTTGGCTTGTCTTCAACTACAAGCGAGGAATCTATGCCACCTGCCGCACATAGACGACACGACATTTCTGATGCCGTTTGGGAAAAACTTGAGCCGCTTTTGCCTGGGCGCGAAGGGTCTTGG
>JAVBMS010000020.1:0-12491 GCA_031552135.1 Mailhella sp.
CGGCAGTTGTAGACGGCTTTGCCCGCCAGCAGGTTGGCCTTGTACTGATCGACGAGCTTGAGGGCCTTTTCGTACGAGCCTTCGGCCGAGGGCAGGAACAGGATGCCCCAGCGCTGCGGGCTGATGGCGAAGTAGTTGAGGCGGGCGTTGTAGAGATGCTCGTCTTCCCTGTCGTTGCTGCCCAGCTTGGCGATGACGGTGGCGTAGTGATCCATCAGCATCTTGGTGGCCACATAGGTGCCGAACTGGCGGTAGGCGCGGTTGTCCAGCACCCATTTGTTGAAGAACAGATCGTTGGCGCTCCAGCCGAAGGTGGAGTCAAGCTCGTAGCGCAGGCGGCTGGTCAGGGCGTCGACAAGCTGGACGCCCTTGGCTTCCTCGCTCATGCCCTCGCTGAGCGCGACCTGATGGGCCTGCGGAAAGCTGACCGGGTCGATCAGGGCGTAGAGCTTTTGCGAGCCCCAGAGAATGAAAAGCAGGCCCAAAAAGAGCAATGCCTGAATGACCAGGGTTTTGGCCGCGATAACAAAATGATGCCGGTCGGGTTTAAGCATGCGAAGCCTCCGGGCGGGCGCGCCTGGCGTGCCGCCGCCTGAAAACATGCCTCACAAGCCGAAATTGTTCAAGGCCTATGTGGCCCTCTTCCCTCCGGGCGCTTGCCTTGCAAAATAATCGCCTTTATCATGCGCGGCGGCACGGCGTTGTTGCTGTGCCGCGCCGTTTTGGCGTAATATTGTATGGTTCGATCAGGAGAAAGGGTGTTATGGAAAAACAAAAAGCAAAACTGTTTTATGGATGGAAAATTGTTATTGCCAGCTTTATGATCATGTTTCTCACGTATTCAATTCTGACCTCCCTCTCCAGCATCTTTATCAAACCCGTTACCGCCGAGCTTGGCTTTTCGCGCGGCCAGTTCCAGATGTTCAATATGATTATGACGTTGTGCGCCATTGCCGCTTCGCCTTTTGTCGGCGTCATTCTTAAAAGCGGAAAGATGAAATACATTGTGGCGGGCGGCACCGTGCTGGCCGGCCTGTGCCACCTGGGCCTCGCCTACGCGCAAACGCTGATGCACTGGTACGCCGCGGGCGCAATCCTGGGCCTGCTGGCCCCCGGCCTTTCCATCATGCCCATTTCCATCCTGATGACCAACTGGTTCCAGCACCGCCGGGGCACGGCGCTGGGCATCGCCTTCGCGGGCAGCGGCGGCGGCGGCTTTGTGCTCAGCCCCCTGCTGGGCTGGGTTATCCAGAACCACGGCTGGCGCATGGCCTACACGGTGGAGGGCCTTTTGATCCTCTGCCTCGCCGTGCCGATCATCCTGCTGGTGTACAAGCGCGACCCTGCGGACATTGGCGAAAAGCCGCTGACCGATCCCGGCCTGCCCGTCCAGGCGCGCCCGTCCGCGCTTGAGGGCGTCAGCTACAAGCGGGCCAAGAAAACCAGGGCCTTCTATTACTCCTGCGCCCATCTCTTCTTCCTGGCCCTGGGTTCGGCCATTGCGGTGTTCGCCGTACAGCCGTACCTGGTGGACATTGGCTACAGCTACACCGAAGCGGCCATGATCATGGCGTGCTACCTGGGCGTCATCGTCTTCGGCAAAATCGCGCTTGGCTATATTTACGACAAGATCGGCTCGGCCAAGGCCACCACCATTTCCTGCCTTATGCTGGGCGCCTCGTACCTGGCGCTGTTTGGCGCCACGAACATGTTCTGGATTGTGATCTTTGTCCTGCTGAACATTCTGGGCAGCAGCGTGGGCACCATTGCGCCCTCGTATATTTTGGCCGATCTTTTCGGCAAAAAGGATTACAGCAAAATTTACGGCGTCACGGCCGTGCCGTACAAGGTCGGCGCGCTGGTCGGCATTCCGCTGACCGGCTTTATGCACGACCATTTCAAGAACTACGATCTCACCTGGATCATCGCGTCGGTGATTTGCGGCCTGGCCGTCGTCATGGCGCTTCTGGCGCTGCGCGCCCGCCCCGAGCCCGATCCCTTGGAAGAAGGAGTTTCCGCATGAATATGCTGGACGAAGCCAAAACCCTGCTGGACGAAATGACGCGCCACCGGCGCTATATCCACCAGAATGCCGAGCTGGGCGACAACCTGCCGCTGACCACCGCCTATGTGATGCGCGAACTGCGCGCCATGGGCTACGAACCGCGTGAAATCTGCAAATCCGGCGTGTCGGCCGTGGCCGGAACCAAGGGCAAGGCCGTTCTGCTGCGGGCCGACATGGACGCCCTGCCCGTGGCCGAGGAAACCGATCTGCCGTTCAAGTCCGTCACGGGCTACATGCACGCCTGCGGGCACGACATGCACGCCGCCATGCTGCTGGGCGCGGCGCGCCTGCTCAAAAACCACGAGGCCGAGCTGCCGGGCCGCGTTACGCTGATGTTCCAGCCCGCCGAGGAAGGCCCCGGCGGCGCGGGCCCCATGATCGAGGCGGGCGTGCTGGAAAACCCGAAGGTGGAAGCCGCCTTTGCCGCGCATGTGCTGGGCGCGAGCCCGCACTTCAAAAACGGCGGGGTCATCTGTGCCTCGGGCCCGTACATGGCCTCGTGCGACAATTACCGCATCACCATCAGGGGCAAGGGCGGACACGGCGCCATGCCGTACCTGACCGTGGATCCCATCAACGTCGGCGCGCATATCGTGCTGGCCCTGCAAACCATCAACGCGCGCGAAACCAACGTGCAGGATCCCCTGGTGCTGACGTTCGGCCGCTTCAGCGCGGGCAGCGCGCCCAACGTCATTCCGGACACGGCCATCCTCGAATACACGCTGCGCACCTTTGACGAAGACCTGCGCCAGCATACCCTGGCCCGCATCCGCGCCATCATGGAAAGCACGGCCGCCATGTTCGGCGCGAGCATTGAGGAAGAAGACCTGGTTTCCTTCCCCCCGCTGAAAAACGACCCCGCGCTGGCCGCTGAAACGGCGGAATCGTTGCGGAGTCTGCTCGGCAAGGACAACGTGGTGATGATGAGCCATAAGGTGATGGGATCGGAGGATTTTTCGCTGATCTCGCAGCTTGTGCCCTCGTGCTATATGATTGTGCCCGCCATCCGGCCGGAGGCGAAATATCAGATGCCGCAGCATCACCCAAAGGTGGATTTTGAGGAAAGCTCGCTCGCCGTGGGCGCGGCGGCCCTGGCCCGCGCGGCCGTGGAGTGGCTGGAGAGGAATGGGTGAGGGGTTGATGGGTAGGATTGATTGATTGGTTGATGTGTGTAAGCAAAACGCCCGGCGATAATCGGGCGTTTTGCTTTTTTGGGATTTTTTTGGGGAAAAGAAGAATTTTCTCAGAGTCTTGAGCGGCTTCGCCGCCACCGCCTTTAAATCTTTATCCCCTGCGCCTCCGGCGGGGGAGGGCGTAACGCCCGGTTTTTCGGCGGCTGCGCCGAGGGGCTTTTTAATAACTCTTTCTCCTGCGCCTCCGGCGGGGAGGAGGGGGCCTGTTATGGGCGAAACCTGCGGTTTCTCCCCTCCGAGGCCCCCTGCCTCCACCTCCCCCCGGAGCACCCCTCTTCCGCTGGCCACTCTCGTTGAAAAGGCCCCATCGTCCGGCCGCATGCTCGCCGAAGCGGCTCGGCATGCGACGCCATTAACCGCCTGCACTCCGTTCACCTCTGGACATGTTGACTGCGACGGCCATTGCTAAACAAACATTTGGCCGCTCTCGTTGAGAAGTCCCCGTCGTCCGGCCGCATGCTCGCCGAAGACGGCTCGACATGCGACGCCATTAACCGCCCGCGCTTTGTACACCGCTGGACACGGGAACTACACGGGCTGTTGCCAAGCCGGCGTCAGCCTCCTGCTGCATTCATTTTTTGTAGCCCGGTGATTTAAAAGCGGTATCGGCTTTCGCCCATGTGCCCTTTTTGACAGCGCCAACTTTCAAAGCCACATAGTTTATGGCCCGTGCACATTGAAGCCCGTTGAGCAGTGGCCATTGCAGTCAACATGTCCAGATGTGAACGGAGTGCAGGCAGTTAATGGCGTCGTGTGCGCGGAGTCTTCGACGCGCATACGGCCGGACGATGGAGTTTTTCCGAAGAGAGGGGCCAAATGCCGGTTTAGCAACGGCTTTGGCAGCTATTGTGTCCAGAGGCGAGCGGAGTGCGGGCGGTTAATGGCGTCGCATGTCGAGCCGCTTCGGCGAGCATGCGGCCGGACGATGGGGCCTGCTCAACGAGAGGGGCCAATGTCTGTTTAGCAATGGCCGTCGCAGCTCCTGTGTCCAGAGGCGAGCGGAGTGCAGGCAGTTAATGGCGTCGCATGTCGAGCCGCTTCGGCGAGCATGCGGCCGGACGACGGAGTTTTTTCGAAGAGAGTGGCCAGCGGAAGAGGGGTGTTCCGGGGGGAGGTGGAGGCAGGGGACCTCGGAGGGGAGAAACCGCAGGTTTCGCCCATAACAGGCCCCCTCCTCCCCGCCGGAGGCGCAGGGGATAGATATATTAAAGTCGGTGGCGGCGCAGCCGCCCAAAAACCGGGCGTTACGCCCTCCCTCTCTTAATCCTCATCATCATCCTCACTCCCTTCCCTCTCTCCATCCGGCTCCAGGTGCACGCTGCTTTCCGCGCCGGGCAGCACCTCCGCGATCAAGCCTTCCAGCCGATCACTGATCGCGTGCGCCTCGTCCATCCGCAAACTTGGCGGCACTTCGGCGGTCACGTCCACAAAATACTGCGCCCCACCCTCGCGCACCCGCAGGCGCGAAACTTTAAGGTCGGGCTCCGCGTCGGCCAGCGCCGCGCGCACGCGCGCGGCTTCCTTTTCCAGTCCGCCGTCCATCAGCGAAGCCACGGCCCGGCGCGCCATGCGCCAGCTTATCCACAGCACGATGCCAGCCACGCCCAGCGCGGCCACGGCGTCGGCCTTGGCCAGGATTTCGCGCGCCGCGCTCTCCGGGGGGAAGGCCCGGCTGGCCGCCACGCCGACGAGGCCCAGCAGCACGACGCCGGAGGAGAGGATGTCGGAAGAAAAATGCAGAGCGTCGGCTTCGATGGCCTGGGAGCGGTGTTCTCGCGCCACGCGGCGCAGCATGGCCGAGCGGTTGATGTCCACGGCCAGTGAAATCAGCACCACGCCGAACACCCACCAGGAGGGCTGCACCTCGGCGGCCTCAAAAAAGAGGCGTTCCACGGCCTCAACAATGATCCAGGCGCAGGTGGCCACCAGCAGCAGGGTTTCGGCCAGGGCGGAGAGGTGTTCGACCTTGCCGTGGCCGAAGGGATGTGACGCGTCCGCCGGAATGGCCGCGATGCGCACGGCCACAAAGGTGATGCCCGCCGCCAGAAGATCAAGCGCGCTGTGCAGCGCTTCCGAAAGCAGGCCCAGGCTGTTGCTGGCCAGGCCGGCCGCCACCTTGATCACGGTCAAAAAGCCCGACCACAGCACGGAGGAAAGCGCGGCCTTTTTCTTGACGGCTTCCGAGTCCTGTCCGGGTTGCTGGCCGGCCGCGCATTGCGGCATGTGGGGTTGCGTCACGTTTGCTCCCGCTGTTCCCATGGTCTGGCGCGCGTTGCGTTGGCCAGCAGCGCCGCCGGCCTCAGGCTATGCCAAACGCGGCCACGGCTCAAGCGCGCCGGCGTGAGCATTTTGGCCGCGCAACGGCAAAGGGCGGCGGACGCTACATGCGCAAATCTTCGCGGAACGTCCAGTCTTCTTTACGGAATATGGTGCCCTTGATGGTGGCGATGTCGCGGAAATCGTAGGTTTTTTTGCCGGGGATTTCGATCTGCCGCCACTCGAAGGCGATAAAGTGCTTGCGCTCGCGGTTCGGCCCGGTATCCGGCATGGGGAAGCCGGGGTCGCCCACGGCGCGGGCAACCAGCGCCACCACGTCGCCGGAGGTCATCAGGGCGGGGTTGTCGCGCAAGGGGGCGTTGTCGCCAAAGTCTTTCACCATCAGCAGGGCGTGGGGGCGGCCGGGGTAGGCGTTGTTCACCTGCCAGGCGGCGCGTAGCCCGCTCTCGTCCACGCCCAGGGCCTTGTTGAGCATGCGGCTGTCCGACTCGCAGTGGTCGGACACCAGCACGATCATGGTGTTGTCATACACGCCGTTTGTGCGCAGCCAGTCAAAAAAGTCCGCCAGCATGGCCAGGACGTGTTCTTCCGTATACATGTGCTCGGGGAACACGCCGTCCACCACCACGCGCTGGCCCTCGGTGGAGGGCTCGGGGTCGTCCACGGGGATCAGGCTGCCGGGGGGCAGATGCCAGGTGTGGTGGGGCAGCACGCTGTAGACAAACTTCATGGTCGGCGCGGCCGCGTTGGTGTCGGCCAGCGAGGGCATCAGGCCCAAAACGGCGCTTTCGTACAGAACGTGGGGAAATTTGGCCGCGGCCAGTTGCTCCACCGAGCCGGGAATCCACTTGCCCTCGTTGTACACCGCCTTGCGCAGCGCGTGCGGCACCGCCCGGAACACGCTGACGCCCAGCACAAAGTTGCTGAACTCGGGCGTGGGCACATAGTCGGCCATGCCGATTTTTTGCGCCCACAGCGGCACCAGGCCGGGGATGCCCCGGGGCTTTTCCACAATGCGCACGGGGTAGCCGCCGGACGCCCTGGCGAACACGTCTTTTTCCAGCAGGTAGGGAATTTGCAGCAGGCTGACGTCGTAGCCCCGCGAGCCGAACATGCGCGGGAACACGGCGGCGGCCTCGCTGAACTTGGCGCTCAGCGTCAGTTCGGGCCGCGCGTTCATGTTGTCGGGGTCAAAGGCGTGCCCGCCGTAGATGCTGGGGGCGGAAACCGTGGTCACCGAGCCCAGGGACACGGTGTCGGGGTACCAGGTGAAGCCCGCGAAGCGCTCCCTGAGGTCGGGCCGCTGCGCAAAAAGATCCTGCACGTGGCCGCCGGTGAACATGTCGAGAAAAAGCACCAGCACGTTGGGCTGATCCTTGCTGAACGAGAAAAACGGCCTGGCCTCGGCCACGGCGCGTCCGGGATCCAGATCGGGCCGCTCGGGCGCATAGGCCACGCACATGTAGCCGCCGCCCAGCGTCAGCAGCACCACGGTGGCTTCCAGGGCCAGCATCAGCTTGCGCGTCTGCCGGAAGCGGTACACCAGCGCGATGATCAGCGCCGAGGCCAGCAGAATAGCGCCGTCCAGCCACAGATAGGCCGTGTTGTCGAGGTTTTTGGCGTTGGCCAGCATGGTGCTGTCCATGGCGCCGTAGTTGCCGGTGAACACGGTGGAGTTGAAAAAGGCCGCCGCCATGATCACCAGGGCCGCAAAGGTCAGCACGGGCTTGAAGGCCGGGGGCAGCAGGATGCGCAGCACGGCGCAGCACAAAAGCCACAGGAAGAGGTAGGGGATCATGTCCGCCAGGATGGAGCGGAAGGCGACGCTGAAGAAGTCGGGGTCGGCATAATAGAGCATGGCCGGGGAAAAGACCGTTACCGTCATGCCCGCGGCCAGAATGGCCAGCACGAAGAGGCGGCGCTCGCGCTCCACGGTGAAGGCCCGCAGAAAGCGGAAGGCCGGGGCGGCGGAGGCGCTCCGGCGGCGGCGGGGCAGCCGGGCCTTGACAACGGGCCACAGGTTGCCGAGCAGCATGATGAAGTTGTTGCCCGTCCAGTAAATCAAAAGCGCCGAAGGCGCGAGGTACAGCAGGGCCAGAAAGAGCGCGGCCACCACCACGGCCTGGAGGTGATCGCGGCGCGAAAAGCCCGGCGTGGTGTAGATCGCGCCGATGTTGAACAGCGTCATCAGGAACGGCAGCGCGTTGACGCCGCCGAGCAGGCCGTCGGCCCGGCCCAGGTCGGCGATCAGCCCGAAGCTCTGGCCCTGGATCGGCGCGAAGGAACTGAGCATGTAATAGGCCGCGCACAAAAACGGCACCTGCATCAGCACGCCCACCGACGAGCGCATGGCCATCAGCGGGTGATAGCCGTAGCGCTTGTACAGCGCGCTGATCCGCGCCTGGCGCTCGCCGCCCCGGCTTTCGGCGCGTATGGCGGCCAGTTGCGGGGCCATCACTTTTTGCACCAGCGCTTCTTTGGCTTGCAGCGCGCCGGCCATGTGCTTGAGCGGGCCGAAGATGATCGAACTGACCACCGAAAGGCACAAAAGCGAGAAGCCGTAATTGCCCGTCACCTCGATCAGCAGCATATAAAGGTACTTATACGCCAGTTCGAGGGGAAATATCGTGATGGAATACAGAAAACTCAGCATGATCCGTCCGGGGTTTGCGGAGCGGCAAGCTCGCGGCAGCGGTTGATGACCCAGTCCGCGATGAACTCGCCGGAATGGCGGAAGTGCGCCACGTTTTCGTCGCGCAGCGCGGCCAGGTGATCCGGCTCCGTGGCCAGCGTGCGGCGCACCAGATCAAGAAAGGCCGGGGCGTCCAGCGCGGCCATGGCCTCCACGGAAATCACCGGCCCCAGCCGGGCTTCCATGTCGTTTTCCCACACATAGTCCAGCTCGGAAATCTCGAAGTTTTCCTGATTTTTCAGGGGCACGTCGAGCGTCAGCACGGGCCGCTCGTACAAAAAACCAAAGTCGAAGCGCACGCCGGACTTGTCGGAAATCATCATGTCGGCCTGGCGCAGCGAGGGTCCGCCGTCCACGTCGAGATCAAAGCGCACGTTGGGCAGCTCGGCAAAGCGCTCCTCGATCGCGGCGATTGCGGCGCGTTCCACCTTGAGCGAAAAGGGATGCGGCCGCACGATGATCTCGTAGCCCGCCTGCGCCAGCCAGAGGATGAAATCGGTGCCGCAGTAGGCGAGGCAGCTTTTTTCGCCCCAGGAGGGCGCCACCAGGATCACCGCCGGATCGGAACGTCCCTGTTTGGGCGTGACGGAACGCGCCAGTTCGTCAAAGCAGGGCACGCCCGCGCTGACGATCTCGCGCGGGGCCAGGCCGCGCTTTTTTTCCAGCAGGCGGACGGACTCGTGATCCTTGTCGCCCATCAAAAAGATGACGTTGCAGGTGTCGTGCGCGTTTTTGTAGTACATGCTGAGGCCGCCGACGCCGTGCAGCACATGGGCCAGGCAGGCGATGTGGCGCGGCACGGGCATGGGGTAGCCCGGCGTGCCGATATTGGCCGTGGTTTGCAGCATCACACGGCCGCGCACGCCCGCCGCCCGGGCAAACGCCGCGGAACCCGCGCCGATGTAGCGCGAGTGCATGCGCGGATGTTCGATGGTCAGGGCGGGATCTTCCAGATCCATGCTCAGGTAGCGGAACGGATAGTCGCGGGCCAGCAGCGCCTCAATGACGGGCTTGAACGTGGCCCAGTAGATCTTGCCCTCGGAAAACAGCACCAGATCGTCGTCGCCCGCCTGGGCCGGCACGGCTTTGCCGTTGCCCGACAAACGGCGGGCCACGGCGTAGCCCACGCTCTTGGCAAAGTACACGCCCGCCGTGACAAGGCTGATCAGCAAATAGATCAGGATGTTGCCCGTGCCCGGATCCAGATAGGCCCAAGCCGGGGTGGGGCAAAGCGCCACCGCCGCCGCAAGGGGCCAGGCCCGCCGCGCCAGTCTGTTCATGCCAGGATTTCCTTCAGCTTGCGCGCCATGCGCTTGAGCTTGATTTCCGCGTAGTCAAAGTAACCCTGCACATGGCCCCACATGCCCCACACATAGTCCACCAGAATGCTCATTTCCCACAGGCGGCGCTTTTCCGACGGCGACGTGATGCCGCAGGCCTCGGCAAACTGGATGCCCTGCGTCTCGTCCATGCCCGCTTCGAGGATAAAGCTGGCGAACTCCCAAATCGGGTGGGCGAAGCCGGCGTATTCAAAGTCGATGATGTGCATGTCGGCGCCGTGATCGCCGGAAACCAGCACGTTTTCCAGCGCCAGATCGCGGTGGCAGAGCACCTGCGGCTCGGCGTCAAAGGCGGCGGCGCGGGCCAGGATCCATTCGCGCTGCTCCGCGGGCGCGGTGCGGCCCAGCAACTTTTCAAACTTCAAAATCTGCTCCGTGATCAGCATGGGCGGCAGGGGCGAATCCGGGCCGTGCTTGATGGTGTGCAGCTTGTGCAGCACTTCGGCCAGCCGGGCGAAGAAGCGCGGCTCCAGATCGCGGGGCAGGGCCACGCGGTGCCGATCCAGAAAACGCGAGGTCTTGAGGCCGCCGGGGTAAAAATGCGTTTCCGGCGTGATGCCCAGATGCTGGAGCAGGCCGACAACGGCCTCCTCTTCCTCGCGCACGATGTAGGCGTCCGTGCCGTGGCCGGGAATGCGCAGGCAGCGCATCACGCCTTCGTGGTCGCGGATCTGCCAGGTGCTGTTCGTCAGGCCCTTCAGGCGGATGGGTTTGAAGCCGGGGCTGCTGAGTTCGGCGATTTCCTCATGCGTGATCAGCTTGTAATCCATGGCGTCCTTGATGCAGTCGGTTTCCTGCAAGAAGGGCTCGTCGATCCTGGTGGCGTAAATGGGCGTGCGCGCCAGGATGCGCAGCACCGACTCCTCCCAGTAATCGTCGGGATCGCTGTTGTCCAGCTCGGCCGCCAGCATACGCGCGGTTTCGCCCTCCCAGTAGGAGAGGCCGCACATGCTGTAGCCGCTGGGCTGCCACTTTTCCACGCGCACGATGCGGCCCGCGTCGTCGCAAAACACTTCCCACTCCAGGCCGTGCACCGTGGGCTGCACCACAAACTGCGACTTGCCGGGCTGCACGCGATCCAGCACGTCTTTCAAAAACGTCACGTCGCCGTCGATCAGCAGCGAGCCGTCCAGGCGATCCGTCACGCGTTGCAGCGAACTGTGGGTGTTGCGTTCGGCGTAGACGGGGTTGAACACGGTTTCCACCCCGTACTTTTCCTTCAGGTAGTCAAACTTTTCCGCCTTGTAGCCCAGCACCAGCGTGATGCGATCCACGCGGCCGCTGGCGCGCAGCATACGGATGGTCTGTTCCACAATGGGCACGCCGTTCAGCGGAACCAGCGGCTTGGGGCAGGTAAAGGAGATCGGCTGAAAACGCTTGCCCACGCCCGCGCAAAAAATGATGGCATTCATAAAGGATTCACTCGACGTGTTGATGTCCAGAGAAAAAGGAAGCCCCAAAAATACAGCCCGGTATAATCCAAAGCGGCGGGAGGCTCAAGCGGGAAAATGCGTTTTAAGAAACGTGCTGTTGACAAAGACAAACTTAATCCGTCCTCAATCGCCCCGGGCGTACAGCACCACGTCAAGCGCCACAAAGCCGCCGCCGGTATGATGGCCCAGATGCAGCGTCCGGTAGCCGCGCTCCGCCAGCCAGAGCGGAATTTGCCAGAGATGCTCCGGCCGGTGGTACAGGCAGACGGCCAGTTTGGGCCGCAACGTGCTGACGACGCGCTCCGCGCCTTGCAGCGCCTCAAACTCCGCCCCTTCAACGTCCAGCTTCACAAAACTCGGACGCAGCGCCAGGCTTTGGGCTACGCTGTCGAGACTGCGCACGGGGACGGACACCGTGCCGGACGCGGCGCCCGCCGCCACGATATGCGAGGAATCCCCGGCCCGGGCGAAAGAAATTTCGCCGTCCTCTTTCCACAGCCCGGCCTGGAGCGGGCGCACGTGGCGGATCAGGCCCAGGCGCTCGATGGTTTGCCGCAGGCGCGCGAAGTTGTCGGGATCCGGCTCAAAGGCCAGGCCGCGCAGGCCGCCGAGCCGGGGCAGCAACGTGTGCAGCGTGTCGCCGACAAAGGCGCCGCCGTCGATAAAAACGTCGTCCGCCGTGGGGCAGACGTCGGGGTGGCGGTACACAGGGTAGGAGGCGAACGAAAGCAGGCCCGCGTCGCCGGTGATCCGGTAGCCGAGCACGCCCCGGAAGGCGTCGCGCGAGGCCTCGTCCGCAAAGAGCGCGTAGGCGCGTTCCAGGTGCGGAAAATCGGCGCGGATGCGATCCCGGTCAAACATATTCCAGACGCTGTAGCGCGAAATATCCACGCAGGCCCGAACGCCCGCGGAAGAAAACAGGCGGTGCAGCGGCAGGGTGCTTTCCTGCGCGTCCAGAAACACCGGCGCGTTGTGGGCGAGGGCGCTGTCCAGCAGGCGCGGGGCGCTTTGCGCCGCGTCGGGCGCGGCGAGATCGCAGACCATGTCCGGCGCGAGCCCGAAGTACTCGGCGCGGGGCCGCGCCGAAACAACAAGGCGGATCGGCGCGGCATGGTATTGCGCGGGGATGGAGGGCGTTTTTTCCAGAAGGCGCTTCATGTCTAGCATACTGGCTCCTTATCGGACGGTGACTCCATGGCCCGCTCCCGGCAGGTGCGTGCGGCACGCGGAAAAGCCGGTGGGGTTCCGCGCGCAACGCGCCACAACCGCACAAGCGCCACAAGCGGCGCTCTATGCGCCCGCCGCGCGCCGTCCCAGGTTTTCTGCCCGTAAACGCCAAAAAGCCCGCTAATTGCGGGCTTTTTGGTAAGTAACTTGGCGCCGTCCTACTTTCCCACGCATAAATACGCAGTATCATGGGCGATGAAGAGCTTGACTGCCGTGTTCGGAATGGGAACGGGTATGGCCTCTTCTCCAAGGGCACCAAGAATG
>JAVBMS010000035.1:0-20678 GCA_031552135.1 Mailhella sp.
CGAAGCCGGCGTAGCCGCGATTCACTCGCGGCGTAAGGCGCCGCCCTGCTCTCGATTCCCGTATGCCCCTGCGGGGCAACGGGAACGGCCTGCGGCCGCCCGTCGGGTCGGGTCGGAGGCGTGAAACTTACGCGACAGAACGCGGTAGCCGTAGCCGCAAAGCGGCGTACGGATAGCGACAGCATAGATATCGTGTCCAACCCATGTATCATCTCAAAGTTAAACTGCCCTAGAACCAGTCCGTTCCCGCATGATTCTCACACACGCCGCCGCGCGTTCTTTTCGGCCCCGGCCGGGCGAAATAACAGCCCCGGCCGGGGCTTTCCCCGCTTGACGGATATTCTAACCGCCTTGACGCCGCCGTGTGATCCCGGCATCGTCGCGGCAACCTGCCAGAGCATTTTCAAAATGAAAATGCTCACGGAGCTGAGCGTAACGAAGTTCCGCCGCGAAGCCGGAGTAGCCGCGATTCACTCGCGGCGTTAAGCGACGGCGGAAGCGTGAAACTTAAGCACAAGAACATCGTGTCCCGGCTGTGCACTATTTCAAAGTTAATCTGCGCTAGAGCCCCGGGGCAAAGCCCCGGCCGCCGGAGGCAATATTCAGCGCTCTATACCAAGCTCGCGCATTTTGCGCTGGAGCGTGCGCAGGCTGACGCCCAAAAGCCCGGCCGCGCGTTCCTGCCGCCAGCGGCACTCGGCCAGGGCCTGGCGGATCACGGCCTCTTCGGCCTTGCGCGCCGCGTCTTTCAGCGACAAATCATCCAGCGTGATGCGCACCCGTTCCCCGGCCAGAGGCGCGTCGGCCGCCGGGGTGACGGGCGCGGCCGCCGGGGGAGCCGCGGGGGCGGGCTGGCCCGTTTCCGGGCCGTGATCGCAAAACTCTTGCCACATGCGTTGCATGTCGGGCCAGGCCTCGTGCGTGTCCAGCGAGGATTCGCCAAAAGCCTGATAGCGCTCCAAAAAGTTGTGCACCTCGCGCACGTTGCCCGGCCAGTCGTAGCGATCCATGGCCGCGCGCAAATCCGGCGGCAGCGTGCGCACCAGGCCCCGGCGCTCCATCCAGTCGTCGATCAGAAGGCCGAGGTCGTCCATGCGCTCGCGCAGGGGCGGCATGGTGAGCGAAAGCACGTGGATGCGGTGGTAAAAGTCCGAGCGCACGGCTCCCGCGCGCACCATGGCGGCCAGATCGCGGTTGGTGGCCGCGATAAGGCGGAACGAGGACGTTTTGGGCGCGTGCCCGCCCACGGGGGTGTAGGTTTTGTTTTCCAGCGTGCGCAGCAGCGTCACCTGCAACGGCAGGGGCAGTTCGCCTATTTCGTCCAGAAACAGCGTGCCTTCGTGCGCCGCCGCGATAAAGCCGTCCTTGTTCATGTGCGCGCCCGAAAACGCGCCCTTGACGTGGCCGAAAAACTCGCTCTCCATCAGGTGTTCCGAAATCGCGCCGCAGTTGACGGGCACATAGGCGCCCTTGCGCCGGCCGAGCGTGTGGATGAGCTGGGCGACCATGTCTTTGCCGGTGCCCGTTTCGCCGTAAATGATCACGTTGGCGTCGCTGGCGGCGGCCATGCGGATTTTGCCGTACAGGCGCTGCATGGCCGGGCTCTGGCCCACCAGGGTGCCCATGCCGATGAACTCCCGCCCGTCGCGCAGGCTGCGGTTTTCCTCCTGCAAAGCCAGCTCCCGCCGCTTCTGCTCGCTGATGTCCATAACCATGCCTTCCAGAAAGCACAGCGTTCCTTCGGCGTTATAGATGCCGCGCCCCTGCTCCCACACCCAGCGGATCGCGCCCGCCGGCGTCACCAGCCGGTACTGCACGGAATACGGCCTGCCCGCGTCCAGGCTCTGGCCCACCTCCGCCCGCAGGCGGGCAAAGTCCTCGGGATGCGCCATGCGTTCCAGCGTGTTCAGGCCGTGACCGACCATCTCCGCCGGGCTCAGGCCCAGCAGCGGGTGGCAGCCCTGGCTGGCCACCTCGAGCTGAAAACGGTAGCCGCCGTCCGGGTCGCGTTCCGGCAGCACCTTGCTGCGGTAGGCGAAGCCGGGGAGGTTGTTGAAAAGCTCTTCGTAGTAGCGGCCCTGTTCACGGACAGGTTCGCGGACAGGCTCGCGGACAGTTTCACGGACAGGCTCGCGGAATGGTTCGGGCATGGCTGCTCCCGGCGTGCGCGGCATAAAGATGTGGCGGATTAAACGTCATTATTGACATATTATATGTCATAAACGCCAAAATCGCAAGCCGGAAGCGGCCGGGGCCCGGCGTCCGAGCCCGTCTTCATCTCGCCGCTCGCCCGGCCCCGGGCGGACGCGCTGGCACGCAACTTGCTATATCATCAGCACGGTATGCGCCAAACATCCGTGAATATCTCACCAAAGATCACATTTAAGGAGCCTCTTGTGAAGAAGAACGCCATTGTCATCATGTTTGACAGCCTGCAGCACAACTACCTCGGCTGTTACGGCAATGAATGGATGAAAACGCCCAATATGGATCGCCTTGCACGCGAAGGCGTTCTGTTTGAGAATTGCTATACGGAAGGTGTGCCCACCGTCCCTTGCCGCCGCGCCATGCATACCGGGCGCTATACACTGCCCGTGGCGGGCTGGGTGGCTTTGCGCATGGAAGACACCACGATTGCCGACCTGTGCTGGGGTCGCCCGATCGATACGGCTCTGGTGTTCGACTGCCCCAACTACCGCCTGCCGAAGTTCGGCTACACGCGCGGCTTTGACAAGGTCTACTTCACGCGCGGGCACGAAGCGGACAATTTCTACGAATACGACCCGCTGATCCACCTTGATCCTATGGATTATATTGATGAAACGTCCGGCAAAGCCTACATGGCGCGCACCGGCGAAGCGGCCTACCGGGGCGTGACCGCCGAGCTGACCCTCTTTTTGCGCGACCGCCAGAACTGGAAGAGCAAACACGACCATTTTGTCGCACGCACGGTGACCAAGGCCATCGAATACCTGGAAGGCTTTGACCGCAACAAGCAGTTCTACCTGTGGATCGACTCCTTTGATCCGCACGAGCCCTGGTATCCGCCTTCCGTTACCGAAAAACGCCCCTGCCCCTACGATCCGGACTATCAGGGCAAGCCCGAGCCCTATCCGTTCCAGGGCATGGTGGAAGGCGTGTACACCGAGGCCCAGCTGCACCACGTCCGCATGCTGTACGCGGAATCGATCACGCTGTGCGACGAATACCTCGGCGTGCTGATGGACGCCATGCGCCGCCTGGGTCTGGAAGAAAACACGCTGCTCATGATGGTGTCCGACCACGGCGAGCCGCTGGGCAACGGCGAGCACGGCCACGGCCTGATCACCAAGGTGCGCCCCTGGCCCTACGAGGAACTGGTGCACACGCCGCTGCTGCTGCGCGCGCCCGGCATCAAGGCCGGCCAGCGCATCAAGGGCTTTGCGCAGTCCTGCGACGTCGCGCCCACGGTGTGCGACTGGCTGGGCATCGGCGTGCATCCCGGCATGCAGGGCAAATCGCTGCTGCCGCTCGCGCGCGGCGAGGTCACCAAGGTGCGCGACTTTGCCGTTGCCGGCTACTATCCGTATTCGTGGGCGATATTCACCGAAGACTGGAGCTACATCCACTGGGTGCAGGCCGCCAACAAAGACAACGACAAAATGGCCGCCACGTATTACAGCGAAAGCATCGACAGCTCGCACATCAAGGCCACCGGCGGCAAGGGCTACATGGAAGAATATGTGGAGGGCTTCGCCCAGGCTCTGGAAGCCGAAGGCCAAAGCTCCAGCGACGTGCTCGTTTCCCTGGACGGCGCGGATCAGTGGACATGCTCGCCCAACAGCGTGGCCTCCGTGCCCGAGGAAGACGAACTCTACGATCGCAAGCAGGATCCCTTCCAGCTTAACAACATCATCAGCAAGCACCCCGCTGTGGCGGCGGATCTGCTCAAGAAGCTCACCATGTTCATGGCGGAGCTGCGCGCTTCGTAATATTGCGACGAGCCCTGGAGCTTGCGGCCGGGCGCGCGGAACCCGTGCCCGGCCGTGAGCGGTTTCGTCCGCGGCCGGAGGTGGGGGCCCCCTCCGGCCGCCCCATCGCCAAACATGGCCGAATAGTCCCCAACCCCTGCGTGCGCCCTGAACTTTCTCTCGGTTCAGGGCGCATCCGTTTTAACGCAGGCCCGCTCAGGGCACGGCGGGCCGGAAGGCGCGCAGCAGCACCTCGGTGACAAAATGGCCGCTGTTTTGCGTTGTCCAGTAGTCCACCACATGCCGCTCGCAGGATTCCTCGCCCAGGTGATAGCCGTGCCGCCGCGCCCACTCGCCAATCTTGCCGTAGGTCGCGGCAATGGTTTCGGGCGCGCCGATGTGGTAGGCCGAAGCCATCACGCAACCGCCAAAGCGCGCGGATTCTTCCGGCGCGCAGGGCCGCAGCGGGCGCTGCATAACCCGCATGGGCTGCGCTTCCCCCGCCATGCGCCGCTGCCAGGAGGAAAACCGCAGGATGATCGGCCCCGTGATCTCGTTGCCCAGGCTTTCCACATGGCGCATAAAATCCAGATTGATGATGGCGGACTTGATGTCGCCCGCAAACACCTGATCCTGCCGGATCAGATCCACGGGTTCCAGGTACTTGACCGACACCTCGCGCATGTCGTTGGCGATCACCATCTCCGCCTCCACGATCAAATCCAGCCAGTCCCTGATGGAAACGTGCTGCCGCCGCAGGCTGTCCTGCTCGCGCGCGATGTCCTCCAGCCGCGCGGCAAAGCGCTTTTGCAGCGCCTTGTAGACGTCGGGTTCGCTGCCGTCGATAAAGGCGCGCATTTCCTCCAGCTTAAAGCCCATCTGCTTGTAATACTTGAGCAGAGGCACGGTCAGGAGCGATTCCGCCGTGTAGCAGCGGTAATTGTTGTCCTTGTGCCGGCGGGACGGCAAAAGCCCGATGGCGTCGTAATAGCGCAGGCTTTTGCGCGACAGGTTGGCGATGCGACTCATGTCGCCGATGGAGAGATGGTCGTTTTTGCGCATGGTGGCTCCTTTCCGTGCGCCCAGACTAATCAAAGATTCCTGTTAGGGAAAGGTTTTCTCACGTTCAAAGCGCCCTCCGAGAGCCAATCGAGGATTCTGCTTCACGCTGCCCAATTGCTTATTCAATAAATTCAATATAATAAATGTAATATTTTTTGGATAGGAATTTTGGCCCGCTTCAAAAAAATTCTTGACCTTTCCTCAGGGGAAATGTGTTAGACTGACGGCAAAATACATGTCCGCCCGCTGGAGCCGTCATGCGCCCGCCCCGTGAAGAAGCCCTTGGTTTGATTGAAACGCTGGGAATGGCGCCCGCCGTTTACGGCGCGGACGCCATGCTCAAGGCGGCGGACGTGCGCCTGGCGGCCTTTGAAAACGTCGGCTCCACGCTGGTCACGGTCGCGGTGCAAGGCGAAGTGGCCGCCGCGCGGGCCGCCGTGGAGGCCGGGCGTCTGGCCGCCGCGTCCGTGGGCAAGCTTACGGCGTACAATGTCATGCCGCGCCCGATACAGGGCGTGCGTGACGTCGCGTCCGTCCACGCGCTGTCCTCCCAGTCCCCGGGCGACGCGACGCAAAGCGCCGGAGCGGGCGCGCGCCCCGGCGCTCTCGGGCTTGTGGAAACCTTTGGCCTCGTCTTTCTGCTGGAAGCGGCGGATGCCATGGGCAAAGCGGCGGACGTGGAACTGATCGGCTACGAAAACGTGGCCTCGGGCTATATTTCCGCCCTGATCCGGGGCGACGCCGCCGCCTGCCGCGCCGCCGTGGATGCCGGCGTCCGCGCGGTGCGGGCCATGGGCGCGGACGTGTACAGCGCGGTGAGCATTCCCGCGCCGCACCCCGAGGTGGAAACGATCATCCGGCGCTACCGCCTGGACAACCTGCTGCCGGGAGATCGCCCATGATGGTGGCCGACAATGATCTGCTCGCCATGCAGGAAGCCCGCATTCTGGCCGAGCGCGCGGCCGAGGCCCGCGTGCGGCTGGCCGCGTTTTCGCAGGCCAAACTGGACACGCTGGTGGAAGGCATGGCCCGCGCGGCCGAGGAACACGCGCCCGAGCTGGCCGCGCTGTCCTGCGAGGAAACGGGGCGCGGCCGCCGGGAAGACAAGCTGTTTAAAATCCGCCACATCTGCGCGGCGCTGCGGCGCGAGCTGGCGCACATGCGCTGCGTCGGCCCGCTGGATCAGGATCCCGAGCGGGGCATCGCCACCATCGGCGTGCCGCTGGGCGTCATCGCTTCGTTCGGCCCGGAGGCCAACGCCGTCTCCACCGCGCTGTGCCACATGCTGCTGGCCGTCAAATCGGGCAACGCGCTCGTCATTTCGCCGCATCCGCGCGCCGCGTCCTGCGTGCGCAGGGCGGCGGACGTGATGATCGCCGCCGGCGAAACCCTGGGCCTGCCCGAAGGGGCCGTCGCGCGCATGGACACGGCCAATGCCGCCGGAGCGCGCGAACTGATGCGCCACGACGCGGTCGCGCTGGTGCTTTTAAGCGGAAGCAACGGTCTGCGCGCCGCCGCGAGCATGGCGGGCAAGGCCGCGCTCTGCGCCGGAACGGACGGCGGCCCCGCCTTTGTGGAGCGCAGCGCCGACGTCCGCCGCGCCGCCGCCGACATCGCGCGCAGCAAAACCTTTGACCACGGCCTGGCCCCGTCGGCCGAAACCGCCCTGGTGGCGGACGCGCCCATCGACGCCGCCCTGCGCGCCGCGCTCGCGGCGCAGGGGGCCTGGTTTCCGCCCGGGGCCGAAGCCGCCATGCTGACGGCGCTCTGCCGCCAGGCCGACGGGCGGCCCAACCGGAGCATTATGGGGCTGTCCGCCCCGGCTCTGGCGCAGCGGGCCGGTTTTCGCGCGCCCGAAGGCACAACGCTGCTGCTGATCGAGCGCAAGTACGTGTGCGAGAGCGACCCCGTGCTCCCGCCCGCGCCCATCCTGCCCTATTATGTGGAACCCGACTGGATGCACGCCTGCCAGAAGTGCCTGGAGCTGCTTTTGCGCGCCCACGGCTCGCACAGCATGGTCATCCACTCGGGCGACGCGGGCGTGATCCGCGAATTCGCGCTCAAAAAACCCGTGGCCCGGCTGCTGGTCAACACGCCGGGCTCGCTTGGCGGCATGGGCGTCACCACCCGCCTCTTCCCCTCGCTGACGCCCCCGGCAACGCCGGGCGCTCCGCATTGCGGCGCGGGCGGCGGCGCGTGGGCCGAAAACCTTTCGCCCCGCCACCTGATCTACGTCCGCACCGTGGCCTGCGGCACGGCCGAAACCCCTGTCCTTTAATATCCCTGCGAGGCGCTCCGTGGATCTGCACAACTTTTCGCAAAAACTTGCCGAAGCGGCCCGCAACCTCGGCCCCGAGGAACGCGCGGCCCTGAAGCGCATTTTTGACAACGTGTCGGACGAGCTTTTGGAAAGCGCCGCCGGAGCCCGGCCGGTCAAACCCGCCGCGGGCGTGCCCGACGGCCCGACGCCGCGCCACGTCAGGCTGAAGCAAACCTTCCTCACCCACAAGCCCGCCATCAGCATCCACCGGGCCAGGGTCATCACCCGCCTGGCAACGGCCCACCCCGGCATGCCCAAAATCCTGCTGCGGGCCAAAGCCTTCCGCGAGTGCTGCGAAACCGCGCCGCTGGTCATCCAGGATCACGAGCTGATCGTGGGTTCGCCCACGGGCGCGCCGCGCACCGGGGCCTTTTCGCCCGACATTTCATGGCGCTGGCTGCGGGACGAGCTGGATACCATCGGCGCGCGGCCCCAGGATCCCTTTGTGGTGGCCGAGGCGGACAAAAAGATCCTGCGCGAGGAAATTTTCCCCTTCTGGGCCGGCAAGTCCGTGGACGAATACTGCGAGGCGCAGTACCGCGAGGCGGGCCTCTGGGAGCTTTCGGCCGAGGCCGTCGTCACCGACTGCTCGTACCACGCGCTGAACGGCGGCGGCGACTCCTGCCCCGGTTACGACGTCATTTTGATGAACAAGGGCATGCTCGACATCAAGGCCGAAGCCGAAGGCCATCTGGCCGCGCTGGATTACGAAAACCCGGACGACATCGAAAAAATCTATTTTTACAAGGCGATCATCGAAACCGCCGAAGGCGTCATGGCCTACGCGCGCCGCCTGTCCGCGCACGCCGCCCGCCTGGCCGAAACCACGGCCGACCCCGCGCGCAGGGCCGAGCTGCAAAAAATAGCCGCCGTCTGCGCCCGCGTGCCCGCGCACAAGCCCGCCACGTTCCACGAGGCCGTCCAGGCCGTCTGGACGGTGGAATCGCTTCTGGTGCTGGAAGAAAACCAGACCGGCATGTCCATCGGCCGCGTGGATCAGTACATGTACCCCTTCTACAGGGCCGACATCGAGTCCGGCCGCCTGAGCGCGTACGAGGCGTTTGATCTGGCGGGCTGTATGCTGATCAAGATGTCGGAAATGATGTGGATCACCAGCGAAGGCGGCTCCAAATTCTTTGCGGGCTACCAGCCCTTCGTCAACATGTGCGTGGGCGGCGTCACCCGCGAGGGACGCGACGCCACCAACGAGCTGACCTATCTGCTGATGGACGCCGTGCGCCACGTCAAAATCTACCAGCCCTCGCTGGCCGCCCGCGTGCACAACAAGTCGCCGCAGGAATATTTGCGCAAAATTGTCGACGTCATCCGCTCGGGCATGGGCTTTCCGGCCGTGCATTTTGACGACGCGCACATCCGCATGATGCTGGCCAAGGGCGTTTCCATGGAAGACGCCCGCGACTACTGCCTGATGGGCTGCGTGGAGCCGCACAAGTCCGGCCGCCTCTACCAGTGGACGTCCACCGCCTACACCCAGTGGCCCGTCTGCATCGAGCTGGCGCTCAACCGGGGCGTGCCGCTGTGGTACGGCAAAAAAGTGGCCCCCGACAGCGGCGACCCCGCCGCGTTCCGCACCTACGAAGTCTTTGAGGCGGCGGTCAAGGAGCAGATCAAGCACGTCACCAAGTGGACGAGCGTGGGCACGGTCATTTCGCAGCGCGTGCACCGCGATCTCGCGCCCAAGCCCCTGATGTCGATCATGTACGAGGGCTGCATGGAATCCGGCCGCGACGTTTCGGCCGGCGGGGCCATGTACAACTTCGGCCCCGGCGTGGTCTGGAGCGGCCTGGCCACCTACGCCGACTCCATGGCCGCGATCAAAAAACTGGTGTTTGACGACAAAAAGTACACGCTGGCCCAGCTTAACGAGGCGCTCAAGGCCGACTTCGCGGGTTACGACCGCCTGAAGGCCGACTGTCTGGCCGCGCCCAAGTACGGCAACGACGACGACTACGCCGACCTTATCGCGGCCGATCTCATCCATTTTACTGAAGTGGAGCACCGCAAGTTCAAAACGCTCTATTCGGTGCTGAGCCACGGCACGCTGTCCATTTCCAACAACACGCCCTTCGGCCAGCTTTTGGGCGCGTCGGCCAACGGCCGCAACGCCTGGACGCCGCTCTCCGACGGCATCAGCCCCACGCAGGGCGCGGATCACAAGGGGCCCACGGCCATTATCAAGTCCGTCTCCAAAATGTCGAACGACTACATGAACATCGGCCTGGTGCACAACTTCAAGCTGATGTCGGGCCTGCTGGAAACCCCGGAGGGCGAAAACGCGCTGATCACGCTGCTGCGCACGGCCAGCATACTCGGCAACGGCGAAATGCAGTTCAACTACCTCGACAACGACATTTTGCTCGACGCCCAGAAGCACCCGGAAAAGTACCGTGATCTGGTCGTGCGCGTGGCCGGCTACAGCGCCTTCTTTGTGGAGCTGTGCAAGGACGTGCAGGACGAAATCATCAGCCGCACCGTACTGCGGGAAGTGTAGCATGACCGAACGGCGGGCCACCATCTTCAACATCCAGAAGTACAACATGTACGACGGCCCCGGCGTGCGCACCCTGATCTTTTTCAAGGGCTGCCCGCTGCGCTGCCGCTGGTGTTCCAACCCCGAAAGCCAGCTCCGCCGCCCGCAGGTGCTGTTCAAAAGCGATTTTTGCACCCACTGCGGCGCCTGCGCCAGCGTCTGCCCGGCAGGCGTGCACGCCATGACGCCCCAGGGCCGCCACGTTGTCCGGCCCGACGCCGAATGCACCGGCTGCCGGGCCTGCGAAAAACGCTGCCTGGCTTCGGCCCTGGCCGTGGCGGGCGAGGTGAAGAGCATTTCGGAACTCATGGCCGTTGTGGAGGAAGACAAGCCTTTTTACGACACCTCGGGCGGCGGCGTGACGCTGGGCGGCGGCGAGGCCCTGGCCCAGCCCGAAGCCGCGCTCAACCTGCTCACGGCCTGCAAGATGCGCGGCATCCACACCGCGCTGGAAACCTGCGGCATGGCCCGGCCCGAAACCATTCAGGCCGTGGCCGAAGTGGCGGATCTCTGGCTGTACGACGTCAAGCACATGGACCCGGAGCGCCACCACGCCCTGACCGGGGCGCGCAACGAGACCATCCTCGCCAACCTGCGCGCGCTTTTGGAAAACCGCCGCCACGTGACCATCCGCGTGCCCCTGCTCAAAGGCGTCAACGACGACGAGGCCAACCTGCGCGCCCTGGCGGATTTTCTGGCTCCGTACAAGGATCGCGGGCATTTCCACGGCGTGGATCTGCTGCCGTACCACAAAATGGGCGTGGGCAAGTACGAGCAGCTTGGCCTGGCCTACCCGCTGGCCGACCTGAACGCCTCGCCCGGCTTGAGCGAGGCCGACGTGGAACGCGCCCAGGGCGTGCTGCGCCGGCAGGGCGTTGCCGCATCCGTCATCCGGCACTGACGAACCCGCGAAGGAGTATAAGCGTTATGGTCGATAAAGATTTGCTCTCCATGCAGGAAGCCCGCGCTCTGGTGCGCTCCGCGCGGCAGGCCCAGGCCGAATTCTGCCGCCTCGGCCAGGAGCGCGTGGACGCCGTTGTCCGGGCCATAGCCGCCGCGACGGCCGCCAGGGCCGGGGAACTGGCCGCTCTGGCCGTGGAAGAAACCGGCTTTGGCAAGGTGGAAGACAAAACCACCAAGAATCTGCTGGCCAGCACCCGCCTGCTCGACGCGATCACGGGCATGCGCACCATCGGCGTCATCCGCGAGGACGCGGCGCGCGGCCTTACCGAAATCGCCGTGCCCGTGGGCGTGATCGCGGGCATCATCCCTTCCACCAACCCCACGTCCACGGTCATTTACAAGTCGATCATCGCGCTCAAGGCGGGCAACGCCATTGTGTTCACCCCGCACCCCAGCGCGCGGCGCTGCATAGGCCAGACCGTGGACATGGTGCGCGGCGTGCTTGAACAGCAGGGCGTCAGCGCCGATCTGGCCAGCCACATGAGCATCCCCAGCATGGAAGGCACGGCCGAGCTGATGAAAATGGCCAACCTCATCCTGGCCACCGGCGGGCCGGGCATGGTCAGGGCCGCGTACAGCTCGGGCACGCCGGCCATCGGCGTGGGCGCGGGCAACGTGCCCGCCTTTATCGAGCGCAGCGCCGACATTGCCGACGCGGTGCGCAAAATCTTCGCCAGTAAGCTCTTTGACAACGGCACGGTCTGCGCGTCGGAGCAGTCCATCGTCACCGAGGCCGTGATCGCCGACAAGGTGAAAGCCGCGCTGATCGCCGAAGGCGCGTATTTTCTGGAAGGCGAAAAGCTGGCCAGGGTCAAGCGCGTCATGGAGCGCGGCAACGGGGCCATGAACCCGGACATCGTGGGCCGCGACGCCGCCGCCGTGGCGCGCATCGCGGGCATCGACATCCCGCCCGGCACGCGGCTGCTGGTGTCGGACGAACCGGGCGTCGGCCCCAAGCATCCGTTTTCCAAAGAAAAGCTCACCTCGCTGCTGGGCTTTTATGTGGTGGAAAACTGGCAGGAAGCCTGCGAGCTGTGCATCAAGCTGCTCGAAAACGGCGGCATCGGGCACTCGCTGGCCATCCACTCGCGCGACGAGGCGGTAATCCGCGAGTTCGGGCTCAAAAAGCCGGTGTCGCGCATTCTGGTCAACACGCCGTCCACGCACGGCGCGGTGGGCCTCAGCACGGGGCTGTTCCCGGCTTTGACGCTGGGCTGCGGGGCCGTGGGCGGCAGTTCCACGTCAGACAACATCACGCCCCTGCATCTGTTCAACACCCGCCGGGTGGCGCGCGATCTGAGCCAGACCGAACGGGTCGCGCAGACCGGCGCAAGCCAGCCCGTGCCGAATGTCACGCCGGGCGTCTCGCCGGATCTGAAGGCCCTCACGGCCCAAATTCTCGATGAACTCAAAAAAGCCGCCGTTTAGGCGGGGTAACGTTTAACCAAGCATCCAAAAGGAGCGCGTCATGACAACGTCCATCGCACTGGGAATGATTGAAACCAAGGGTCTTGTGGGCGCCGTGGAAGCGGCCGACGCCATGGTCAAAGCGGCCAACGTGACCCTGATCGGCCGCACGCAGGTGGGCGGCGGCCTTGTCACCGTCATGGTGCGCGGCGACGTGGGCGCGGTCAAGGCGGCCGTGGACGCGGGCGCGGCGGCGGCGCACGCCGTGGGTGAAGTGGTCAGCGTCCACGTTATTCCCCGCCCCCATGCCGAAGTGGAAATGATCCTGCCCAAGGGACAGGAATAGGGGCAGAAATAGCGCCGGATACCCGTCCGACGCGCTCAGGAGAGCTTTTGCATGGACGCACGCACCGTCAACATCCTGCGCGGCCTCATACGGGCGGCCAACGCGGCTACGCCGGAACCGGCATGGCCGGAACCGGCAGTACCGGAACCGGCCATGCCGGAGCTGGCAGCACCGAATCCGGCCATGCCGGCCCCGGCCTGCGCAAGCGCCATCCCGGTGGAGCTTTCGGCCCGCCACGTTCATTTGAGCGAGGCGGACGCCGTGGCCCTGTTCGGCTCGGCGCTGACGCCCGCGCGGGAACTCTCGCAGCCGGGCCAGTTCCTGTGCAAGGAGCGCGTGCGCCTCGTCGGGCCCAAGGCCGTCATCGACAACGTGGCGGTGCTGGGGCCTTCGCGCGGCAGTTCGCAGGTGGAGATCTCCAAAACGGACGCCCGCGCGCTGGGCATCGACGCGCCGGTGCGCCATTCGGGCGACACAACGGGCACGCCGGGCGTTATTCTGGCCTCGCCCTCGCACGCGCTGGCGCTTGAAGAGGGCGTGATCGTGGCCGCGCGCCACATCCACATGACGCCGGAGGATGCGCAGCGCCTCTGCGTGGCGGACGGCGACATGGTGTCCGTCCGCCTGGACGGCGAGCGGCCCGTGGTGCTGGAAGGCGTCAAGGCCCGCGTCAACGCGCAGTTCCGGCTGGCCCTGCACATCGATTCGGACGAAGGCAACGGCTCGGGCTGGAGTTCGGCGCGCAGCGCCGTCATCGCCAACCGGAACGCCGGGTAAGGCCATGGACGCGCGGGCAATCATCCTCTCCATCCTGCACGACGCGCTGCAAACCGAAGCGCGCGCGGGCGGCCGCGCCGTGCTGCTGGCCGGCGTGGACGAAAACCTGCGCGCCGAAGCGCGGGCCAGGCTGGAACCGGGAACCGAGGTGCTGTTCGCAGCCGAAATGTCCGGGGCGGACAACAACGCCACGCGCTGGCTCTTGCCGCCGCTCGCCCTGCCCGACATGGCGGATTTGTGCGCGGGCCGGGCAAGCGGCCCCTTTGCGGCGCAAGCCCTGGATCTGCTGTTGGCGGGGCGCACGGTGCAAACGCTGGCCTTCAGCCACAAAACGCGCGAGGCGTCCGCGCCGCCCGCGCTGTACGCCCTGTGCCGGGAGTACGAAAACCGGCTGGCCTCCTTTGGCCTGACGGAACTGCGGCCCCACGGCGAACGCGCGCCGGACAAAGGCGAAAGCCTGGTGACGGAGCGCACTGTCCGCGAGGCCAGGCGGCGCGGCGAGGGCACGGTCACCGTCCGGCCCGGAGGCGTTGTCACCCCGCTCGCCGCCGAAGCGGCCCGCGATCTCGGCATTCGCATTATTAAACAAGGCGGTAACAAATGATCATCGGTCTGGTCACCGGCAATGTGTGGGCCACGCGCAAGGAAGCCTCGCTGAACGGCCTCAAGCTCATGGTGGTGCAACGCTTGGACGCCATGTCCGGCGGCGAATCGGGGAATTCCTTTGTGGCCGTGGACTGCGTGGGCGCGGGCATTGGCGAGCGTGTGCTGGTGGTCTTCGGCAGTTCGGCGCGCAAGGCGCTGGACAACGCCCAAAGCCCCGTGGACGCCGCCATCATCGGCATTCTGGACGAAAAGGCCTGAAGGCGGACAGTATGGCGGATACCCTGGGCGTTGTGGAAAGCCGCAGCATAGCCGCCGGCGTCCTGCTGGCGGACGGCATGCTCAAGGCGGCCCGCGTGGAGCTTTTGCGCGCGGCCACCATCTGCTCCGGCCGCTACATCGTCTATGTGGCCGGAGATCGCGAGGCGGTGGAAACCGCCGTGCGCTTCGCCGGAAATTCGGGCCGCGCCCTGGCCGGGAGTTTTGTCCTGTCGCGCGTGTCGCCGCAGGTGCTGGACGCGCTGAAGCCCGGCGCGCCCCGCGAGGCGGGGGAGCAAGGCGACGCGCTGGGCGTTGTGGAATGCCGCACGGCGTCTTCGGGCATCGCGGCGGCCGACGCGGCGGTCAAGCGCGCCGCTGTCAGGCTTTTGCGGCTGGTCGCCGGGCAGGGCATCACCGGCAAGGCGTATTTTGTGCTCGGCGGCGATACGGCCTCGGTGACGGAGGCGGTTGACGCGGCCGCCGGGGCGCTGGGCAAAAACCTTGTGGAAGCGGTGGTTCTGCCCCGCCCCGACGGACAACTGGCGGAAGCCCTCGCGGGCATCCGAAACACGCGGGATCAATAAGGGGTTGTTATGAAAAAACGGCTTGTGCGCGCCGAAGACGTGGAACAGTTCATCTGCCGGGAACGCGGAAGCTTTCTGCTGGCCGACGACATGATCCTCACGCCTGGCGCGAAGGATGAACTCCGCCGCCGCAACGCGGGCATCGTTAAAGCGGCGTGCCGCCCGGCCGAAGCGCCGCCCCGCGCGAGCGCGGCCAGGACGGACGGCCCGGACGGCGGCCCGGCCAGCCCGGACAGTCTGGAAAATCTTGTCTTCCAGGTGGCGGACATGCTGCACCGCGAGTGCGGCGTCCACGACCCGGAAACCCTGAAGGCCATGACCCTTCAGGCCCTGAAAACCATCAAGGCAAACATTTAACACGAGAGAAGCATCATGGAAAACGCATTGGGCATGATCGAAACCAAGGGCCTCGTCGGCGCGGTGGAAGCCGCCGACGCCATGCTGAAAGCCGCCAACGTCGTCCTTGTCGGCTCCGAAAAAGCCGGGGGCGGACTGGTCACGGTGATGGTGCGCGGCGACGTGGGCGCGGTCAAAGCCGCCGTGGACGCCGGTTCGGCCGCCGCCGCCCGCGTGGGCAATCTGGTCAGCGTGCACGTCATCCCCCGCCCTCATGCGGAAGTGGAAGCCATTCTGCCCAGGCGCACCCCGGCCAAAAAGTAGCCGCGCGGCGGCCCCGCCGCCAAGGATGATACCATGCCTGAACACAAGCGCGAAGAGATCCTCAGCGCCATCCGCGACGCCGGCGTTGTCGGCGCGGGCGGCGCGGGCCTGCCCGCGCACGTTAAAATGCGGGCCGACGCCGCGCCCTCCGCCACGCCGGTGGACACCGTGCTGGTAAACGGCGCGGCCTGCGAGCCGCTGCTGATGAGCGACCCCTGGCTCATGGAACAGCGGGCGGACGAACTGGCGCGCGGCCTGCTTGCCCTCTTGGCCTGCACCGGCGCGGCGCGCGGCGTGTTCTGCCTCAAGAGCAAGCACGCCGAAGCCCTGGCCGCCGTCAGCCGGGCCGCGCGGGCGGACGATCGCCTCGCGGTGTTCACTCTGCGCGACTTTTATCCCGCCGGGGACGAGCAGGTGCTGGTGCGCGAGGCGCTGGGCCGCACCGTGCCCGAGCGCGGCCTGCCCCTGCACGTGGGCGCGGTGGTCTGCAATGTGGAAACGCTGCTCAACGTGGATCAGGCGCTGGCGGGCGCACCCGTCACCCACCGTTACCTCACGGTAACGGGCGAAGTGCGGCGGCCCGGCGTTTTTAAAGCGCCGGTGGGCATGGCGGCGGCCGACATTCTGGCCGCGGCCGGGGGCCTCACGCGGCCCGACGCCCTGCTGGTGGACGGCGGGCCCATGATGGGCAAGGTGCTGGCGGACGCGAAGCGCCCGATCACCAAAACCACCAGCGGGCTGATCGCGCTCCCGCCCGATCACCCCGTAGTGGCCAAAAAGATCATGAATCCCGAACGCCTGCGCCGCCTCACCACCACCATCTGCTGCCAGTGCACGCAATGCACGGAGCTGTGCCCCCGGCATCTGCTGGGCCACGGCCTGCACCCGCACAAGCTGATGCGCGCGGCGGCCGCGCCGTTTGCGCCCGAATCCGCCCGCGAAGCCCTGCTCTGCTCCGAATGCGGGCTGTGCGAAAAGTTCGCCTGCCCCATGCTGCTTTCGCCGCGCGAGGTCAACGCCCAGTTGAAGAAACAACTGGCCCAGCTTCCGCCACCCGCCGGGCAGGCCCAAAAACAAAACGCCCCCCATCCGCATCCTTTCCGGGCCGAGCGCGCCGTGCCCACCGCGCGGCTGATCCGGCGTCTGGGCCTGGCGGGCTACGAAGCCCACCCGCCCTACGGCGGCGAACTACAGGCCGAGCGGGTGAGCATTCCGCTCAAGCAGCATATCGGCGCGCCGTCCGTGCCCGTGGTAACGCCCGGCGCGCGCGTGCGGCAAGGCGACGTGATCGGCGACATCCCCGCCCAACAGCCCGGAAACCCCGAAGTTATGGCCGCGCGCGTGCACGCCAGCATCGACGGCGTGGTCGAAGCCGTGGCGGACGGCATGATAACCATCAGCGCGCACGGGTGAAACGTATGAACATGCGAACTATCGGCTGTGTGGAACTCAACAGCATCGCCATGGGCCTGCTGGCCGCCGACGCCATGATCAAAACGGCGGCGGTGGAGCTGGTGATGGCGCGCCCCACCTGCCCCGGCCGCTATCTGGCCGTGGTGACGGGCGAAACCTCGGCCGTGGAAAGCGCCGTGCAGGCGGCCCTGGCGCACGGCAACGACGCGCTGGTGGACTGGTTTGTCATCCCCGCCGTGCACGGCGACGTGATCCCGGCCCTGTGCGGCGCGACACCCCTGGCGGACGTGGATGCGCTGGGCGTGATCGAAACGTGCAGCACGGCCTCCTGCATTCTGGCGGCGGACGCGGCGGCCAAGGCGGCGGACGTCGCGCTGCTGGAAATCCGCTTTGCCGCCGGCCTGGCCGGCAAAGGCTTTGTGCTCCTGACCGGCGACGTCGCCTCCGTGCGGGCCGCCGTGGACGCGGGCGTGGCCGGCGTCAAAGAATCCGGGCCGGTGCTGAACCATGTGGTCATCCCCTCGCCCGGCGCGGATCTCAAAAAATTTCTGGCCTGAGCCGCAAGGATGGTCTTATGAGCACGCCCGATCTGCCGCAACGCATCATTCAGGAATATGTGCCGGGCAAGCAGGTGACGCTGGCCCACATGATCGCCAACCCGCACGAAGGACTGTGCGCCAAGCTGGGGCTGGGCCGGGAGGCCGACGGCGCTATCGGCATCCTGACCGTCACGCCGGGCGAAGGCGCGATCATCGCGGCCGACATCGCCACCAAGGCGGCGGCCGTAGATGTGGGATTTCTGGATCGCTCGGCGGGCTCGCTGGTGCTGACCGGCGACGTGGCCAGCATGGAAGCCGCGCTGCACAGCGTAATCGCCTACTTTGGCGACGTGCTGCACTACGCCTCTGTGAACGTGACGCGCTCCTGAGCCGGGCCGGGTTCGCGCCAGGCAAAAGCCGCCGCCAGTTTCTGGCAGCGGCTTTTGCTTATGCGTCACGCGGGTACGCCGCGCGACGCCCTACTTCTTGACCGGAGCCGGATACGCGGCGTCACCCGCCTGGAAAAATTCCATCACGCTGGGGCATTTTTCCGCAAAAGGCAGCTTCTTGCCGAGATCCCGGCCCTTCAGGCCCGGATAATCCGGCCCGTAGCGGTAGGCCCGGTGGATGAAGTTGGCGAGGATGTCCTTGCCCAGCACGTCGGAATCGCGGGTAACGCAGGCGATGCGCTTACCGAACACCGGCGAGAAGTATTCCCACACGATTTCCTTTTCCGGCGTCACTTCAAAAAGATGGCCGTTGTGCGTGGACGTGACCAGGTAATTGCCGTTGGGCAGCTTTTCCACCGCGCCCTGGCGGTCGCTGTAAAACGAGTTGACCATTTTGGGCGCGAATTCCCATACGATTTTGCCCGTCTTGGGATCAAATTCGTAAATGCTGGAAACGCGGCGCTCCGGCGCTTCCGATCCGTTGTTGAACACCACGATGTTGCCGTTGGGCTGCATGGACGCGGCGTGCGAACCAAAAAGGATCTGGTCGCCGTTGTCGTAGTAGGAAGGCGCTTTGCCCGCGCCGTAGGCGCTGGGATTGCCCCAGCGGCTTTCGATCTTGCCGGTGGCCCTGTCGATGACAAACACCTCGCCCATATTGCGCGAGTTGGTGACGATCTTGTTGCCGTCGGCCACATACTGGCAGGTGTTGAAGTGCGTCCAGTCCGTGGTGTCGTAGCCCTGGGCGCCGCCGCCCACGGGATGGGGCATGACGTAGTTGATGTCCAGCTTGTCCGGGCCCTTGCCGATATGATCAATGGCGTGCCATTCCCACACGGTTTCGCCCTTGGGGTTGACCTCGCGGATGAAATCCACCCAGAAATCCTTGGTCACGTCGCCCCAAAGATCGATGCCCTCTTCCGGCACAAAATTGAGCGTGCGGCCGAGGGCGCGCATTTCGTCGTTGGTCTTCCGCTCCCAGGCCAGCAGCAGGGTGTTGCCGTTGGGCATACGGTCAAACGTATGGTGCTGGAGGGTGTTGTCGTCCATCATGCGGTATTCCCACACCACATTGCCGTCCCAGTCGATTTCCTGAAGCATGCCGCCGCCGCCGCCGATGCCGGAGGGAGGCTTGGGCAGGCTGGCCCCGCGCAGCAGATTGCCGTTTTCCAGCAGCACCGCGTGGTAGCCCGGCGTGTATTTGCTGGGCCAGGAATGCACCAGATTGCCTTCCATATCGATCAGGTAGGTGGTGGTGGACGTGTTGGGCGCAAACAACGTGTAGCCGTTGTACGCTTTTTCCCTGTTATAGGTGAAAAGCCCCGTGGGGCCCACAAAGCTTTCAAAGGCAAAGGCCGACGCTGTTGTCAGCAGCAAAGCCAGGCTTGTGGCAAAAGCAACCGTCCGCTTTTTCATGACAATAATCCTCCTGCGCATAACAAGATGCCGGGCGAAATGCCGCCCAAAAATATTTAGTTCATTTTATCACAAACCACGCTTGAGGCAAGGACAATTCTACCTTGCCGGGCCGTGTACGCATTAGCGCACACCACAACGGAAAGCATCGCACACTGCGCGGATTTTCATACATCAAGCAAGCTGACTGACGCTTTTCGAAGCGCCAGAACAAGTGATGCCACAGCCATACAGAGACAAAATTCTCTCTTTCCAATTTACGATTGCATTTTTTTCGGTTCTTATAGGGAACGTATGCGCGGATGCAGGCCCAGCGGGCACGATTCCCAAGCGGATTATGCGGCGCCTTGATGCGCTTGGCCGCTGCTGTCGCCGCTTTACGGAAAATTGGCATTATGGGCGGATGCGCCCTTATCCCTGGCGAGGGCGACAGGATAGAGCACGGCGTTGCCCGTCAGGTGCGCCAACAGAAAATAATGGGGAATATGCAGGGCGATGACGGCCCCCGCCGCCGTTATCAGAATAAAAAACGCGGTCGCAAACCGCCGCGCCCGTTGCCGCTTCGCGAGGAGGAAGGTAGAGCCGCAGATCAGGCCGTACAGAACCATGGGGCCGAAAATGAACCAGGCGATGGCTCCGTAGCCGCGTTCCGCCTCCATCGCGATGATGCCTCCCATCAGCAGGGAGACGGCGGCGACGATGAGGTTGAGGACAATGGCGAGATTAAGCATACCGCCTCCTGCTGCGCCGGCAGCGCTTCCGGCACGACTCCGGCGACAGCGGTGAAAACCCGCGGTTCCTCGCCGCCCACTCTGATGAAGAAAAGACATTTTTTCTACTTTCGCCTTCGATCTGAACACTACCGGTATTTACACCAGAGCTTGGGATACAGGTATGGGATAGAAAACCGGCTGATGGTGAATTCAAGTAATGTTTCTGATCCACGCATGATGGCTGTGAAGTGGCGTTCATCCTGCCAAAAAATGTCGCCCAGAAACGTATCCACATACGCTGCGCTCAAAACATGTTTGCCAATGATCCGTTTGCATGCCTCATCCACAAGAATAAAATTTGTTCCTTCCTCGTAGAGGCAATCATGGTCGGTCACAAACAGATACCCGTCCACCGTGGCGTACTGCCGCAATAAAATATACCCTGGCAGGGTGAGGGACAACGGCTCCCCGTTTCGCCGCAGCCGTGAACGTAAGGGCCGTGTCTCATGCTCCCCGGTATGGCGTTCCAGTGAAAAATCTTTGATTTCACGCATGGCGATTCCCTGTTCCCGCATACTACGGTTGCCGGCATTTCCGATCAACGCCAATGCCGAAAACTTCTCTTTGGACAAAGTTTAAGTGGGGACGCGCGGTAGGGCCGTTT
>JAVBMS010000097.1:0-9416 GCA_031552135.1 Mailhella sp.
CCGCAACGCGGTTTTTCCGCTTTTGGGCAAGCGGCGGTTATTGAGAAACACTACACTTGGCAATAGTGCACAGCCGGGACACGATGTTCTGTAGCTTAAGTTTCACGCCTCCGCCGGCGTTTTACGCCGCGAGTGAATCGCTTCAGCCGTTGCCGAGCTTGCGAGGCGTACGGATGAAGACAGCCTGATGCGGCTACGCCGGCTTCGCGGCGGAACCTCGCTACGCTCCGTTCCGTGAGCATTTCAACTTTGAAATGCTCTAGTTTAAGTTCAGCATTCCCGCGAGCGTATGTCAAGTATTGACGTGCGCGCGGCAAACGGCGGCGAGAAAGCATTTCAGCGTTGAAATGCCCGCGGAACGGAGCGGAGCGAGGAACCGCCGCTAGGCCGGGCGCGGCGCGGCAAGCTCCGCGTAAAGCGCGGCGTGGGCGCGGGCCATGCGCAGCGGCGTCAGGGCGGCCAGCGCGCGGCGTCCGGCCACGGCCAGCGCGGCGCGCGCGTCCGGCTCGCGCATCAGGCTCAGCATGGCTCCGGCCATGGCGGCGGGGTTGCCGGGCGGCAGGGCCAGCGCGGGCGCGTCTGTGATTTTTGCGCCGTCTTCCGCCGTGCCCCGCATGATGTCCAGATGCGCGGGAATGGCCGTGCAGGCCGTGGGCAGGCCGAGCGCCCAGGCGTCCAGCAGAAAAGACACGTCGCCCGCGCCGCCGAGGCTGGAGGAGAGCGCCGCGTCCGCGCCGTCCAGCACGACGCCGCGCGGCTGCGGCCCCAGCAGGGCCAGCCTGTTCTTGACGCCGAGGCTTTCCGCCAGATCCAGCAGATCGTGGAATTGCGGGCCGCCGCCCGCGATGCGCAGTTCCCAGGGGGGCAGGGAGATGTTCATCTGTTGCAGCTGGGCCATGGCCTGGAGCAGCAGGCCCTTGTCCTCGGCCGGGGTGAGCGGCCCATCCGCGGCGAAGATGAAGCGGCCGTCGCCGCGCGGTTCCGCCTTTGGGCCGAGCGGGCAGGCCAAGCCGGCCGGGCCGGGAGGGACGGGCGGAGCGGCCGGAAGAATGATGCGCGCCGGCGTGTTTTCGGGCGGGCGCGACATGTGGAGCAGGGCCGACCCGCCGAACACCAGCGCATCCGCGCGTCCGGCCGCGCGGGCGGGCAGGGGGCCGCCGCGCTCCGGCAGTTCGCGTACGCTGTGGACAAAGCGCAGGTTGGGGCGGCCGCGTCGCAAAAACGCGGCCACGCCCGCCGCGCTGCGATCCAGCGTGTGCAGCGTGCCCACGCGGCAGCGGCGCAGGGCGCTGGACAAATCGCGCCACAGGGGCAGCGCCGCGTCCGGGCGCTCCAGCTCGATCAGGGGAATGCCCGCGCTGTTGGCCATAACGGCCAGATCTCCGCCCGCCGGACAGGCCAGCCAGACTTCGGGCGGCTCGCCGCCCCAGGTTTCGCGTTGCCGGAGCGCGCGCGCCAGCAAAAACGTCTGCTCCCACGCGGCGCGGGAACCGGCGCAGCAATCGACCAGCAGAACAGGCGCGGCGGCGGGATCAGACACGGCAGGCTCGGACAGGGCGGGTTCAGACATGGCGGCAGGATAGGCGCGTTTTTTTTTCAGCACAAGCCCCGCGCGCGAACCCGGAATCAGGTACGAAAAAGGGCCGGAACATGGCGTTCCGGCCCTTGTGTTTTGGGGAGGGGGTTTAATGCGGGCTATGGCTTGGGAAGTTCCACCTGCACGGCCACGGGCTTTTCCTGCGGCAGGGTCAGGTAGCGGACGTTGGCGCGGCTGCCCGGCTTCAGCGCGCCCAGGGCCGCGTTGTCTTTTTTGGCCAGCAGGCCGCCGAGCGCGGCGTCGATATATTCCGTCTGCGGGCTCACGCGGAAGGCGACCTCGCCCTTGCCTTCCACGGCCAGCACAAAGACGCCGGCCTTGGCGTCCACGGATTTTATCGTGCCGTGCAGCACGGGGTCTTTGTCGGCGGTGAACAGGACGGAATCCAGCCACGACGCGCCCAGGGCGGGCAGCGGGCCGGCCAGCAACAAACACAGCATAACGCTGGATACCATTCCACGCATGGCGTGCCTCCGGCAGGGCTTGAACGGCCCTTTCGGGCGGGCCGCCCGGAAGGACGCCGTTCGCTCGCCGTCAGCATACCCGCGTGGCAGGGCGCGTCCATGAAAACCGTGTGATAATGCGGCAGTGGGGTTAAAACGGCACGCCTTCGGCGATCAGGGCCTCATGGATCAGCCCGCGCAGGCGCAGCGCCGCCGGGCCGGGGACGCCGCCGCCCACGGGCCGTTCCTCGTAGCGCGTGATGCCCACGCATTCCGGCGTGGTGCCCCAGAGCAGAATTTCCCGCGCCGCGAACAGATCGTCCTCGCTCACGTCGCGGCGCAGCACCGGCATGAAATCTTCGGCCAGCCGCATGGCCAAAAGGGCCGTGGTGCCGGGCAGGGCGTGGCGGAATTCGGGCACGATCAGGCGGCCCCGGGCGTCAACCAGGCCCACGTTGGCGATGGCGGCTTCGGCCAGAAAGCCGTGATCGTCAAAGCAAAAGCTCACGTCCGCGCCGCGCGCGCGGGCTTCGGCCGTCATCAGCACGTTGGGCAGGTAGTTGGTGGACTTGATGCGCGCCAGCCAGGGCTGCTTGGCGGGCACGGCGCTGCGGCAGGCGGTGAGGCCCCTGGCCCAGTACGATTCGGGCAGCGGCCGGGTGCGCGAGGCCACCACAAAGAGGCTGGCTTCGGGGCATTCGGCCGGGTCAACGCCCAGACCGCCGCCGCCCCGGCCGATCAGCAGGCGCAGCGCGCCGTCGGGGCTGCCCCCGGCGTGGGCCACGTCCAGCAGGATGGCGCGGATTTCGTCCCAGGAGCAGGGCGGCGTGAGATCGATGGCGGCGCACGAATCCCTGAGGCGGCTCATGTGCGCGTCCAGATGCAGCACCCGGCCTCCGGCCAGGCGCAGGGCCTCGAACACGCCGTCGCCGCGATGCACCAGATGATCGTCGAGCGGAACCAGCATCAGGCGCGGATCGCGGCACAGGCCGCCCATGCGGTGCTCGTAAAAAGCCAGCACGCTGTCCGTGCCGGGGCGGGGCAGTTCGCGCAGTTTGTCCAGCCATTCCTGGGCGCTCAGTTCGATCATGATCGTTTCCCTCTGACCGTTTAACGGATCAGCGCCGTCCGCCGTGACGACAGACGGCGCTGGCGGGTGTTATTTAATCCAGAAACATGTGGGGCGAGCGCACGGACACAAGGTCGCGCTCCAGCAGTTCCTCGGCGATCTGCACGGCGTTAAGCGCCGCGCCCTTGCGGATATTGTCGGCCACAATCCACAGGTTGAGGCCGTTGGCCACGGTTTCGTCCTCGCGGATGCGGCCCACAAACACGGCGTCCTCGCCGGAGGCGTCCACCGGCATGGGGTACATTTTCTGGCCGGGGTTGTCGTACACCTGGATGCCGGGCGCGGTGGCCAGCAGGGCGCGGGCTTCTTTGGCGCCCAGTTTTTTCACGGTTTCGACGTTCACGGATTCCGAATGCCCGTAAAACACCGGCACGCGCACGCAGGTGGCCGTAACCTTGACCTCGGGGTCTTCCATGATCTTCACGGTTTCCTGCACCATTTTCATTTCTTCCTTGGTGTAGTCGTTGGGCAGGAAGACGTCGATTTGCGGCAGGCAGTTGAAGGCTATCTGGTGCGGGTAGACCGAAATTTCGGGGTCTTTCATCTGAAAGAGCTGGCGCACCTGGCTTTCCAGCTCGTTGATGCCCTTCTGGCCCGTGCCGCTGACCGCCTGGTAGGTGGACACGATCACGCGGCGTATGCCGGCGGCGTCGTGCAGGGGCTTGAGCGCGACCACCATCTGGATGGTGGAGCAGTTGGGGTTGGCGATGATGCCGTTATGCTCCTCCAGGGCGTGGGCGTTGACTTCGGGCACCACCAGCGGGCAGCGTTCGTCCATGCGCCAGGCGCTGGAGTTGTCCACCACCACGCAGCCCGCGGCCACGGCGTGCGGCGCAAAAGCCTTGGAAGCGTCGCCCCCGGCCGAAAACAGGGCCAGATGCACGCCGGCGAAGGAGTCCTTGGTCAGTTCCCTGACCACCAGCTCCGTGTCGCCAAAGGGCACCGTATTGCCCGCCGAGCGGGCCGAAGCCAGCGGCACGATTTTTGTGGCCGGAAAATTCCTGCGGGCAAGCGTGTCCAGCATCTCGCGGCCCACCGCCCCCGTCGCTCCCACAACCGCAACCACCAATGAATTCCGCATAAGGCCGCGCCTCCGTGTCTGTCGTGCCGTATTGAGCCGAACGCCGCGGAAAGACAGACTTTCCGCGCGCAATGCCGTGCCAGTAGTGTATCGTCCTTGCACCGAACGCGTGCCGTGTCAAGGTATGCGCGGAAATTCCCTTGCCGCTGGCGTCAGGCGGCGCAAAAAGCAGGGCGCAAGTTGAACAAAGTTGAGGCAAGTGGATTTAAAATTGTTCAACGGCAGAGAACAGACTCAAACCGGCTCATATTGACACCCCGTTTGCGCGAGTGGTACACAAAGGCACTGGCCGGGAGATTTCCGCGCGCGGCGTGTGAAACTCTTGCGCGCGACCCACGGGCGGAGTATGACTAAGCGGACGTTCACCCTCGCTGAGGCGGCGCGCCTTTTACAGTGCCACCCCGAAACCCTGCGCAGGGCCATTCGGGAAGGGAGTCTGCGGGCCGCGCGTTTGGGACGGGGCTACCGTTTGTCCAGGGCGGATTTGCAGGCGTTTTGGACGGCGCAGGGCGGCGGCCTGTTGTTCTCTCCGGACGAGGAGGGGCCGGACGCCCCCGAAAGCGGCGAAGCCGCGCGGGAAGACGGCCGGAAAGCGGCGGCCGGCAGGCGGCGGGCGTCAGGACACACACAGTTGAGCCTCATTGTCCCCCAAGGGAGGGAGTCATGACAGAATCGGCCCATCCGGCGACGGAACATGTTTCGCTGCAGCTTGACAACGGCGCCGTTCTTGATTTTCGAGGCCGTGTTTTTTCCGAGGCTTCCTGGTTTGATGAAGAAAGCGATACGCTTACCCGCCAAAAGCTCTTTATTACGGAAGACAACGAGCAGGTGTATTCCGTGGTCAACGCCTCCGGGCCAAGCCGCAGCCGCCGGGCCTACCGCATCGGCGTGCAGGGCGACATGTGCTCGATCCACAACGGGAAGGCCGGGCTCGACCTTCCTTTCGACATGCTGATGCTGGCCGTGCGCGCGCTGTGCGGCCTGGACGAGGACGCCGTGCCCAGCCTGGAGGCTGTGGAAGAAACGCTGCGCGCCGCCAACAGCTAGAATCGACCGCGGTTGCTCGTAAGCATCCTCTAAATCCTTGGCTTTTTATCCGGTTTACCCCATACTTTTTTAACGCGGCGCGGGCCGCGCGGATTTTCGCGTGCGCGATGGCGTTGTCTTGTGCCGTCGCAGCGCGGAATTCCGGCTGTTTCGCCTTTCTCCCCTGCCCCCGCATTTCCCGACTCGTGACGCCTCCGGCGGAAGGACTGCCATGCATACGTTTGAACTGATACGCGAAGAGCGCCTGAAGGAAGTGGGCGGCATCGCGCGCTGGTGGCGACACGCCGTCACGGGCGCGGAACTGCTTTCCGTGGTCAACGCGGATGAAAACAAGTCGTTCGGCGTCAGTTTCCGCACGCCGCCGGCGGACTCCACGGGCGTGGCCCACATTCTGGAGCATTCCGTGCTGTGCGGCTCGCGCAAATATCCGGTCAAGGAACCCTTTGTGGAGCTGCTTAAAAGTTCGCTGCAAACGTTCCTCAACGCGCTCACCTTTCCCGATAAAACCTGCTACCCCGTGGCCAGCGCCAATTTGCAGGATTTTTACAACCTGATCGACGTCTACCTCGACGCCGTGTTCTACCCGCGCATCGACGAGGACGTGCTGCGCCAGGAAGGCTGGCACATTGCCGTGGATCCCGAAAGCGGCGCGTGGAGCTACAAGGGCGTGGTTTTCAACGAAATGAAGGGCGTGTATTCCTCGCCCGATTCCGTGCTGATGGAAGCCTCGCAGCACGCGGTCTTTCCCGACACGCTGTACGGGCTGGATTCCGGCGGCGACCCCGAAGAGGTGCTCAACCTTACCTACGAGGCGTTTCGCGGTTTCCACAGCCGCTACTACCATCCCTCCAACGCCCGCTTCTTCTTTTGGGGCGACGACCCCGAAGACGCGCGCCTCGAGCGTCTGGAAACCCTGCTTGCGCCCTTCGGCCGCCAAAATCCGGACTCGGCCGTGCCGCTCCAGCCCTTCCTGCCGCTGGAGCGCAAGGTGGAGGCGCCCTACGCCGCCGAGCCGGAAGACAACGGCGACAGCGGCAAAAAAGGCCACGCCACGGTCAACTGGCTGCTGTGCGAAAGCGCGGACATGGAAGAGCTGATGGTGCTGGAAATGCTGGAGCACATCCTGGCGGGCCTGCCCGGCTCGCCGCTGCGCAAGGCCCTCATGGATTCCGGCCTTGGCGACGACATCACGGGCGCGGGCCTGGAAACCGATCTGCGCCAGTCCTTCTTTTCCATAGGCCTGCGCTCCATCCGGCCCGAGGACGCCGACGCCGTGGAACGCCTGGCCATGGACACGCTGGCCCGGCTGGCCGAGCGCGGCATCCCGGCCAAGGCCGTGGCGGCGGCGCTCAACAGCCTGGAGTTCGACCTGCGCGAAAACAACACCGGCCGCTTCCCGCGCGGGCTTGCGGCCATGTTCCGCGCGCTGTCCGTCTGGCTGTACGACGGCGACCCGCTGGCCGCCCTGGCCTGGGAAAAGCCCCTGGCCTCGCTCAAGGCCCGGCTCAAGAGCAAGGAAAAAGTGTTTGAAAACGCCATCCGGCGCTGGCTGCTCGACAACAGCCACCGCGCCCTGGTGGTGCTGGTGCCCGACGCCGGACTGGCCGCCGCGCGCCAAAAGCGCGAGGACGAGCGCCTGGCCGCCGCCCGGGCCGCCATGTCGCCCGCCGGGCGGAAGGCGACCGAGGCAACGTCGCACCGCCTGCTGGCCGCGCAGGAAGCGCCCGACAGCCCCGAGGCCCTGGCCACCATCCCCTCGCTCGGCCTCGACGCCCTGCCGCCCACCAACATGATCCTGCCGTGCGAAATTGTGCCCGGCGAGCCCGCCCTGGCCCTGCACAACGTGGACACCACCGGCATACTCTACGCCCGGCTGCTCCTGCCGCTGGAGGCGGTGCCCTCCGCCCTGATGCCGCTGGTTCCGCTTTACGCCCGCGCCCTGACCGAAATGGGCACGGCCCGGCGCGACTACATCAAGCTCGGCCTCGAACTGGCGGCCAAAACCGGCAATCTGGACGCCGGCCCCGTGTTCCACGCCCGCATGGACACGGCCGAACCGCTGGCCTTTGTGGAGGTTTCGGGCAAGTCCACCCGCGACAAAAGCGGCAAATTGCTCGAACTGATGCGTGAAATTCTGCTGGAGCCCAACTTTGACAACAAGGAACGCTTCCTGCAAATGGTGCAGGAAGAAAAGGCGCGCCTGGAGCAGGGCGTTGTGCCCTCCGGGCATTCGCTGGTCAGCATGAGGCTGGGGGCGCAATGCTCGCCCGCCGGCCGCCTGACCGAAGACGCGGGCGGCGTCAATTATCTCTTCTTCATCCGCGATCTGGCCCGGCGCGCGGAAAAGCGCTGGCCCGACACGCTGGCCGAACTGCGCGAACTGCACAGCCTGATAGCCCGCAGCGATCAGGCCCTGGTCAGCCTCACCGCCGGCAAGGAGGAACTGGGCAAGGCCGCCCCGCTGTTCCGCAAGCTGGCTGCCTCGCTGCCGGCGCACCCCTCGCCGTCGCTGCTTTCGCCCGTCATGCTGCCGCGCCGGCCCGAAGCCCTGCTGGTGCCCGCGCAGGTCAACTATGTGGGCCTGGGGGCCAACCTGGCCGAAACCGGCTACCGCTTCCACGGTTCCGTCAGCGTAATCCTGCGCCATTTGCGCATGGGCTACCTGTGGGATCGCGTGCGCGTGCAGGGCGGGGCCTACGGAGCCTTTGCCCACTACAACCGGGCCAGCGGCGCGTTCGCCTTCCTTTCCTACCGCGACCCCAACGTGGAACGCACGCTGGGCGTGTACCGCGGCGCGGCCGACTACCTCGGCAACCTCAGCCTGACCAGCCAGGACGTGACCCGCGCCATCGTGGGCGCCATAGGCGATCTCGACGCCTACCTGCTGCCCGGCGCGCGCGGCGCGGCCGCCCTGTGGCGGCACATCACCGGCGACACCACCGCCATGCGCCAGCAAATCCGCGAGGAAATCCTGGGCACCCGGCTGGCCGACTTCCACAACTTCGCCCCCTACCTCAAGCGGGCGCTGGACTGCGCCGTGCCCTGCGTGCTGGGCGGCCCCGACGCCGAACGCGCGGCCGCCGCCGGCGGCTGGGAAACAACCCGGCTGCTGTAGCGCGGGCGTTGGTTTTTGAGAGCGGGGCTCCGCCCCGCGCCCCGCAAGGGGCCTGAGGCCCCTTGACCCCGCCATAGGGGGGCGGGGCTGCCCGTTCCGGGGGTCGTGCGGGGCCGTGGAGCGGGGGACACGCGCCCTTGCCCTCGCCGTTTGTCTCGCGTAGCATCGCGGCCCATAGAGCATTTCAAAGTTAAACTGCTTTGGACAGGGCGCGCCTGGCCGCGCCAGGGAGATCGCATGCGTCTTGTTTCGTGGAACGTCAACGGCATCCGGGCCTTGTGCAAAAAGCCGGAGTGGGGCTGGTTCGGCTCCACCAGCGCCGACGTGGTGGGCCTGCAGGAAACCAAGGCCGAGTCCTCCCAGGTGGAGGCCGGACACCGCGAGCCCGAAGGCTGGCGCGCATGGTGGGCCTCGTCGTCCGCACGCAAGGGCTATTCGGGCGTGGCGGTGTTCAGCCGTGTGGAGCCGCTCAACGTCGTCCACGAACTGCCCGAACCGGCCGACCCCGCCTTCCGCAACGAAGGCCGCCTGCTGCATCTGGAATTTCCGGCCTTCCACTACTTCAACGTCTATTTTCCCAACGGCGGCGAAGAGCTTGCCAAGGGCGTCTTCAAGCGCGTGCCATACAAAATGGGCTTTTTCAACGCCTGGCTCGACTACGCCGAACGCCTGCGCCGCAACAAGCCCATCGTGGTCTGCGGCGATTTCAACATCGCGCACAAGGCCATCGACCTGGCCCGGCCCAAAGAAAACGTGCTGAACACCGGCTTTCTGGAAGAAGAACGCGCCTGGATGGACGCCTTTGTGGCCAAAGGCTATGTGGACACCTTCCGCCACGTCCACGGCGATACGCCGGACGCCTACACCTGGTGGTCGTACAAAACCCGCGCGCGCGAACGCAATATCGGGTGGCGCATCGACTACTTCTTTGTTTCGGACGAACTGACGCCCCGCATCCGCGACGCCTGGATCGAAAACGGCGTGTACGGCTCGGATCACTGCCC
>JAVBMS010000065.1:0-13803 GCA_031552135.1 Mailhella sp.
TGGCAGGCGCGGTCAGATTGGGGTTCAAAAAGCCTTCGGTGAATTGTGCGGCTTTCAGGATTTTTTCGGCATGACCGGTTTTTTCAAGAACGTCCCATGCCTTGCTTTCCAGGAAATCTGTCGCGCCGGGGAATTTTTGGACAGCGCGTATGGCCATAATAGGGGACTGTACCGCAAGAACTATAGGGGCAACTTTAGCAAAGGCAGCCAGGCCCTCCAGGCTCACTTCCCCGGTCATAGCGGATTTTATGCCGTCCGATATCGCGAGTCCGCCAAGGCCGCCCCCCAGGCCCAGCGCTGTGCTTATCTTTTTGCCCCGCGCAAGCAGTTGAAGAAAGCCGGTGGGGTTCAATCCCTTCGGATCGTGCAACGTGACCGGATCATCAATGCAGTAGTCGTACGGATCGTGATCCCCGCCGGTGTCGCCCAGCGGATCGGGTGCGGTGAATCTGCCTGTGGTTGGATCATAATCCCGCCAGCCAAAGCGGACAAGCCCTGTTTCGGGATCTTCCAGGCCCCCTGCAAAACCTGTGGGGACAAAAAGTTCCGGCAGGGTTTCGTCAAGGCGCACGCCAAAGCTGTCGCGCCGGATTTCTTTGATCGGCCTGCCCGAGGCGTCCGTTAAAACACGCAACGTGCCGACCTGATCCGTGCCGCAGAAAAGTTCCGGCGGCAGTTGCGCGCCGCCGAGCAGCGCATGGAGCGTTTCCCTCCGGTTGCGGGCTGTCAGAGCGCCGAGCGCGTCGATTCCATCATCGGGATCCGGCCCTTCGCGATGCAAGGGAGAAAGGCGTATCCTGTCCAGTGTTCCTTCCGCATTGTAAAAAAAAGCGAACTCCAGTCCCAGCGACTGGTCGGCGCAGGCGGCGAGGCGCAGCATGTCCAGCCAGGCGTATTCCGTGGTCAGGATGCCGTTTTTAAAGCGCCGGATCGGGGCCGAGGGGAATTGGGGGTGGTATTCGTAGCGGATTTCCGCTCTGGACGGCAGAATGACCGAGTCGAGCATGGTGTCCGCGCCGTAGAAAAACTTGGTAATGCCCTGTCGGTCACAGCGCTCGGCCAGACTTCCGGTAGTATGGTAAGAGAACGAGGTGTCTCCGGCCTTGATCAATCTGCCTTTGGAGTCGTAACGCAAAAATCCGGTCGCAGGATCGCTGAAAAGCCTGCGTTCTCGCCGCTGTTCCACGCGTTGCCCCGCCTGATTGTAAACGTATTCTTCCGCAAAACTTCCGTCGCGCGTGACACGAAGCAGATGCCCTTTGTCGTCAAATTGGTAGGCATATTCCGCGCGGCATCCGGCCAAAGTTTCGATTTTCCTTTGCAGCTTGCCGCCGGGCGCAAAAAAGCATTCCACGGCCAGTCCGTTGCGCTTGAGGAAGAAAGGTGTGGGGTTCATGAGGCTCCTTTGCCGTTTGGCGGGGTGTTGGTGGTTAAGAACTCACGCCGCGCTGCCCGGCCGCGCGCGCAAGGGGCGCGGCGCGCCGAGGCGGATGATCGGCCGCGTTTCCGGGGCCTGGCGCAGCAGGGCCGCGCGGGTGGGGCTGAAGCCGTCGCCGTAATGGGTGCAGTCGGCGTCCGCGCTTAAAAAAGCCACGGCTTCCGGGGTGTCGCACATCAGCACGCCGGGGCAGGAGCAGGGCGCCACGCGGATGCGCGGCAACAACGGCCTGCCGAGCGGGTTGGGGTTGACGATGTCCACGCCGCATTCCCGCGCCCAATAAACGCAATCTCCGCATGTCCCGTGTTCCATGGCGATCTCCTTTGGCGTCTGTTCCGCGTGTTGCGCCCGGGCTTCCGCGCTGACGCGAAAGCGTTCGGGCAAGCAGATATTAGTATATATACAAATTAATGTCAATCATAATTTTGTATATATACTAAATTTGGATTGCCGAAAAGATCCGGCCGCGGCCATTATCCTTAAAAGAGGGGACGGAGACGGGGGGGGTGCCGGGGCGGCGTCAGGCGTGACGGGAGGCTGGGCGGGGCCTGCCTCATTATGCGGAGAAAGGAGGGAGAGCGGGGGTAAAAAGCCGTGTCGCGCGGCAGGCGCCAGCTATTTGTGGCTGATGTCGCTCCAGGCCCAGACCACGCGGCCCACGACGGCCCGATCCCAGTCGCCCAAAAAGTCGCTTTTCAGGCTGTAGAGCATGGGCGGGTTTTCGGCCGCGTTGTCGGAATAGTACATGATGCGCCAGTCTTTGCCGCCGTTGACCTCTTCCACGGCCACGCGCTTGATCATGCCGCTGCCTTCCTCGTCCATGACCAGCATGATGCGGCCGGGCTGGCGCACGTCCCTGTCCTGGCGGTCGACAAGGACGATGTCGCGCGGGGCCAGGGTGGGCAGCATAGAGGTGGAGTTGCGGCCGATCTGCACGGCGATGAGGTCGCGGCGGTAGCGCACGGCGTCCTGATGCTTGTAGACCAGAAACCAGGACAGCATCTTGCCCTGCGGCACCATGCCGGGGCCGGCGCCCACCTCTTCCACGAGAGGGACGGCCATGTAGTCTTCGGCCTGCGGGGGGGCGAGCTGTTCGCCGGAGGGGACGAGCCGGGCGTCCACAAAGCAGACGCTGCGCGCGGGGTTGCCGTCGGGCGGGGTCAGGCTGCCGCCCAGCCTGGCAAACCACTCCAGCACGGCGCTGTACTGGGTGTCGCGCCCGTTGAGAAAGTTGAAGAGGCGCGAGGCCTTGGACGGCGGCAGGCCGAGAAAATGCGCCATATCCACCCGGGAGGAAAAACGCTTGCCCGGGCCGATCTGATCCTCAAAAAAGCGGATCAACCAATGGGAATCGTGCGGTTCGGCCATGACTCCTTATACCACACGGCACAAAGAGTGCAATTAGCCTATATGCGAAAAATTCTTGACATTGAATTAGCGTATATGCTAATTATGGACTCGCGGACGATTCCCGTTCGCGCACAAGCCAAGGGGGAACGTATGAGCTTCAGGTATCCGGAACAAGGTTTGGAAATCGTGCGGGGCTACCGCAATCTGGCCCGCTATCTGAGGACGTCGGAAGCGAGGATCCACGACCTGATCAACCGCGGCGCGCCCATCGCGCTGGACGCGCGCGTGCCGAGGGCGGAAAAGGCGGAACTGTGGGACTGGTACAAGCGCTATTGCAACAGCGAGGCGGCCTGCGCCTATGTGCGGATTCTGCCCGCGCCCCCGGAACTCCCGGCCCGGCAGGCATGCCCGGCATCCGGCATGGGGAGCGCGTCATGATCCCGTCCCCCCAATTGCTGGAGCGCCTGAAGCGGCACGAGGGATTCCGTTCCCGCCCCTACCTGTGTCCGGCGGGCCGGGTGACCATTGGCCACGGGCACAACCTGGAGGCCGACCCTTCGCCCATCCGCCCCTGGAGCCATGTGGCGGAAGCGTTGGCCGAAACCGGCATCCTGCGCGGCGAGGCCCTGCTGAAGCGGCTCCGCGCGCTGGACATGAGCTGGGACGCCCGCCAGGCCGCGACGTGGCTGGCCTCGGACGTTGAGGCCGTGATCGGCGAGCTGGAGTCGCGCTGCCCGGCCTATCTGGGGCTGGCCAGGGCCGCCCTTGCCCCGGCTTCTGACGCGCATGGCGCGGTGGCCCGGTTTGCGGCCGCCGTCCGGGCCGAGGTGCTGATCGACATGGCCTACAACCTGGGCGTGGGCGGCCTGCTTGGCTTCAAGCGCGCGCTGGCCGCCGTGGAGGCCGGCGATTTTCCCGCCGCCGCCGCGCACATGATGGATTCGCGCTGGGCCGCCCAGGTGGGACGCCGGGCCGTGGAGCTGGCCGGGCTGATGCGCGCGCCCGCGCAGGCCTGCGTTGGCGCGCCGCATCAGGAAGAGCGGGGCGGAACGTCGTCGTCTCCGGCCTGCGCGCCCTGCGTCGCGCCTTTGCCCGGCACTTCAACCAACCCCAAAACTTCAACCATGCTGTCGCTGCCGCGCCCGGATGCGACGGGCGTTGCGCCGCCGGACGCGACAAAGGCCGGGCGCGCGGCGGGAGAAAAGGGCGCGCGGCCGGGCGGCAGGCCATGATCGGCCTGGCGGATCTGGGGCGTCTGGCGGCGCGCGGAGCCGTGGCCGCGCTGGCGCTGGCCTGCGTGCTGCTGTGGCGGAGCCACGCAACGCTGAAGGCGGAACATGCCGCCCTGCTTGAGGAGCGCGCCCGGCTTGAAGTGGCGGTGGCCGCATTTTCGGCCCATGCGGCGGCGACAAACGCCGTGCTGACCCTGCGGGAGGATACGAAGCATGAAGTGGATGCCGCGTTGGCGAGGAGCCGCCGGGCGGCGGTTCTGGCGCGGGAGCAGGCGCCGGTTCGCGCCTGGGCTGACGATTGTGTGCCTGATGCTGTGCTGCGGCTGCTCCGCGAGGACGGAAACGGTGAGCTTCGCGCCGCCGGATCTCCTGCTGCGCGACGTGACGCCGCCGATTCTGGAAGGCCCGACGAACGCTGATTTGCTGGACTATACGCTGGCGCTGCGGGCCGCGCTGGCGTCATCCAACGCCGACAAGGCCGCCCTGCGCGCGTGGGCCGCGGCCTTGCCCGGCCGGGAGGCTTATGGCCGGATATATTGACGAACTGGCCCACATGGCGGCCCTGAAAAGCGCCCTGGCCCTGGTTGCGGCCGGGGCGCTCAAAATGGTGGGGCACCCGGAATCCGCCGCGCGCTGGCTGTTTTTTCTCATGCTGGCGGATCTGGCCCTGGGCCTGGCCAGGGCCTGGAAGCAGGGCAGCTTCAGGGGCGCGCGGCTCAAGGCCGGGGCGTTCAAGTTTTTTCGCTGCTGGGTGGCGGTGGCGGTGTTCGTCATGGTGGACGCCACCATCCGCCAGGCCTTTCCCCTCATGCCCATGTCGCTGCGCGACACGTTCATCGCCTATCTGGCGATCAACGAAGCGTTTTCCTGTGTCGATCACCTGGCGTTTTTCCGGATGCCGGTGCCCGAAGCTTTTTTGCGCCGCCTGCGCGATTACCGCGATCACTGCCTGACCGGCGGGCAAAGCTGACGGCGCGCGCAGGGCGGGCATCCGTCTTGCGCGCACGCCGCGCCGGGGGTAGTCTTAAACCATAATTTAGCCAAGAGGAGCGCCCATGCGCATACGTCCGGAAAGTCCCGCCGATTTCGCCCCGCTGCACGATTTTGTCCGCACCGCCTTTGCCACGGCGGAGCGCGCCGACGGCGACGAACAGAACTTTGTGGATCGCCTGCGCGCCTCGGCCGACTATGTGCCGGAACTGGCGCTTGTCATGGAAAACGACGAGGATAGCGAGGATGCGGGAAAGATCGTCGGCCACGTCATGCTGACAAAGGCGTCTGTCGAGGCGGAGGATGGAACGCCGTGGGGCATCCTCATCCTCGCGCCGCTCAGCGTGGCGCTGGAAGAGCGCGGCCGGGGCCACGGCTCGGCCCTGGCGCGGGAAAGCCTGCGCCGTGCGGCGGAAATGGGCTTTGAGGCCGTCGCGGTGGTGGGCGAGCCCGCGTATTACACGCGCTTTGGCTTTCAGGACGCCGCCGCCTTCCACATAACCTACCCCGGCGTGCCCGCGCCGTACCTGATGATCACGGAACTGAAGCCCGGCGCGCTGCGCGGCAGGGCCGGCGTGGTGCGCTGCGCGGCGGATACGGGCTCGCATTGATTTTGAAAGGAGGAAGAAGGAAAAAATGATGACGCTGATCGACTGGCTTGCCGGGCAAAGCGCGGCAATGATCGCCCTGGAAGCAAGGGCGCGGGATTTGCTGCGCACCGGCGATATGGACGCCTACCGCGCGCTGATGAAGGAAAAGGCGTCGCTGCTGGCCGCGCTGGCCGGTGAGGCCGAACCCTTGCTGGCCGCGACGCCGGAGCCGCTGGCCTCGGCCGCGCGCGAGGGCGTGAACGAGTTTTCGGCCAGCGCCCGCCTGGCGCTGCGCATTGATTCGGTGTTTTTTATGTCCGCGCTGCTGTACCCGGAAGATCACGCGCAGGGCGAGCCGAATGATTTGGAATTGCTGGTGGAGGAATTGCGGGGTTTGGAGGGGATGTAAGGGGAGGGGAGGGCGTAACGCCCGGTTTTGCGGCGGCTGCGGGAGGGAGACCATAAGTCGCCTGCGGCGCCTGGCGAGCTTCGCTCGCGGGAAATACATTAAATAAGGAAGGCGTTTGCCCGGATGTGCCCGCTGAGGGGAGTCCGTGTAGCCAGTAAGTCTTAACCTTCCAGATGACGCGCGGTTCTTACAGAACACGCGCTCTCGGGGCCGAAGGTAGGATGTCCTCTCCACGCGCGCTCGGCGTTGCCTCGCGCGCTATCAGCGGCCCCTCCGGCCTGTCGGCCGGGATCATGTGCGCGTTTCCACGCGCACTTTGTCGTTGAGCAAACGGCTGAATTACCCCGTTTCAAGAAACGCCCGTTTAGCAATGGCCCACGCAGATCCTGTGTCCAGAGGAGAGCGGAGTGCAGGCGGTTAATGGCGTCGCATGCCGAGCCGTTTTGCGGCGAGCATGCGGCCGGACGATGGGGTTTTTTCGAAGAGAGGGGTAAAAGGGAAGTGGGGTGTTCCGGGGGGAGGTGGAGGCAGGGGGCCTCGGAGGGGAGAAACCGTAGGTTTCGCCCATAACAGGCCCCCTCCTCCCCGCCGGAGGCGCAGGGGAAAGAGTTATTAAAATGCCTGTCGGCGCAGCCGCCCGAAAATCCAGCAAAACCCCTCTTCATTCCCCGCCGGAGGCGCAGGGGAAGAGTTATTAAAATGCCTGTCGGCGCAGCCGCCCGAAAATCCAGCAAAACCCCTCTTCATTCCCCGCCGGAGGCGCAGGGGAAAGAGTTATTAAAATGCCTGTCGGCGCAGCCGCCCGAAAATCCAGCAAAAACCCTCTTCATTCCCCGCCGGAAGCGCAGGAGATCAAAATACTAAGGCGTTGTCGGCGCAGCCGCCCCAAAATTCAGCTAAAACGTATTCACTGTGCGCCCCGCGCACCAGCCGCCAACGGCGGCCCCTTAAGCTCTGCTCGCGTAGCGCTTTTTTTTCTCGCGCGCGTGTTTGGCGGAGCGGAAGGGCAGGTTGTCCGGCAGTTCGGGACGGAGCCGACTGGCGTTGTCGAGCGCCGCGCGCATCAGCAGGCGCAACGCCTGGCGGACGTATCCGCGCATGGGCTCGTCCAGGGTGAGGATTTTTTTCAGGATAAGCGGCGCGTTTTGCCGCCAGTTTTCGGCCAGTTCGGGCAGGGTTTCGGCCTGGGTGGTGCCGAGGATCTCATACAGCGCGTCCACAAAATGCTCCCGGCCCGTGGTGTCGAGCGTGCGCAGCCAGTCTTTGAGCGTGCCGTCTATGAATTTGCTGGCGGCGCTTACGTCGTCCAGGGGCACGAAGCCGTCGCCCCGCACTTCCCAGAGATAGAGATCGTGCTGAAAAAGCCCCACGCCCGCGCTTTGGATGACGATGGAAGGCTCCTCGTTGCTCAGCATCATGCCCACGACGGAAGACTGCGGAATGATGCGGCGCACCCTGTCCTTGACGGCCTGGTAGCCGGGGCGGCGCAGCACCGCGCTGTGCAGGCCGGGGCCGTCGTGGTTGTAGACGCGTGTGATGCGCTCGCGCACGCCGTCCGGGCAGAAGGCCGAGGCGTACACCGCCAGGTTGCCGCCCTTGGAATGCCCGCCCACCCGGAGCGGGCCGGGCAGGGCGTCCGCCGCCGCCCGCAGGTAGCGCACCGCGCTTTGCTGGGCCGGGACGGACAGCATGAAGCACATGTTGAGCGACTCCTTCCAGCCGAGCAGCGTGGCGTCCGTGCCGCGGAAGGCGACGTAGGGCAGGCCGTCGCCCGTGGTGAAGGTCAGGGCGCAAAACTGCTTTTCCTGCGCCGTGTCGTTTTGCCGGATAAAGCCCGAAAGCCGCAAAGCGGCGAAGCGCGGGCTGCGCCCGGCGGCGGCGAACAGATCGCCGTCGTTTTGCATGATCAGGCGCGACGCGGCATCCGGCAGGCGCGCGAAAGCGCGTTCGGCCTCGGCCAGCGTCACGGTGTCGGCAAAGCTTTCGGGCACGATGCCGTCAAACGGCAGGTAGGCGAGCCGCGAGAGGATCAGCGCGTCAACGTCGTTCAGGGGGCTGGCGGCGATGCTTTGGTCGCCGCTCCAGGCGAGGTAGTCAAAAAGGTCGGCCATGATCCGTTATCCCGACTCTAAAGCACGCCGCCTATGATTTTTCGAGCCATGCCGCGAGGCGGGCGGCGTATTCCTCGTCCGTCCAGGCCGTGCGCTCGTACATGCCGGCCAGGGCGCGCTGGCGGGCGGCCTCGGCCAGCAGCAGCGCCGCCGCCACGGACACGTTGAAGCTCTGGATCATGCCGTACATGGGGATGTAGATTTCGCCGTGCGCGATGCTTTGCAGCTCGGCCGGCACGCCCGCGTGCTCGTTGCCCATGACGATGGCCGTGGGCCGGGTGAGATCCCACTCGGCCACGGGCCGCGCCTGCGGCGAGCAGCTGGTGACCAGGATCTGGCTGCCGCCAAGCGCGGCGGCCAGCGCCTCGCGGCTGTCGTGGCGCACGGTGTCCACCCATTTGCGGGCCGAGGCCGACGTTTTGCGGTGCAGCGAGGGAAAGGCCGTGTCCGTGTAATACAGGTGCACGGCGGGCACGCCAAAAGCGTCGCAACTGCGGTAAATGGCCGAGACGTTGTGCGGATCGTGGATATTGGCCAGCACAAGGGCCAGGCCTTTCTGGCGCTTTTTCAGCACGTCTTCCAGGCGGGCCTTGCGCCGTTCGGTCATGGCGCGCATCAGAACTCCAGCGAGCCCGGCGTGCGGGGGAAGGGGATCACGTCGCGGATGTTGGCGATGCCGGTCAGCAGCATGACCAGGCGCTCAAAGCCCATGCCGAAGCCCGCGTGCGGCACGGTGCCGAAGCGGCGCAAATCCAGGTACCACCAGTAATCTTCCAGCTTCTGGCCCATGTCGAGGATGCGCTTCTCCAGCCGGTCGAGGCGTTCCTCGCGCTGGCTGCCGCCGATCAGCTCGCCGATGCGCGGCACCAGCAAGTCCATGGCGGCCACGGTTTCGCCGTCGTCGTTCATGCGCATGTAAAAGGCCTTGATGCCCTTGGGGTAGTCGTACACGGTCACGGGCGCGCGGAAATGCTCTTCGGTCAGGAAGCGCTCGTGCTCGGTTTGCAGATCCTGGCCAAAAGCCACGGGAAATTCAAATTTCCGCCCGCTTTGCTGCAGAATATGGACGGCTTCGCGGTAGGGCACGCGCACAAAATCCTGCCCGGCCAGGGCCTGAAGGCGCTGGATGAGGCCGGGGTCGACAAATTTGTCGAACAGGGCCACGTCCGCCTCGCACACGCGAAGGACGTGGCGGACAACGTGGCGGATCAGGCTTTCGCCCAGCTCCATGTTGTCAAAAAGATCAAAAAAGGCGGCTTCGGGCTCGATCATCCAGAATTCGGCCGCGTGGCGCGGGGTGTTGGAATGTTCGGCCCGGAACGTGGGCCCGAACGTATACACCTTGCCGAGGCCCGTGGCCAGGGCTTCGGCCTCCAACTGGCCGGACACGGTGAGGCTGCATTCCTTGCCGAAAAAGTCGGCGGCGAAGCGATCCTGACCCGGCGCGGGCACGGCGTCGGGCGGCAGGGTGGTCACGCGGAACATTTCGCCCGCGCCCTCGCAGTCCGCGCCGGTGAGGATGGGCGCGTGGACGTAATGGAAATTGCGGCCCCGGAAAAAGTCGTGCACCGCAAAGGCCGTTTCCGAGCGCACGCGGAACGTGGCGCCGTATTTGTTGGTGCGCGGCCGCAAATGGGCGATGGTGCGCAAAAATTCGTCGGAATGCCGCTTTTTTTGCAGCGGGAAGGTTTCGGGATCGGCCAGGCCAAACACCGTCAGCGTGGCGGCGCGCATTTCCCACGCCTGGCCCTTGCCCGGCGAGGCCACCACGTCGCCCGTCACGGCCACGGCCGCGCCGGTGTTGACGCCCCCAAGCGCGCCCCAGGCGCTGGTGCCTTCGTCCACAATGCATTGCAGGTTGGCCAGGCAGGAGCCGTCGTTCAGCTCCAGGAAGGCGAAGCCCTTGGCGTCGCGGCGGGTGCGCACCCAGCCGCAGACCGTTGTTCCGGCATGGGGTTCGCTCGCGCCGAGTATGTCTCTAATGTCCGTCCGCATCATAATAGCCTTCCTCCAAAACAGAGTGGTAATAAATGCTCTAAGGAGGGTTGCGCGCCCGCCGGCAGCGACGCTGCCGGACGGAAAGGCACGAAAAATGCCCGTGGCGGCACCGCCGCCAGCCCTGCGGTCTTTCGCCGCCAAGGGTTGCCGCAGACGGCACGGCAAAGCCGCGGCCTGCCCGTGTTTTTCGGGGCGCCGCCAAAGCGGCTCCGAAGCGGAAAAATCCGCGCTGTCTTTATACGTCAGGAAAACGCCGCCCGCAAGGCGGGCGGCCGAGGGGGCGATAGCGCGCCATACACCGGGATAGCTCACATTTTTTCCACAGCGTTACATCCGGACGCCCCGCCGTTACCCGCTCGACGATAGGGCTGAACTTCCCCGCACGGAACGGGAAGACAACCTTGGAGTTGCGACGTATGCGTGTGATTGTGCTGACAAGTTCGCTTGGGCATTCCGGCGGGTTCCGGCAGGCGCTGTATATGGCGGAAGGTTTGGCGGGCGAAGGCCTCGCGGTGAGTTTTGTCTGCCCGCCCGGCGCGGATACGGGCCGCCTGACCGAGGAAACAACGGTGTCGCGCCACGATTTGCCCGCTACGTGGCTCGGGGCGGAGCGGGCGCTGCGCGCCCTGATGCCGGAAGGCGAACCGGTGATCGTGCACGGCTTCCACAACAGGGGCGTCAAGCTGGCGGCCTACCTCGGCACCTACTGGCGTTTGCTGGGGCTGCCTGTGGCCTGCGTCGCGCATCGCGGCGTGACGTTCCGGCCGCGCAATCCTTTGCCGTATCTGCTGCCGGGCATCCGGGCGTTTCTGGTCAACTCGCAGGCCTGCGCGGACACGCTGCCCCTGCTGTGGCGCAGGGCGCGCTGCCGGGTGGTCAGCAACGCCATTCCGGAGGACCGCATCACCCCCGTGCGTTCCGCGCGCGACATGCGGGTCGGCTTGGGCATTCCCGAAGACTGCCGGGTGATCGGCAACATCAGCAACGACAACCCGCAAAAAGGCGCGGGGCAGGCCTTGCGGGCTTTTGCCCTTGCCCGGAGCGGGCTTGGCCCGGCCGTGTGCGTGATCGTGGGCGTGAGCGCGGAGCGCTGGCGGCCGCTGTGCGAGGAGCTGGGCATCGCCGGAAACGTCCGGCTTGTGCCCGCAGTCGAGCATGTGGCGGATTATCTGCAACTGATGGATATGCTGGTGTTTCCGTCGCGCTTCAGCGAGTCGCAGCCCAACGTGATCATGGAGGCCATGAGCATGGGCGTGCCGGTGATCGCGGGCAAGGTCGGCGGCGTGGGGGAACTGCTGCCGGAGGAGTGCCTTTTTGACCCCCGGCGGCCGGAAGAAATCGGCGCGGCGCTGATCCGGCTGATGGGCGACCCTGCCGCCCTGCGCCGCATGGGCGAGGCCAACGCCGCCCGAAAGGGCGAATTTTCGGCCTCGCATCGCCTGGACTGCGTGCTGCGCTGCTACCAGCGGATTTTGGAAGAACTGCCTCGCTCGCGTTCCGTCATGCGCCGGGCCACGCCTTAATAGGCAGCGTTCCGGGTTTCGCGCCGGCGGCAAAAGCACGGCGACGCGCAGGCCCGGCCGGGCTTCACCGTTCCGCCCGCTCTTGACCGGAGCGAGAGCGGCGGGCTACAAACGGAAAAATCGCGGAGGCTGGTATGGGTGTTCCTTCTCGCGCCGTCCTGACGGTCGTTGACAATGTGCCTTTCGGCACCACGTCCGCCGGGCGCGGCGTCCACAGTCTGCTGCTCGACCGGCCGGACTGGGCGGACTGGAAGCCGGGGCAGTTTGTCATGATCCGGCCGCAGTCCTGGCGGCAGGACATGCCCTGGGCGCGCCCGCTTTCCATCTGCCGGGTCACGGCGCGGCATATGGTGCTGTTCTTCCAGGTGGTGGGGCGCGGCACGGAACGCCTGGCGCGCTTAAAAAGCGGCGATGCCGTCACTGTCTGGGGGCCGCTTGGCAACGGCTTTGCCGTGGAGCCCGACGCGCCGACGCTGCTGCTGGCCGGCGGCGTGGGCATCGCGCCGTTTGCGGGCTATATTGAAATGCATCCGCGCGTGGCGAATTTGGCCATGCTTTTCGGCCACAAGCTCTCGCTGGACGTGTATCCGGCGGACTCCATGGCCCGGCGCGTGCCGCTGGAAAGCATGCACGAAAAGACGCCGGCCGATCTGCCCAAGTTTCAGGCCCGTATGCGCGAGCGCATGGCCGGCTACAAAAACGGCCTGGTGCTGGCCTGCGGGCCCATGCCGTTTTTGCGCCTTGTGGCGCAATACGCGGCCGAGCTTGGCGTGCGCGCCCAGGTTTCGCTGGAGCGGCGCATGGCTTGCGGCGTGGGCGCGTGCCTGGGCTGCGTGGCGCCCACCACGCCGCACTGGCCGGACGAGGAGACCCTGGGCCTGCCCGTGCAAACCTGCACCAAGGGCCCCGTGTTCTGGACGGAACACCTGGACTGGGACGCCAAGGGCCCGGTGACCCTGTAAACGCCGACGGAGCCCCCATGAATCTCGACGTGAAGCTGACAGGCGGGAGCCGCCCGCTGATCCTCAAAAACCCGGTGATGAACGCTTCGGGCACGTTCGGCTCCGGGCTGGAATTCGCGCCGTACGGCGACATCGCGCGCCTGGGTGCCGTGGTGGTCAAGGGCCTCTCGCTCGCGCCGCGTCCCGGCAACCCCGTGCCGCGCATAGCCGAAACCTCCTGCGGCATGTTGAACGCCGTGGGCCTGCAAAACAGCGGCGTGGAACATTTTCTTGAGCATGTGCTGCCCGCGCTGCCCTGGGCCGAGGTGCCGATCATCGCCAATATGTACGCCGCCTGCGCCGAGGATTTCGGCGAGCTGGCCGGCCTTTTGTCCGGTGCGCCGGGCGTGGCCGCGCTGGAGGTGAACATTTCGTGCCCCAACGTGCACGAGGGCGGCGTGCTGTTCGGCCAGGATCCGGGCATGGCGGAACGCGTGGTCGCGGCGGTCAAGGCCCGCGCGGGGCAAACGCCGGTTGTCGTCAAGCTTTCGCCCAACGTCACGGACATCACGGTGATCGCCAAAGCGGCCGAGGCCGCCGGGGCGGACGCGCTCACCTGCATCAACACGCTTTCGGGCATGGCCGTGGATCTGGAAAGCCGCCGCCCGCTGCTGGCCAACATCGTGGGCGGGCTGTCCGGCCCGGCTATCAAGCCCGTGGCCCTGCGCTGCGTCTGGCAGGTCTGCCGGGCCGTGCGCGTGCCGGTTATCGCGGCGGGCGGCGTCAGTTCGGCGCGCGACGTGCTGGAATTTTTGCTGGCGGGCGCGCATGCCGTCCAGGTGGGCACGGCCTGTTTTTCCGACCCCACGGCCATCTTCCGCATCGTGGAGGATCTGCCCGCGCTGTGCGAACAGCTTGGCATTGGGGATCTGGATGACTACCGGGGGTCGCTCCGCATCTGAACGGCGCTTTGGCCATTAACAACGCCCCGGAACGGACAGGCATCCGCTCCGGGGCGTTTTTTGCGGCAAGGGCGCGGCTCAGGCCAGGGCGATCAGGTCGTATTCGCGGGTTTCGATAATGTCGGCGTCCACCAGCGCGCCTTCTTCCACGCCGGGGCCGCTGACGTAGGTGATGCCGTCCACTTCCGGGGCCTGGAACCAGGCGCGGCCGATGTGCAGGCCCGGCCATTCCTCGTGCCGGGCGTCCACCAGAATGGAA
>JAVBMS010000077.1:0-23195 GCA_031552135.1 Mailhella sp.
CCCCCCTCCCGGGCCGCGCGCCCCCCCGTCCCCCCCCCCCCCCCCCCCCGCCCCCCCCCGTGGCGGGGGGGCGGTGGTGGGGGGCGCTCTCGTGCCTGGGGGGGTGTGGGTGGGGGGGGGCCCCCCCCCCCCCCCCCCGCGGGGGCCCGCCCCCCCGCCCCCCCCCACCCCCCCCGCCGCCCCCCCCCCGCCCCCGCGCGCCCCCGCCGGGGGGGGGGGCGCGCCGACCTGGCCGCGGGGGGGGGGGGGCGGCCCCCCCCCCCCCCCCCCGCCTCTTATCCAATCACGGGCAAGTCGGCCATGAAGTCGCGCAGCTGGCCCCAGAGTCTGCGGGCCACGTCCGGGTGTTTGTCGATGATGTTGTGCAGTTGGAAGGGGTCGGCCTTGCGGTCGAACAGTTCGTCGCCTTCCGGCACGTCCACGGAGGCGCCCACGGAGGCGCACGTCCACTGGTCGTCGCCGGTCAGGGCCAGGGTATCTTCCATGTCCTGCTTTTTGGCGGAGATGGCGTCTTTTTCGAGCAGGCCGGTGTAGATGGTTTTGAGGACGGCGTCGTTGTCGTCGATGCTCAGCTTGTTCAGCCAGTGGATCAGCGTCCAGTCCTCGGTAATGATCGACCAGGAGAAGTTGTAGAAGCCGGCGATGGCGAAGTCGCGCACTTTGTCCACTTCGCCGCGCATGAGCGGCAGCAGGCTTTTGCCGGTCATGGTGGGCGGGATGGGTATGCCGAGCCAGTCCAGCAGGGTGGGGGCGCAGTCGCAGTCCTGCGCAAAGGCCTTGAGGCGCACGTTGGCGGGCAGGCCGGGGGCTTTGATGATCAGCGGGACGTGCACGGTTTCTTCATACGGCCAGGGGCGGGATTTGCTGAGAACGCCGTGGCCGTCCGCGCCTTCGCCCATGGGCTGGCCGTGGTCGGCCGTGAGCCAGAGCAGGGTATTGTTCCACAGGCCGAGGCGGTCGATGCAGGCGCACAGTTCGCCGAAGTATTTGTCGCACAGCGAAACTTTTTCGGCGTACAGCGCCCGGATGTGCCGGAGCTGTTCGGGCGTGTAGAGATCCTTCACCGTGCCCATGCTGGTGATCCACATGTCCGCGCCTTCGTAATCCGGATCGTAGGGGCATTTTTTGTCCGTCCAGACCGAAGGCGGATCCCAGGGCTCGTGCGGATCCCAGGAGTCGATCCACAGCATGAGGCCGTGGTTGCGGTCGGCGGTTTCGAGCAGGCGCATGGCCTCGTGGATGTTGACGGCCACGGTGTGGTGGTCGTCGGTTGTCCATTTGGGCTTGTCGCGCAGGTAGAGATCCGTCAGCTTGCGCACCATGGCCTCCTGGCCGGCGCCGTCGGGCAGGGCGCGCATGCGGTCGAGAAAGCCGGGGTCGCTCAGGGGGCCGTCCTCGCTGAAGTGATCGTAGCGCGGCAGCGTTTTGAAATGGTAGGGATCGTAGCCGCGCGAATAGGTGGCGCGGGAGTAGCTGCGGGCGAAGCCCGCCTTGTTCACGAACAGCGGATAGGAATTGTAGGCGATGGCGGTGTCCACGCCGGTGCCCCAGCAGAGGTCGGCGATGGTGGTGTCCACGGGCCGCAGGGGGGCCCAGCCGATTTCGTGCAGGGTGTAGCGGCCCGTCATCATGGAGCGGCGCGAAGGCAGCGTGGGCAGGTTATTGGCGTAGGCGTTCTCAAACAGCACGCCCTCACGCGCAAAACGGTCGAAATTGGGAGTCTTGATCCAGGTGTTGCCGTAGCAGCCCGCGTAATTGAACTGCCAGCTGTCGAACATGGCCACAATGGCGTTTTTTATTTCCGGCATATTATTCTCCTGAAAAAACAGAATGTTAATAAGTGGAACTTATATGACTCTATGACCAAAATAGCAGAAGACGGGCCGCCGGACAAGCCGCCCCCCGCCAGGGGGAGGGGATGCGGATCGCATTTCCGGCTTGCGTTTTTTTTAAAAGGCAGGTATAGCTTTCAGCCTTCCCCAATGGTGGGAAAGTCTGCCCACGCGAGGCCCATGCCCACGGGGAACGTCACGGAGGATACCATGGCTAAAGAATGCGCTGTTTGCGGTAAAAAGGCCCAGGTCGGCAACCTGGTCAGCCACTCCAATATCAAGACCAAGCGCCGTTTTCTCCCGAATTTGCAAAGCGTGCGCCACCAGTTTGAAGACGGCGAAGTCCGCACCGTCAACGTGTGCACCCGCTGCCTGCGTTCCGGCGCCGTGCAGAAGCCCGTCGCCCGCGCCAAGTCGGAATAAGTTGACGGCCGCGCGCTGTGTTTGAGGCGGGGAGTGCCCCCGCCTCTTTTTTTCGCGCGCCCGCCACAACGCCATGCTGCCGCGCCGCGCCGCCAACGCCACGGCCATGCGCCGGGGCCAACGCAAAAGCCGCTCCATTGTTCCCATGTGGCGGCGCGCATCCGCTGTTCCTCCCGCCTGGCGCGTGGTGGACGACAGCGGCGAAGACTCCTTTGGCCGCGCCCTGCCCGGCCCCGACACCCAGCGCCTGGAACTGTGGCGGCTTACGCTGGAAGCGCGGAACATCCCGCACCTGATCGTGGGCCACGGCAGCGGGCAGCGCGTTTTTGTCCCCCCGCTGCACGAGGGCCTGGCCCGCGCCGAGCTGGCCGCCCTGCGCGACGAAGCCCAAAAAATCCCCTTTCCCGCCCTGCCGGTGCACCACAACGCGTTCTGGACGCTGCTGGCGCTGTTTGCGCTCGTGTTCTGGCACGGGCTGCGCATGGCCTGGTGGCCCCTGCCTTTCGAGCATGTGCCGGACCCCGACTACTGGCTGGGCTGCGGCAAGCTGGACGTGTACCGCGTCATCGCCCAGGGCGAATGGTGGCGGCTGGCCACCTCGCTGACCTTGCATTCCGACAGCCAGCACCTGTTCAGCAACGTGCTGCTGGGCGCGCCGTTCGCCGTGCTGCTGGCGCGCCGGCTGGGCCTTGGCGTGGCCATGGCGCTCACGCTGCTGGCGGGCATGGCGGGCAACGGCCTCGACGCCCTGTACCAGCCCTACTACCACAGCCATGTCGGTTTTTCCACGGCGCTGTTCGGCATGGTGGGCATCCTCTGCGCCGACACGGCCATGCGCGATCGCGGCCCGGACTGGAAGCGCCGCTTCCTGCTGCCCCTGGCCGCGGGCATGGCGCTTTTGGCCATGCTGGGCTCGGATGGCGAGCGCACCGACTACACGGCCCATATTTTCGGCCTCATAGCCGGGCTGGGCTGCGGGGTCTTTTCCGGCGCCGCGCTGCGCGAGCGCGCCGCGCCGCGCGCGCTCCAGGCGGCCCTGACGGTGGGGGTATTCATTTTCATGCTCTGGGCCTGGGAAAAGGCCTTTCAATAGAAACCGCATAGTTTCGGAGTCATTTGCGTATGGATCACTTTGAGGTTCTGGGCACGGACGGCGCGGCGCGCGCCGGGCTTTTGCGCACGGCGCACGGCGTGGTGGAAACCCCCATCTTCATGCCCGTGGGCACCGTGGGCAGCGTCAAGGCCGTGGCCCCGGACGATCTGGCCGACATCGGCGCGCAGATCATTCTCGGCAACACCTACCACCTGTACCTGCGCCCCGGCGATGAACTCGTGGCCCGGCACGGCGGCCTGCACGGCTTTTCGTCGTGGGACAAGCCCATTCTGACCGACAGCGGCGGCTTTCAGGTCTTCAGCCTCAGCGCGCTGCGCAAGGTGACCGACGACGGCGTGGAATTCCGCTCGCACCTCGACGGCTCCAGGCACCTGTTCACGCCGGAAAAGGTCATTGCCATCCAGCGCAACCTCAATTCCGACGTCATGATGCAGCTGGACGAATGCCTGCCCTACGGCGCAAGCCACAAGGACGCCGCCCGCGCCGTGGAGCACAGCGCGCGCTGGGCCATGCGCTGCCGCGAGGCTTACCGCCCCGGCGCGGCGGGCAATCTGCTGTTCGGCATCGTGCAGGGCGTCACCTACCCGGATTTGCGCGAGCAGTCGGCCCGCGCGCTCACCGACATCGGCTTCGAGGGTTACGCCATCGGCGGCCTGGCCGTGGGCGAGCCCAAACACATGATGCTTGGCTGCCTGCGCCGCCTGCACCCCATCCTGCCGGCGGACAAGCCGCGCTACCTCATGGGCGTGGGCACGCCGCTCGACATTGTGCATGCCATCGCCGAGGGCGTGGACATGTTCGACTGCGTGCTGCCCACCCGCAACGCACGCAACGGCACGCTCTACACCTCGCAAGGCAAAATAAACATCAAGCGCAAGGAATACGCCGAGGACGACGGCCCGCTCGACCCCGAATGCTCGTGCTACGCCTGCCGCAACTTCAGCCGCGCCTACCTGCGCCATTTATACGTCAGCAAAGAACTGCTTTCCTTCCGCCTCAACTCGCTGCACAACCTCACCTATTTTCTGAAGCTGGCGCGGGGCGCGCGCAAGGCCATTCTGGAGGGCAGGTTCCAGGCGTTCAAGGCAACGTACGAAGCCGCCTATCCCGACGAGGACGCGCTGTTTGAAGGGGCAGGCCCCGAATAGCGGGCAAAAGCCCGAAGGGACGGCCTACGCGCGGGCGGAATCGGCGCCCGGCCCGTTTGCGTCCAGATCGTGCAGATCGCCGAGATCCATCCTGACCGGCCGCGAAGCCATGTCATCCGGATCATCCGGGCCATCCGGGCCATCCGGGCCATCCGGGTCATCCGGATTGTCCGCAATGCGATCCGCAACGCGATCCGGCGACGGGCGCCGCTCCTGCCGCACCACCCATCCGGCCAGGGCCTCCTTGGGTGTGGGCACGCTGAGCGCCTGTTCCTTCCATTTGCCGCGTCCCAGAAAGTAAAAAACCACGCTGTCCATGGCGCGATCCACAAACGTAAAGCGCGCCAGCACGCTGGAACCGAAGTGGCGTATCACCGCGTCGCACAGCGTGCGGTTGATCTCCCGATCCACCTGGGCAAAAACGCATTCCATCAGCAGGGAATCCGCCTGCGCGGCAAAATCAATATGGTGGGCCCCGCATTCTTCCAGCGCGGCCCGCATCACGGCCATGACTCTGGCCTCGGTTTCCAGCAGTTCCTGATAGGTCAGACTGTCGTCGTAGAGGATATGACCAAACATGGTGCAAGCAAAGTGAGCCATAGAATGCCTCCTCGCCCCCAGCATATCTCATGCCGGCCTTTGTTGCAACGCGAACCTCGCTGTTCTTCATTGGCTCCGCCCCTCCGCGCGGCGGATCGTGCGGCTTCGCGGCCGGTTTGAGATTTTTCCGTCCGCCGGGTATGCTTGTTTTTCACCCCGCATCCCTTGCAAAGGAAACGCGCGCATGAAACACCCCGCAACGCTCAACCGCCTGGCCCTGGCCCTGGCCCGGCTGGAACCCGCCGGCCTCTCGCCCCGCGCGCCGGGCACCGTGGCCTCGGCCGTGGCCGCCCTGGCCGCGCCCTGGCTCTTTTTGCCGCTCAGCCTGCCCCTGCGCGGGCTGGCGCTGGCCGCGATTTTCCTCTTCGGCGCCTGGGCCGCCGGCCGGGCGGAAATTCTGCTGGGCCGCAAAGACCCCGGCTCCGTGGTCATCGACGAGCTTTTGGGCCAGTGGATCGCCCTTTTGCCCGCGGGCCTCATTCCCGCGGCCGAAGCCCTTGTGCCCGGCCCGCGCCTGGCCGGCTTTCCGGCCCTGCTGCTGCTGCTGGCCCTTGCCCTGTTCCGCCTGTTCGACATCGCCAAGCCCGGCCCGGTGCGCGCGGCCGAAACCTGGCTGCCCGGCGGCTGGGGCGTGATGCTGGACGACCTCGTCGCGGGCGTTTTCGCCCTCGCCGCCCTGACGGCCTTCCTGCTGGCGCTTTCGCCGGCGCTGTGACGGGAGCCCCCTTCCCCAATCCGCCATGACGCATTATCATGATGGCATGAAATATATGGCGCTTGATTACGGCCAGAAACGCGTCGGCGTGGCCGTGACCGACGCCGGGGGCCGCATGGCCTTTCCCCGCGTCACGCTGCCGCGCGAAACCCGCGAGGCGTTCTTCGACGCGCTGATCCGCCTGATCGACGCCGAGCGGCCCGACGCCCTTGTGCTCGGCCTGCCCCTGTGCCTGGACGGCTCCGACTCCCTGACCACGCGCCAGACGCGCAACTTCGCCGAGTCGCTCAAACGGCGCACGCCCCTGCCCGTCTACTGGATGGAAGAAGCCTGCACCAGCCTCGAAGCCGCGCGCGACCTGCGCGAAGCCGGGCGCTCCGGCCGCTCCGCCGTTGCCGTGCTTGACCAGCAGGCCGCCGTGCGCATCCTCGAATCCTTCCTTTCCCAACCCGAACATCTCCGGAAAACGGCATGACCACCGAACCCGATCAGCCCCGGCGCGGCGTCCGCCCGCTTTTGCGCCCGTTTTTGCGCCGGACGCTCTCCCTCGCGGCGCTGCTGCTCGTGGCCTGCGCCGCCTACCTGGCCTGGGACGCCTGGAACTTCCTGCACGGCTCGCCCGAAACGCCCGGCAAGGACATCACCGTGGAAATCGAGCCCGGCGCGACCCTGGCCGCGGCCGCCGCGCAACTGCAAAACCAGGGCGCAATCACCAACGCCCTGCGCTTCCGCATCCTGGCCCGCTTGCAGGGCAAGGATCAGAAAATCCAGGCCGGGCGCTTCCTCGTCCATACCGGCTGGACGCCCCAAACCGTGCTGGATCAGCTGGTCAGCGGCCGGGCCATGCTGTTCCGCGTCACCGTGCCCGAAGGGCGGCCCTGGTGGGAAGTGGCGCGCATCATGGAAGACGCGGGCATGTGCACCGCCAAAGACTTTGAAGCCACTATCCACGACCCGGAATTCCTGCGCCATTACGGCATCCCCTTCGCCAGCGCCGAAGGCTTCCTCTACCCCGATACCTACCTCATGCCCCACCCGCGCGAACTGGACGAACGCGCCGCCCGCGCCGCCGCCGGACGCATGATCGACACGTTCTGGAAACGCGCCGCGCCCCTCTGGCCCGAACGCCCCGCCCCCCAAACCCTGCGCGACGCCGTCACCCTCGCCTCCATCGTCGAAAAAGAAACCGGCGTCCCGTCCGAACGCGGCCGCGTGGCGGGCGTCTACGCCAACCGCCTGCGCAAGAACATGCTGCTCCAGGCCGACCCCACCGTCATTTACGGCCTCGGCCCCTCCTTCGACGGCCCCCTGCTCCGCCGCCAGCTTGAAGACGCCGCCAACCCCTACAATACCTACCAGAAAGCCGGGCTGCCGCCCGGCCCCATCTGCTCGCCCGGCATCGCCGCGCTCAAAGCCGCCGTAGCGCCCGAAAAACACAATTTCTACTACTTCGTGGCCACAGGAACCGACGGCGGGCACACCTTCTCCGCCACGCTTACCGAACATAACCGCGCCGTCCAGATTTACCGCGCCGCCATGCGCCGCGGCGGGGGCGGCACGCCGCCGGCTGAGGAGAAGACTGAGGCGGCTCCGCCCCCTCCGAGTGCTGACAAATCTGAGGAGGCTCCGCCCCCTCAGACTCCCCCGGCAGGGGACTGAGTCCCCTGCACCCCGCAATAGGTGAGTGTTTATGACGGCGGGCCGGCAACCCAATATGTTCCCGTGCGAAATCGAACAGCCGGATCAAAGCTTCCGCTTCAGCGCGGACGCCGCCTGGCTGGTGGATTTTACGCTGGGCGAAGGGGACGGTGACGCAGGAACAGGCGTGGGCCGAGGCATCGCCCTGGGTGCTCGCGTGGCCGATCTTGGCGCGGGCTGCGGCGTGGCGGGTTTGGGCCTGCTGATCAGGCGTCCGGATCTGACGCTGGTGGGCATCGAGCGCGACCCCGAACTGGCCGATGCCGCCCGCCGCAACGCCCGTACCCTGAACCTGCCGGGCGCGCATGTGGTTACCGGCGATGTGGCGGAGGATGAAACGCTGCGGCAAGCGCTGGAGCTTATCCGGCAGCAGGGCGGGGGGCGGCAGTTCGACGCCGTGATCTGCAACCCGCCCTGGCGGCTGCTGGGCTCCGGCAGGCTCCCTCCCTCGGCCGCCCGGCGCGACGCCCTGTTCGGCAACGCCGAAACCCTGCCTGTTTTCTGCCGCGCGGCCGACGCCCTTTTGCGCAACCACGGGCGGCTTTTTCTCGTCGTGGGCGCGGCCCGGCTGGCCGACGTCCTGGCCGCCCTGCCCCGCCGCCTGCGGCCCGTGCGGCTGCGCTGCGTCCACCACCGCCCGGACGCCGAAGCCTCGCTTGTCCTGCTCGAAGCGCGTAAAAACAGCCGCGCCGGGCTGACGGTGGAAGCGCCGCTGGTGTGTGAGGCGCCTGTAGGAAAAAATTTTGTCTGAAGCGTTGACAGAGAAAACCAACATGCCACGAGGAGCGCCCCTCATGCCCTTCCCCACTTCGCAAGGCGAGCTTCTGCTGTATACGTCCGAAGACGGCAACCAGCGCATCAGTGTCCGCCTGCACGACGAAACGCTGTGGCTTTCCCAAAAGCAGATGGCCACGTTGTTTCAAGTCCGGGTTCCAACGATCAATGCGCACCTCCGGCATATTTTTGCGGAAGGCGAGCTTGCGCCGGAATCAGTTATGAGGAGTTACCTAATAACTGCAAACGATGGAAAAAACTATCAAACTCAATTTTATAATCTGGATATGATCCTTGCCGTCGGCTACCGGGTACGCTCGCATCGCGGCACGCAGTTCCGGCAATGGGCGACTGAACGGCTTAAGGAATACCTCGTTAAAGGCTTTACGCTAGATGACGAGCGCTTAAAAAATCCGCCCGTGCCCGGCTCCCCCGCGCCCGACCATTTTGACGAACTCCTTGAGCGCATCCGCGACATACGCGCCAGCGAACGGCGCATGTACCTCCGCGTGAGAGAAATTTTCGCGCTGGCGTCGGACTATCGCGCGGCCGATCAGCACACGGCCGCCTTTTTTCAAACAATCCAAAACAAGCTGCACTACGCGGCCACCGGGAAAACCGCACCAGAGCTGATTTTTGAGCGGGCCAATCATACATTGCCCCATATGGGGCTGACTTCCTGGAAGGGCGGCGCGGTACGCAAGGCGGACGTCACTGTCGCCAAGAACTACCTGAATGATGCGGAAATAGGGGAGCTCAACCGTATCGTGGTCATGTGGCTGGACTACGCCGAAGATCAGAGCCGGAGGCGCAAGGAAGTTTTCCTGAAAGACTGGGATGCCAAGCTCGATGAATTTTTACGCTTTAATGAGCGCAAGGTATTGCCGGGCTTGGGCCGTATCAGCCGTAACACGGCCGACAGCCGCGCAAACGCCGAATACGGGCTTTTCAGCGAGCGCCGCCGCGCCGCCTGTGAGGCCGCAGGCGAAGAAGCTTCTTTTAAAGCTTTGGAGTCCGCAGCGGCTCAACTGACCGCGCAGCCCTCAGGCAAACAGCGAAAATCATAACGCACTACCCTAGAAACAACATTATGCCCGTGTTTCCCGATACCTGATGCGGGGTGCAGGGGCCTCAGGCCCCTGCCGGGGGAGCACGAGGGGGCGGAGCCCCCTCGGTCACACCACCTTGACGCCGCCTATCCAGTGATCGCGCACGCGGCCGCGCAGGGTCTGTCCCAGCCAGGGCGTGTTGGCGCTTTTGGAGTGCAGCGTTGCGGGGCTGACCACCCATTCGGCGCGCGGGTCGAAGAGGAAGAAGTCCGCTGGATCGCCGGGCCGGAAGGCGTTGTGCGGCAGGCCGAACAGTTTGGCGGGCGCGGCCGAGTAAAGGCGGACGAGGTCGGCCTGCGCAAGCGCGCCCTGCTCCACCAGACTCCAGAGCAGGGTGACGGCGGTATCCAGCCCGGTGGCGCCGTTGGGGGCGAGGTCGAGCGGGTGTTCCTTTTCGTGCGCGGCGTGGGGGGCGTGGTCGGTGACGATGATGTCGATGAGGCCGGAGGCCGCGGCGGCGCGCAGGGCGGCCACGTCGTCCGGGGTGCGCAGCGGCGGGTTGACCTTGGCGTTGGCGTTGTAGCCTTCGAGCGCGGATTCGTCGAGCAGCAGGTAGTGCGGGCAGGTTTCGGCCGTTACGCGCACGCCGCGCTCCTTGCCCCAGGCGATGATGTCGAGCGTGCGGCGGCAGGAAACATGGGCGATATGCACGGGCAGGCCCAGGTAGTCGGCCAGCAGGATGTCGCGCGCGGCCTGCACGGCCTCGGCGGCGTCGGGCTGGCCCTTGAGGCCCATGCGGCCGCTGAGGGGGCCTTCGCTCATCTGGGCGTTGCGGGCCAGCGCGGGGTCTTCGCAATGGTCGATGAAGAGCAGGCCGAGATCCGAGGCGTATTCCATGACCCGGCGCACGATTTCGGCGTCCGCGAGGGGGCGGCCGTCGTTGGACACGGCGATGCAGCCCGCTTCGGCCAGTTCTCCGAGCGGGGCCAGTTCCTTGCCGTCCAGGCCCACGGTGGCGGCGGCCACGGGGTGGACAAAGGGCCCGTGCGGCCAGGCGGTTTTGGCGGCGGCCAGAATCAGCCGGGTGACGGCGGCGCTGTCGTTGACGGGGTCGGTGTTGGCCATGCACAGCACGCGGCCGATGCCGCCGTGCGCGGCCGCCGCGAGGCCGGAGGCCACGTCTTCCTTCCAGGTGAAGCCCGGCTCGCGCAGGTGGACGTGCGCGTCGATAAAGCTGGGGAAGAGCACAAGGCCGTCCGCGTCCAGAGTTTCCCCGGCGTCCGGCAGCCCGGCCAGCGCGCCTGTTGGCCCAAAGGCGCGGATGCGGCCGTCTTCCACCGCGAGATCGTGCGGCTGCCCCAGCCAGAGCGCGTTGCGCAACATGAAGAATTTCATGACTTTTCCCCCTGTCCCGCGTCCGCGCGGCTGATGTAAAGATAGAGCAGCGCCATGCGCACGGCCACCCCGGCGGCCACCTGATCCAGCACCAGGCTGGCGGGCGAATCGGCCAGATCCGAGGCGATTTCCAGCCCCCGGTTCATGGGGCCGGGGTGCAGCACGCGGGCTCCGGGCCTGGCCAGGGCCAGGCGGGAGCCGGTCAGGCAGTAGCGGGAGGAGTAGTCGCGCAGATCGGGCAGCAGCCCGGCCTGCTGGCGTTCCAGTTGCAGGCGCAGGCACATGACGGCGTCCGCGCCGGGCAGGGCGTCTTCCAGGCGGCTGAACACCTCCACCGGCCAGGTTTCCACCCCGGCGGGCAGCAGGGTGCGCGGCGCGCACAGCCGCACGCGCACGCCCAGCATGTTCAGCAGCAGCGCGTTGGAGCGCGCCACCCGGCTGTGGGCGGCGTCGCCCAGGATCAGCAACGTCTTGCCCGCAAAGTCGTCGCCCCAGACGTCGCGCAGCGAATAGGCGTCGAGCAGGGCCTGGGTGGGGTGGGCGTGCCAGCCGTCGCCCGCGTTGATCACCGAGCAGGACAGCCGCTCCGCCAAAAAGCGCGCGGCTCCGCTGGACGAGTCGCGGATCACGATGGCGTCGGGGTTCATGGCTTGCAGGGTGAGGGCCGTGTCCTTGAGGCTTTCGCCTTTTTGCAGGCTGGAGCCGCTCTTGGCCAGGGCGAAGGTGTCGGCCGAAAGGCGCTTGCCCGCCGTGTCGAACGACATTTTTGTGCGCGTGCTCGCCTCGGAAAAGAACAGCATGACCGTTTTGCCCTTGAGCGTGGGCACTTTTTTGACCGGCCGCCGGTTCACCTCGTAAAACGTCCTGGCCGTGTCCAGCACATGCCGCACGTCGAGCGCGGAGAGCTGATCCACGTCCAGCAGGTCTTTGTGCGGCCAAACATACGCTTCCGCCATATCCACCCCCGCGAAAAAGCGGCTTGAAAAAAAGCCCTCCGCACAGGGTGCGAAGGGCGCGGCGCATACAGCGCCCGAGAGAGTACACTAGCGAAGCGGAGGGAGGATGTCAAAGGATCTCGCCCCCGCCTTTAAACGCCGCGTCCCCCGTGCGGAGCGCGGGGGACGAAACGGGGTTTGCAAAGGGGCCCCTTTTGCCGGAGGGGTTTGGGGAGGGGCCTCCCCAAACCTTCCTTCTTACAGCGTCGCGGCTTCTTCCACGGTTTCAAAGGCTTCGATGATGTCGCCGGTTTTGATGTCGTGGAAGTTTTCGAGGCCCATGCCGCATTCCATGCCCTTGGGCACTTCTTTGGCGTCGTCCTTGAAGCGTTTGAGCGAAGCGATTTTGCCGGTGTAGACGACCACGCCGTCGCGCAGCAGGCGCACGCCCGCGTTGCGCGCGATTTTGCCGTCCTGCACGAAGCAGCCCGCGATGAGGCCGATTTTGGGCAGGGAGAACGTGTCGCGCACTTCGGCCTGGCCGAGGTAGACCTCGCGGGTGATGGGCGCGAGCATGCCGGTCATGGCGGCGCGGATTTCGTCCACGAGCTTGTAGATGATGTCGTAGAAGCGGATGTCCACGTTTTCCTGCTCGGCCACTTCCTTGACTTTGGCGGTGGGCCGCACGTTGAAGCCGAGGATGATGGCGTTGGAGGCGGCGGCGAGCATGATGTCGGTTTCGGAAATCGCGCCCGCGCCGCTGTGGATGATCTCGATGCGCACCTTGTCGGTGCTGAGTTTGCGCAGGGCTTCGGTAATGGCTTCGAGCGAGCCCTGCACGTCGGCCTTGAGCACGAGGTTGAGCACCTGGGTTTCGGCCGCGCCGGCGGTGCGGGAGAGGAAGGTTTCGAGCGTGACGCGCGATTCCTTGGCCAACTCGCGCTCGCGCTGTTTGACGGCGCGGGCTTCGGCGATGCGGCGGGCGGTTTTTTCGTCGGCAAGGCAGATGAATTCCTCGCCGGCTTCGGGCACGCCTTCAAAGCCCTGGATTTCCACGGGGATGGACGGCCCGGCTTCCTTGATCTTGCGGCCCTGGTCGTTGAAGAGGGCGCGCACGCGGCCGGAGAACACGCCGCAGACGAAGACGTCGCCCTGGTGGATCGTGCCTTCCTGAATAAGGACGGTGGCCACGGGGCCGCGCCCCTTGTCGAGCTTGGCTTCCACAACGTGGCCGCGCGCGGCTTTGTCGGGGTTGGCCTTGAGTTCCATGATTTCGGCTTGCAGGGCGATGAGTTCGAGCAGTTCGTCGAGGCCCTTGCCGGTTTTGGCGGACACAAAGCCCACCACGGTGTCGCCGCCCCACGATTCGGCCTGGAGGCCGAGTTCGGCCAGTTCGCGCAGCACGCGGTCGGGGTTGGCGGCTTCCTTGTCCATTTTGTTGACGGCCACCAGGATGGGCACGCCCGCGGCGCGCGAGTGGTTGATGGCTTCGCGGGTCTGCTCCATGACGCCGTCGTCGGCGGCCACGACCAGAACAACGAGGTCGGTCACCTGGGCGCCGCGCGCGCGCATGGCGGTGAAGGCTTCGTGGCCGGGCGTGTCGAGGAAGACGATGTCGCCGCGCTTGGTGCGCACATGGTACGCGCCGATATGCTGGGTGATGCCGCCCGCTTCGCCGCTGGTGACGCTGGTTTTGCGGATGGCGTCGAGCAGCGAGGTCTTGCCGTGGTCAACGTGGCCCATGATGGTGACCACGGGAGGACGGGGCTTGAGCTGTTCGGCCGTATCGGCCTCGGCGGGCACGAGGAAGGTGTCCTCGGAAAAGCCGGTCTTTTCCACTTCGTAGCCGAATTCGGCCGCGACGAGGGTGGCGGTGTCGATGTCGAGCGCGTTGTTGATGGTGGCCATGACGCCAAGGCCGAAGAGCACCTTGATGATTTCGCCGGACTTGACGCCCATCTGGTGGGCGAAATCGGCCACGCGGATGGCTTCCTCCATGCGGATCTTGCGCTTGGCGGCCTTCATGGGCGCGGTGAACTGGGGCGCCTGCATGGCCTTTTTGGGCTTGCGCGAGCGGGAACGCACGCGCGAACCGCCTTCGTCGTCGCCGCTTGTGAGGTCGCGACGGCGGAAATCATCGCCCGTGTTCTGGGGGAAGTCCACGGTGCGGCGGCCCTTGTTGCGCTTTTTGCGGCTTTGATCCGCGCCCTCCACCGGAGGCTGGCCGAAGGGCGGGGGGAATCCGCCGGGAGCGCCGCCGGGGCGCGGGCCGCCGGGCATTCCGGGGCGGGCGCCGCCGGGGCCGCCGGGACGAGGGCTGAATCCGCCGGGGCCGCCGGGACGAGGGCCGCCGGGGCGGCTGTCGGGGCGCGGCGCGGCGGGCCGCACGGCGTTGGGATCGGGCCGGGAAATGACGCGCACCTGCGGCGTTGCCGCTTCTTGCGGGCGGCGGCGCGGGCGTTCGTCGTCGCCTTCGGCGTAGCGGGTTTCGGAAACGGGGGGCAGCAGGCTCGGCTGCTGGGAAGCGGCGTCGGGCGCGGCGGAAGCGGCGGGCGCGCGGCGGGCGCGCTGGGCGCGGGCTTCGGCGTCCTGTTCCGGCGTTTTGGCTTCGGCCGGGCTTTCGGCCGGAGCGGCCGCAACGGGCGCTGCCACGGGCGCGGCCGGAGCCTCGGGCTCGGGCTTGCGCACGATGCGGGCGGGCGGGGTTTCCACCACGCGGGCCTTGCGGGACGCCTTGGCGGGGGCGGGCTCGGCCGGAGCTTCCGCCTCGGGCGCGGCTTCGGCCACAACTTCGGCCGGGGCCGGAGCGGACTCGGCCTGCGGGGCGGCGGCTTCGGCCACGGGCGCAACCGCCACAGGCGCGGCCACGGGCGCGGCCGCCATGGGTTCGGCCACGGGCTCGGCGGCGGCGGGCTCGGCGGCCACGACCTTCGCGGCCGGAGCGGAAATCACCACGGCGGCGGGGGTGTCGGCCTTGCGGGCGCGACGGGGCTTGGCTTCTTCCACAGGCTCGGCAGCCACGGGCTCGGCCTGCGGCGCTTCGTCCCGCGCGGGAGCGGCTTCGGCCACGGTTTCGGCCACGGCCGGAGCAACGGCTTCGGCTTCGGGCTCGACTTCCACGGCGCGGCGGCGGCGCACGATCACGCCGGAGCCGACTTCCTTGCGCATGATTTCGGCGGAGGCTTCGGGCTGGAGCCGGGCCTTGATCTTGGCCGCGTCGTCCTGCGTGACGGAGCTTTGCGAGCTTTTGACCGTCACGCCCTGCTCGCCGAGCATACGCTTCAGATCCTGCTCGCTGACGCCCAACTGGGCGGCCAGATCCTTGACCTTTATCTTTTCTTCCATACGTCAAACCCCCTTGCGCCGTATCCGGGAACCCCCGGCAAATTTGCTCCGGCATGACGGGTTGTCGCACACGTACCAACCCCGTCCCGGCCGAATCTGGGCCTCGTCGGCCTCAAGCTTTCCCCCGGGGGCGTCGCCCTCCGGGAACACATGGCGCAACAATTTCGATTTGGCAAAGCGCCCTCGGCATATCACGCACATCCGCGTGGGCACGCGCCCGGCGGCCATTCCTTATTCAACCTCTCCGGCCGGAGCCTCGGGCGCGGCTTCTTCGCCGCCTTCCACCACAGGGCTGAGGAAGCGCACGGCCGCGCGCAAATCTTCAATGCGGGCCGGGCTCAGGGCCAGGCGGTCGGCCAGTTCGTCGTCCGGGGCGGCGCGCAGCGCTTCCAGCGTGTTGTAGCCGGCCTCAAGCAGCTGATCGACCGCTATTTCCGCCACGCTGGCCACCTGCTCGAGCCCGCGCCCGATGGAGTTGGCCTCGTTGTAGCGGGACTCGGTGAAGATATCGATTTTCCAGCCCAGCAGCTTGGCGGCCAGCTTGACGTTCTGCCCCTTGCGGCCGATGGCGTTGGTGAGCTGATCGTCGGGCACCGTGACTTCAAGCAGGTTTTCGCCCTCGTCCACCACGATGCGCGAGATGAGCGCCGGAGCCAGGGCGTTGCGGGCGTAGGTAGCTATGTCGGGGCTCCAGACCACGATGTCGATGCGCTCGCCGCGCAGTTCCTGCACGATGTTGTGGATGCGCGAGCCGCGCACGCCCACGCACGCGCCCACGGGGTCAACGTCACGGTCGCGCGAGAGCACGGCCACCTTGGCGCGGGAGCCGGGGTCGCGGGCCACGCCCATGATCTGCACGGTGCCGTCGTCCACTTCGGGCACTTCGCGGCGGAACAGCGCGGCCATGTAGTCGCGGTGCGAGCGGGAGATGATCACCTGCGGGCCGCGCCCTTCGGCGCGCACGTCGATGATCAGCGCCTGGGAGCGGTCGCCGCGTTTGTAATGCTCGCGGGGGATCTGCTCTTCCTTGGGCAGCAGCGCCTCGGTGCGGCCCAGGTTGATCACCCAGCCGCCCTTGTCGCGGCGCTGCACGATGCCGCTGACGATTTCGCCCACGCGATCCTTGTATTCTTCGTAAATGATGGCCTGCTCGGCGTCGCGCATGCGCTGGATGATCACCTGCTTGGCGGACTGGGCGGCGATGCGGCCCAGATCCTCCAGCTTGAGGCGGAAGCCCATGTCGTCGTCAAGCTGCACGGAAGGATCGTGCTGGCGCGCTTCGGCCAGCGCAATCTGGGTTGTGGGGTTGACCACTTCCTCCACCACAAACTTGAACTGGTAGACCTCGATATCGCCGGTATCGTCGTTGTACCGGACTTCCACGTCCAGATCGTCGCCGTGCTTGCGGATAACCGACGTGCGCACGGCTTCTTCCAGGGTGTCGATCAGCATGCCGCGATCAAGGCCCTTGTCCTTGCTGATCATGTCGATGGCTTTTTTCAGCTCAAGATTCATGGCTACCTCCGCCTTGCCCGGGCCTTTTGCCGGGCCGGGGCTTGCTCGTATCGGGAAAAACAGGCTCCAGCCGCGCCTTGCGGATATCGGCAAACGCAAGCGCCGCGTCAAAGGGCGCGCCGTCCGGGCCTTCCACCCGCACGGTCAGGCCGCCCCCGGCCACGTCCACGCCGGAAAGCGCGCCGCGGAACTTGCGGCGGCCGGCATACGCGCCCGAAGGCACGCGCAGCGTCACGTCCACCAGACGGCCCACATACGGAACCATTTGCTCCAACGTAAAAAACAGGCGATCCATGCCCGGCGACGACACTTCCAGCACCCAGGCGTCGGGAAACACGTCCTCCACGTCCAGGGCCAGGCCCACCATGCGCGAAATTTCCGCGCAATCGTCAATGGAGACGCCGGAAACGCTGGCCGGGGTCGGGCTTTCGCCGCTCTCGTCAGCGGATGGGGCGGATGGGGCGGATGGGACGGCCTTGGCGGCGGGAACGGACGGATCGGGCGAAACCTGGCCCGGAGCCTCCACATAGACCCGCACCACGGGACGGCCCGCGCCTTCCATCTCTATGCCCCACAACGCGAGGCCGAAAGAAGCCGCGGCGGGCTCGGCCGCTTCCGCCACCATGCGGATCATCTCATCAGGGGAAAGTTTCGTCATGCGTACCCTGGAGAGGATTTCCTCTCGAATCTATAAAAAAAAGGGAGGCCTGTCAGGCCACCCCTCGCCGTCGCCATACGGCGACAAATAAGGATGTGAAGAAAATCGCGCCGGCATTCCGGACTTGATCTTCCACTGGACGCCGGTTTAATATACGCGCTCCGGCGGCCTGTCAAGCCCTGAACCTTCGGCGGCAACGATTTTCCGCCACAGAACGCCTTAACGACGGAGTTCTCATGTCTCACCACGTCCATGTGCGCTACCTGCGCGATGCAAAAACCCTGTACGCCCCCGGCCTGGCCTACGCCACCGAAGGCGCGGCCGGCCTCGATCTGCGCGCCTGCATCGAGGGCGAATCGCTCACCATTGCGCCCGGCGATCGCGCGGCCGTGCCCTCGGGCCTGGCCGTGGAACCCCTGCTGCCCGGCGTGGCGGGTTTTGTGTATGCGCGCAGCGGCCTCGGCGCGGCCAAAGGTTTAACCGTGGCCCAGGGCGTGGGCCTGATCGACCCCGATTACCGGGGCGAAATTACCGTCTACCTGCTCAACACCTCCCCGGCGCCGCTGACCATACAGCGCGGCGAACGCGTGGCCCAGCTGGTGTTCCAGCCCTTCGCGCGGCTGGAGCCCGTGGCCGTGGACGAGCTTTCCGCCACAGGGCGCGGCGCCGGGGGCTTCGGCCACACCGGCAAGGCCTAGCCGTGCCGCCCGCAAGCCCCTCCCTGCCCGGCATAGTGCTGGCCGCCGGCTTTTCGCGCCGCATGGGCGAGTGCAAGCTGCTGCTGCCCCTGGCCGGGCGGCCGCTGGCGTTTTTTGCGCTGCGCGCCGCGCTGGAAGGCGGCCTTGCGCCGCTGATCACGGTCACGGGGCCGCACAGCCCGCCGGCGCTATGCGAGCTTCTGGCCGCGCCGCTGCCCGGCGAGGGAGCAAGTGACGCCGCGCCGCGCATCGCCGTCACGGCAAAGGACGCGGCCCAGGGCCAGGCGGCCTCGCTGAAGGCGGGCGTCCGGGCCGCTCTGGACGCCGCGCCGCATACGCCGGGTGTTATGGTGCTGCTGGCGGATCAGCCGCTGGTATCGGCCGGGCTGGTGCGCGCGCTGGCGGACGCTTTTGGCGCGGCCGCCCCGCAGGGCATGAGCGTTGCGCCGTCGTTCGAGGGCAGGCGCGGCAACCCGGTGATCCTGCACCGCAACCTCTTCGACGCCGCCCTGAAGCTGGAAGGCGACGAAGGCGCGCGCTCCCTGCTTGCCGTCACCCCGCTTCGTTTGCTACCGTGGCGCGACGATTCCTGCCTTGTGGACGTGGACAGCCGGGAATCCTACGCAAATATTCTGCAAAGGTTGGCCTGATGCTTCCCCAGCTTGACTTCGCGCCCGATCCCCTGCGCCCGATCCCCGGCGAAAGCGACTGCGTGCGCCTGTGGGACAAATACGGCATGTTGCCCAATATCCGCGCGCACAGCCGCGTGGTGGCCGACGTGGCGCTTGATCTGGCGCGCCGGGCGCGCGCTCTGGGCCTCGACCCCGGCAGCGACGCCGAACTGCGCGCCGCCTGCCTGCTGCACGACATCGCCAAAACCTACACCATACGCCACGGCGGCGGCCACGCCCAACTCGGCGCGGCCTGGACGCTTGAAGAAACCAGCAACCCCTTCCTCGCGCAGGCCGTGCTGTTCCATGTGGTCTGGCCCTGGGACGACGGCCCGCTCGCGCCCTGGCACCACCCCCTGCGCCTGCCCTTTCTGGTCTCCTACGCGGACAAGCGCTCGCGCCACAATCAGGTGGTCGGCCTCGAAGAACGCTTCGCCGATCTGCTCGACCGCTACGGCCACACCGAATGGCAGCGCGCCTCCATCACCGCCAACCTCAAGCAGGCCCGCCGCCACGAAGCCGCCCTGGCCGCCCTGCTGGGGCCGCTATGAAGCCCCTGCGCGTCCTGCTGGTGGCCGGGGGCTGGTCGCCGGAACGCGAGGTTTCCCTGCGCGGCGCGGCCGTCATCGCCCAAACCCTGGCCGAACGCGGCCACGCCGTCACCCGCTTTGACCTCTCCGACGGGCTCGACGCCCTGCTCGAACTCGCGCCGGAACACGACGTCGCCTTCCTCAACCTGCACGGCGCGCCCGGCGAGGACGGCCTCGTCCAGGCGCTGCTGGAGCGCGCGGGCTGCCCCTACCAGGGCGCGGGCCCGGCGGCCTCCTTCCTCGCCCTGCACAAGGCGGCGGCCAAGCCGCTGTTCCGCCGCGCCGGGCTGCAAACGCCCGACTGGATCTTCCTGCCCTCCCGCCCCGCGCCGGACTGGTCGCCCGATCTGCCCTTCCCGCTCTTCGTCAAGTCCAATACCGGCGGCTCCAGCCTGCACCTGTACCGCGCGGACAACACGGCCGAACTGCGCGCCGCGCTCGACGAACTCTTCGACCTCGGCCACGAGGCCCTGATCGAAACCCTGATCCCCGGCCGCGAAGTCACCTGCGGCGTGCTGGAACAACAGGGCCGCGCCCGCGCCCTCGAACCCGTGCTCATCGTGCCCAAAGCCGCCTTCTTCAACTACCACGACAAATACGCCGCCGACGGCGCAGCCGAACTCTGCCCCGCCCCGCTGCCGCCCCAAACCATCGCCCGCATCAAGGACGCCGCCCTGACCGCGCACCAGGCCCTGGGCCTGGCCGGCTACAGCCGCTCCGACTTCATCCTCGCCGACAACGGCGAACTCTCCATCCTCGAAAGCAATACCCTGCCCGGCATGACCGAAGCCAGCCTCGTGCCGCGCGAAGCCCGGGCCGAAGGCCTCGGCTTCGGCGACTTGCTCGAAATTCTGCTCGAAAGCGCGCTGCGGCGCGGTTAGACGGCGAGAGCGTAAAAAGATGCGGGGCTCCGCCCCGCCCCCGCCGGGGGAGCGCGCTCCCCCGAACCTCCGCAATTTCGCCGCGCCGCGCAAGCGCGGCTTGGCGACGGCCGGACAAGCTTCCCAAACGCCACCCGCAACACGCCAAAGCGCCCGGCAAGCAATGAGCGAGCGGATTCCCTCCCTGTTGTTCCGCCATTGGTGCGTGCTGGCAATGCTGGCCGGCGTTCTGGCCTCGCGCGCGCCGTGGATCGGGACGCTGGGCTGCGCGGTTCTGCTGCTCGCCCTGGGCCGCCCGCGCCATGCCTGGCGGCGCAGAACGACGCTGCTTGCCTGCGCGGCCCTGGCCTGGGCCTACGCGGCGTTGATGACTCCCCTGCCGCCGGAGCACGAACCCAACTGGTTTGTGGCGGGAAAGACCCTGCGGGTGCGCGGCGACGTCACCCACGTTTCGGGCCAGCCCGATCGCCGCCTGCGCCTTTTGCTGGCCAACGTGCGCCCGGCCGGGGAGCAAGACGCCGGGGAGCTGCCCGGCCTGCCGGGTCTTGTGGTCTGGTCGTGGGATCAGGGCCAGTCGCCCGACGGCCCGCGCCCGCTGCCGGGCCAGACCGTGGAGGCCGACGTGCGGCTGTACCGCGTCACGGGCTTTCGCAACGAAGGCGTGAGCGACAGCGAGGATTACTGGACGCAGCGCGGCGTCTGGTACCGGGCCTGGAGCCAGGGCGCGAAGGCCCGCGCCGTGACGCGGGGCGCGGCCCCGTGGTGGGCCGCGTGGCGCGAAAATCTGCGCGCGGGCATGGTGGAGGACTTGGGCGGCTCCACAGCGCTTGTCCGGGGCAGGCCCGCGGCAAACAGCGGCATGAGCCAGGCCAAAGCCGTGCTGCCCGCGCTGATTTTCGGCGACAGGTACGCGCTCGACTCCGCCACGCTGGATTTGTTCACCCGCGCGGGTCTGGTGCATTCGCTGGCGCTGTCCGGCCAGCATCTTGTCCTGGCGGGCATGGCGGCGGCCGTGCTGGTCTGGCTGATCATCCGGGGCAAACCAGGGCTGTTGCTGCGCTGGCCGCGCCGCACGCTGCTGCTGATCGCGGGCCTGCCCCTGGCCGCAATCTATTTATGGATTGGCGACGCCCCGCCCTCGCTGACGCGCGCCGCGCTGATGATGGCCGCCGGCGCGCTGTTCTGGCTGGGCGGACGGCCGGTCACGCTGCCGGATACGCTGTTTTTCGCCGTGTTCTGCCTGCTGGCGGCCTGGCCCGCCGCGCTGTTCGACGTGGGGCTCCAGCTTTCCGTGCTGTCCGTGGCGGGCATCGCCCTGGCCCTGCCCTGGCTGCGCGAACTGAATCGCACCCTGCGGCCCCGCCCACGCTCTTCCCCGGCCCGATCCCTGGCCCTGCATGTGATCCGCGCCGGAGCGCTGCTGCTGGCAACCTCGCTGGCCGTGCAAATCGCCACCGCGCCGCTGGTGCTGAGCGTGTTCGGCCGTTTGACCCCGCTGTTTCCGCTCAACCTGATCTGGCTGCCCGTGCTGGAAGGCTTTGTGCTGCCCGCCGCCGCCGCGAGTTTGGCGCTGTCCGGCCTTTTGCCCGGCGCGGCGCGGGCGATCCAGGCGCTGGCCGCCCTGCCCGGCGAAGCCTTGCTGGCGCTGCTCGGCGCCATGGACGCCCGTCACCTTTTGCCGGTCTGGCAGGGGTTAAAACCCTCGCCCGTGGCCATGCTGGGCTACGCCGCCGCCGTGGCCGCCTTTGCGGCGCTCCGGGGGCGCAAGCGCCCGCCCAAAGCCGCGCTGCGCCTGGCATGGTGCGCCGCGCTGCTGCTGGCCCTCGGCCCGCTGGCCCGCGAAACGGACGCGCTCGTCGCCGCCTGGCAACAGCGCGTCACGTTGCGCGTACTGGACGTGGGGCAGGGGCAGGCGCTGGTTCTGGAGTGGCCGGACGGCCGCCTGCTTTTGGACGGCGGCGGATCGATTTCGACGCGCTTTGACCCCGGCCGCGACATCGTGGCCCATGCGCTCACCAACAACCGGCCGCCGCGTCTGGCACTGGTCATGGCCAGCCACGGCGACGCCGACCATGCGCGCGGGCTGCGCGCCATTCTGGAGACGTTTCGCGTTGGCCTGTTTGCGCGGTCGGCCCTGCCGTTGCGGGGCGAGGACGAAACGCTTGACGCCATCCGCCGGCGGCGCGGCATCCCTCTGCTCGGCCTGCAACGCGGCGAAACGCTCGATCTCGGTTCCGGCTTTGCGCTGGAAACGCTGCACCCGCCCGCCGAAGGGAATTTTTCCAGCAACAACGGCTCGCTGATCGTCCGCTTTGTCCACAACGGCCACGGGCTGGCGGTCATGTGCGGCGACGCGGAAACGCCGGCCCTGCGGCGCGCCCTGGAATTCGCGCTTTCTTCCGGCCGTTCACTGCGCGCCGACGTGCTGGTCATGCCGCACCACGGCTCAAGCGGGGCGCTGCTGCCCGCGTTTTACGACGCCGTGAACCCGCGCCTGGCCGTGGTTTCGCGCGGGGAAGGCAACAGCTTTGGGATGCCCTCCCGCGCGGTGCTGGATGCGCTGGGCGAGCGCGGCATTCCGCTGCTCGACACCGCGCGCGACGGCGAAATCATCCTGACCTGGCGGGCCAATCCTGCGCCCACCCTGCGCTGGCGGACGGTGACGGAGTAGCCCCCCTATTTTCCGGCACCCCGCAACCGCCGCGCCACGCCCAAGCGCCTTCCGCACCATTTTCCGCTCCCCCCCCACACGCCCGCCGCCTCCGCAAGCCGCCGTCCCCATGCCCAAACGCTCGCCCGGCAACAGCCCCAGCAGCCAATGTGTCCAGCGGTGAACGGAGTGCGGTCAGTTAATGGCGTCGCATGCCGAGCCGCCTTGCGGCGAGCATGCGGCCGGACGATGGGGCCTTCCCAGCGAGAGGGGCCAGCGGAAGAGGGGTGTTCCGGGGGGAGGTGGAGGAGGGGGCCGAGGAGGGGAGAAACCGCAGGTTTCGCCCATAACAGGCCCCCTCCTCCCCCGCCGGAGGCGCAGGAGATCGATATATTGAAGTCGGCAGCGGCGCAGCCGCCCAAAAACCGGGCGTTACGCCCTCCCCCGCCGGAGGCGCAGGGTAGAGGGCCATTAAAGCGCCCGTCGACGCTGCCGCTCAAAAAT
>JAVBMS010000099.1:0-16044 GCA_031552135.1 Mailhella sp.
TTGGCGTCCCCAGGGGGATTCGAACCCCCGTTGACGGCGTGAAAGGCCGTTGTCCTGGGCCGGCTAGACGATAGGGACGCAGCGAAGGTTCCGTATACAGGCAAAGGGCCGGGCGCGTCAACCCAAAAAACAGCGCTTTCCGCGCGGCGGCGCGATTTTTCCGTTTCCTCCCCTCGGCCTTTGGACGGCCTCTGGAGCGTCACTCCTTTTTGCGGCGCGCCGAGAGCCGCCTTGCCTCATGCCTGTCCGGGGAAACGGGAGGAGCGGGCTTCCCCGGGCAGCGCGATGAGGACAGCGGGTTACTGCGCCCAGCCGCCGCCCAGCGCCATGCACACCTGCACGATGGCGTTCAGGTGGTTGGCGCGCACGTTGGCGAGGGAAATCTCGGCTTCGAACAGCGAACGTTCGGCGTCGAGCACTTCCAGGTACGAGGCGTAGCCGTTTTCGTAGCGCAGCGTGGCGAGCTCCACGGCCCGGTTCAGGTTGCCCACGGCCGCGCTCAGCGTGTTGGCGATGTCCACGGTGCGCGCCTGGATGACGAGGGCGTCGCGGATTTCGCGGAAGGCCTGCTGCACGGTGTGGACATAGCTGGCCGCCGCTTCGCGCATGATCGCTTCCGAGACTTTGACGTTGTTGGAAATGCGGCCGAAGCTCAGCAGCGGCACATGCAGGTTGACGCCGTAGTTCCAGATATCGGAGCCCGGCTGGAAGAGCTTGTCCAGTTCCAGACTCTGGGCGCCGAGCAGGCCGCTGAGCGAGATGGAGGGGAACCACGCGGCCTTGGCCGTGCCAATCTGGAAGTTGGCGGCACGGAGCCGGGCCTCGGCGGCCAGGATGTCGGGGCGGCGTTCCAGCAGCTCGGAGGGCAGGCCGGCCGGGGGCTGGATCACGGCGGGGATGCTTTCCAGGCTGAGGCCGCGCTGGGGCGAGTCTTCCATGATCGCCCGGGGCGAGCGCCCCACCAGGGTCAGCAGGGCGCTTTCGGCGTTGGCCACCTGGTATTGTAGCGTGTAGACGTTGGCGCGCATGGTGTCGACTTCGGTTTTGGCGCGCAGAAAATCCAGCTCGCTGATCAGGCCTTCCTCAAAGCGGGCCCGGTAGATGTCCAGGGCTTCGAGGCGGCTTTTGAGCGTGCGCTCGGCGATGGCGAGCTGGCTGTCGTAATTGCGGAGCGTGAAGTAGCCGATGGTGGTCTGTCCGGCCAGGCCGAGCAGCGCGCCTTTTTGCGCGGCCTCGGTAGCCAGCAGTTGCTCGCGCGCGGAAGCTGTGGAATTGCGGTATTTGCCCCACAAGTCCACTTCCCACACGGCCTGGAGCGTGGCCGACCACTGCTCGCCCACGCGGGAGACGTCCGGCGCGGGCAGGCCGGTCACGGCCTGCGAAAGCACGCCGAGCGAGCGGGCCAGGGCCACGCTGTCGGCTGAGGTCTGGGCCTGCGCGCCGAACGCGGATCCGGTGAGAACGGGGAACTGCTGCGAGCGGGCCAGGCCGAGATAGGCCCGGGCCTGATCGACGCGGGCCATGGCGATGTCCACGGTGCGGTTATAGGTCAGGGCTTCTTCGACCAGGGCGTTGAGCGTGGGGTCGGCAAAGCGCTGCCACCAGGCCACGTCCAGGGGCTGGGCCGTGTCCGGGGCCCAGGCGACGGGCACCTCCATCGCGGGGCGCGCGTAGTCCGGCGCGAAAGAGCATCCGGCCGTTGTGGCGGCCAGCGCCAGAAGCAGAAGGAAGAGCGGGAGTTTTTTCATGGCGTGCTGTCCTTTCGCGGAAGTTACACTTCGGTCTTCTTGCGCTGGAACTTTTCCGCCACGCGCATGACCAGTTCGTAGAACGAGGGCACCAGCAGGGGCGCCAGCACGGTGGCCGCGAGCATGCCGCTGACCACGCTGACGCCGATGGCTTCGCGGCCGCCCGCGCCCGCGCCGGTGCTGAGCGCCAGCGGCATACAACCCAGAATGAAGGCGATGGAGGTCATGATGATCGGCCGGAAGCGCAGCTTGGCGGCCTCGGCGGCGGCCTCGGCCACGCCTTTGCCCTGGCGGTGCAGATCGGCCGCGAATTCCACGATCAGAATCGCGTTTTTACATGCCAGGCCCATGAGGGTGATCATGGCCACCTGGGTGTAGACGTCGTTGCTCAGGCCGATCAGCCAGTTGGCGAAAATGGCGCCGAACACGGCGAAGGGCACGGCGGTGACCACGGCCAGCGGCAGGCTCCAGCGCTCGTACTGCGCCGCGAGGATGAGGAAGACCATGAGCATGCCGAAGCCCAGCACGCCGAAGTTGGTGCCGCCGGTGGCCACTTCCTGGTAGGAGGTGCCGGACCAGGCGTGGCTGTAGCCCTGGGGCAGCACGTCGGCGGCCACCTCGTTCAGCGCCTGGATGGCCTGGCCGGAGCTGTAGCCCGGCGCGGGGTTGCCGGTGATCTTGGCGGCGATGAGCGAGTTGAAGTGCTCGATCAGCTTGGGGCCGCTGTCGGTGGTGACGTTGACCAGCGAGATGATCGGCACCTGATCGCCGTTCATGCTGCGGGTGTACAGGGAGCTGATGTCGCTGGGCAGGCTGCGGAAGGGCGCGTCGGCCTGCATGTAGACCTTGAAGGTGCGGCCCATCATGTTGAAGTCGTTGATGTAGGTGGAGCCGAGCGTCGCGCCCAGGGTGTTGAACACGTCGCCGACGTTGACGCGCAGCATGCGGGCCTTTTCGCGGTTCAAATCAATGAAGAGCCGGGGCGCGTTGATGCTGAACGTGGTGCTCAGGCCCGTCAGTTCCGGCCGCTTGGCGGCTTCGGCCACAAAATTGCGGGCCATGTCGGAGAGCGCCTTGGGGTCGGACTCCGTGCTCTGGAGCATCATTTCAAAGCCGCCGGTATTGCTCATGCCCGAAATGGGCGGCGGGTTGAAGGGCAGCACCAGGGCCTTGGTTTCCTTAAGGCCCAGTATGTAGATTTCGCGGATGATGGTCTGCACGTCCGCGCCGATTTTTTCGCGCGCGCCCCAGTCGTCCAGGGTGATGAACATGGTGCCCTGGTTGGTGTTGAGCGTGGTGCTCATGAGGTCGAAGCCCGAAAGCGCGGTCACATGCTGCACGCCGGGGATTTGTTGCACCTGCTCGCTCACGCGGTTCATCACGTCCTGGGTCTGCGGCATGGCCGCGCCGTCGGGCAGGGAAACCATGCACATGAGCATGCCCTGATCCTCATCCGGCACCAGCGAGGTGGGAACCATGCGGAACAGCTGGAACGAGCCCGCGCAAATCGCCACAAACACCAGCACCGCGATGACGGGCGCCTTGAGGAAGAAGTTCACCGCCCGGCTGAAGCCGTCGGTCACGGCGTCGAAGCCCCGGTTGAACATGCGGAAAAACGCGCCGGGCTCGTGCTCCTTTTCCTTGAGCAGCAGAACGCACAGCGAGGGGGTCAGCGTCAGCGCCACCACGCCGGAGATCACCACCGCGATGGCGATGGTGATGGCGAACTGCCGGTACATCACGCCCGCCAGGCCGCCCAGGAACGCCACCGGAATGAACACGGCGCACAGCACCAGCACAATGGCGATAACCGGGGCCGTCACTTCGGACATGGCCTTGGCCGTGGCCTGGCGCACGGTGAGGCGCTCCGTGCGCAAAATGCGCTCCACGTTTTCAAGCACCACAATGGCGTCGTCCACCACCATGCCGATGGCCAGCACCAGGGCGAAGAGCGTCAGCGTGTTGATGGTGAAGCCCAGCACCTGGATGCCCGCGAAGGTGCCGATCAGCGCGATGGGCACGGCCAGGCAAGGGATCAGCGTGGCGCGCCAGTCCTGAAGGAACAGGAACACCACGAGGAAGACCAGCAGCATGGCTTCCACCAGGGTTTTGACCACTTCTTCGATCGAAATGCGCACAAAGGTTGTGGTGTCGTAGGCCACGTCGTAGTCCACGCCCACGGGGAAGGCTTTGGCCTGTTGCTGCATGAAGCCGTCCACGGCGTCGGCCGTGGCCAGCGCGTTGGCGCCCGGCGCGAGGAAGATGGCGATAACCGAGGCCTCCACGCCGTCAAACGTGCCCGCGAAGTCGTAGGTCAGCGTGCCCAGCTCCACGCGCGCCACGTCGCGCAGGCGCAGCACGCCGCCGTTTTCATCCGTGCGCAGGATGATGTTGCCAAACTCCTCGGCCGTGACCAGGCGGCCCTGGTTGTGGATCTGCCAGGTCATGCGCACGTCGCCGTCCGAGGGCAGCGCGCCGATGGTGCCGGCGGCGTACTGGTTGTTCTGATCCTGCACGGCCATGGAAATGTCGGAAGGCGAAAGCCCAAGCTGGGCCATGCGCTGCGGGTTGAGCCAGATGCGCATGGCGTAGTCTTTGGAGCCGAGAATCTGCGCGTCGCCCACGCCGGGCAGGCGCTTGAGCCCGTCCAGAAGGTTGATCAGCGCGTAGTTGCTGAGAAAGATGTCGTCCCGCACGCCGCCGGGCGAGGTGATGGTCAGCACCTGGAGCATGGCGGGCGAATATTTCATGACCGACACGCCGAAGCGCCGGACGATTTCCGGCAGCATGGGCAGCGCGGCCTGCACGCGGTTGGACACGTTGACCTGGGCGATTTCCGGGTCGGTTCCCACTTCAAAGGACACCGTCATGGTCAAAAGGCCGCTGACCGAACTGACGGAGTCCATGTAGATCATGTCGTCCACGCCGTTGATCTGCTGCTCCAGCGGCGAGGCCACGGTGTTGGCGATGTCTTCGGGGCTGGCGCCGGGGTAGTTGGCGATGACCATGACCGTGGGCGGCACCAGATCGGGATACTGCGCCACGGGCAGAACGCGGATGGCCAAAAGGCCGGCCAGCACGATGATGATGGATATGACGCTGGAAAAAACAGGCCGGCGGAGGAAGAAACCTTCCTGGTACTTCGGGTTTTCCATGAACCCCTCCGCTTACTGGGCCGCCGGCGCGTCACCGCCGGTGGAAGAGGTCGAGGCCGGAGGGGTCGAGGCGGCCGGGGCGTCCGTGGGCGCCGGAGCCGCCATGGTCGGCGTGGGCGGCACGCTTTCGGGCGTGGGCCTGGGCACGGGCGTGGCGGGCATGTCCAGCGGTTTCGGCGTCACCACGGAGTCGGGCAGGATTTTGCCGATGCCTTCCACCACCATGACTTCTCCGGGTTCCAGGCCGTCTTCCACCAGAAAGTCCTGCCCGAACGCCCGGCCGATCCGCACCGGCTTAAGCGCCACCTTGTTGCCCTCGCCCACGATATAGACCATGGGCCCGTTCGCGGTTTGCAGCACCGCGCTCTGCGGAATCATCAGCGCCTGGATCAGCCTGATGCCGCTGATTGTCACCGCGGCGTACTGGCCCGGCAAAAGCTGATCCTTGGGGTTGGGGAACTGCGCCCTGGCCTGCACCACGCTGGTCTGGGGATCCACCTTGGTGTCCAGAAAGGTCATCTGGCCTTCCACCGGATAGCTTGTGCCCTCCAGCAGGGTCATCCGGGCGGCCTGGCCCTGGGTGTAGGCCACGGCCTTGCCCTGCAGCGCCATTTTTTTCAGCAGCATGTTGTCCGCGCTGGGAATGGCGAACGTCACATACATGGGGTCGGTCTGGTTGATCGTGGTCAGCAGGCTGCCCTGGGGATCCAGCGTGATCAGGTTGCCTTCGTTTTTGGCTTCGCGGCTGGTGTAGCCCGAAATGGGCGCGACCACCTTGGTGTAGCCAAGCTGGATTTGCGCCTCGTTCACGCGGGCCGTGGCCGATTCGTACTGGGCGCGGGCGCTGTCGTAGGCGGCCTGGGCGTTGTCGCGGTCGCGCTGGCTGACGGCGTTGCGCGCGTAAAGCGGCAGAATGCGGTCAAGCTCGCGCTTGGAGTTGTCGGCCTGGCTTTTGGCCACGGCAAGCTGGCCCTTGGCCTGCTCAAGCGCGGCCTGGGCCTGGGCGGGGTCGATTTCAAACAAAAGCTGGCCCTGGGTGACGTAGTCGCCCTCGGTGTACATGCGGCGTTTCAAAATGCCCGAAACCTGGGCGCGCACATCCACCGAAAGGTAGCCCATCGTCTGGCCCATAAACGTGCCTTCAAGCGGGATATCCTGCCGCTCCAGCGTCATGGTGGCGACCAGCGGCGGGGGCAGCTGGGCGGCGGTTTCGTTTTTCTTGTCGTCGCAACCGGAGACGGCGAAGAGGAGGACAAACAGTGAGGAAAAAGTCGCAAGCGGTCTGAGCGACGGCATGAAGCGCTCCTTTTTTGAAAAGAACCGCCCAGCGGGCGGGATTGACAAAACGCGCGGGGGACGTCACGCTTTCAACGGTTTAGGCGGACTATAAGCCAAAAAGCCGCTTACGTCCATGATAGAGCTTGCGTTCCGGGTTTCTCGACGCTCTTTTAAGGTAACGTTATGAAAGCATTTCTCTATCGCGGCGTGCTCATCGGGTCTTCGCTCGGTGTGTTCGCCGCCCTGGCGGGGCTGGTGGATTCCATGCCCCGCGCCTTTGTTCTGGGCGGAGCGGCCGGAGCCCTGGCGGGCTGGACGGTCTGGCGGCGCAAAAAAAAGTAAGCCCCGGCGCGGCGCGCCTCCCTTGCGCGCTGGCCCTGCCCGGCTTACAAGAGGCCCGCATCCCTCCAAGGCAGCATCATGGTTGATCGATACGACGTGTTTTCCTCGCTGTTTTTTCGCGCCTACGCGCTGCTCTGGCGCGTGGCGCGGCCCTTGCTGCGCCGCAACAGGCGCCTGCGCGAGGGCTGGAGCGAGCGGCTTGTTCCGCCCGGCTGGACGCGGCCCGTGGATGTGTGGATTCAGGCGGCCTCCGGCGGCGAGGCCCGTCTGGCCCTGACGCTGCTGGCGGCCTGGCCGGAGCCCCCGGCGCACGGGGAACTGCGGGTTCTGGTGGCCACCTGGACAAAACAGGGCCGGGAATTGCTGGACAAGGGCCTGGCCGGGCTGTGCCGCGAGCGGCCCTGGCTGCACGCCGTGGCGCGCTACGCGCCGCTGGACGATCCGGCTGTCGCCCGGCGCGCCGTGGCCCAGGCTGCGCCGCGCGCGCTGGCCCTGCTGGAAACCGAATTGTGGCCCGGCCTGCTGGGCGCCTGCACCGAAGCCGGCGTGCCCGTCTGCCTGATCAACGCCCGCATGACCAGGGCCAGCCAGGAGGGCTACCGCATCCTGCGCTCCACGCTGCGCCGCGTCGCGCCCCGCCGCATCCTCGCCGTCTCCCGGCGGGACGCCGAGCGCTTTGCCGACATTTTCGGCGCGGATCCGCGTTGCGCCAGCCCGGACGGGCGGGAGCCCGCCGTGGTCGAAACCATGCCCAACATGAAGTTCGACAGCGCTCTGGCCGCGCTGGCCGATCCGCCGCGCCGCGATCTCGCGCCGGTTTTTTGCCGGACGGGGCCGGTGTTCCTGCTGGCTTCGACGCGCAAGGAAGAGGAAAAACTTGTCGGCCCGCACCTGGCCCGTTTGTGGCAGGACGATCCCACGGCCGCGCTGGTGGTCGCGCCCCGGCACATGGCCCGCGTCGATGCCTGGATGGAGCTGCTGGCCGACCTGAGCCTCAAACCCCTGCGCGCTTCGCGGCTGGGCGAACATCAGTCGCTGGAGCCCGGCGGCGTTCTGGTCTGGGATCGCTTTGGCGATCTGCCCCAGCTTTACGCCGTGGCGGACGCGGCCTTTGTGGGCGGCAGCCTGAAACTGGGCGGGCAAAACTTTCTGGAGGCGCTTTCCGCCGGGCTGACGCCGTGCGTCGGGCCGTCGCTGGACAATTTCCGCTGGGCGCTGGGCGAGGACACGCCGCCCTCGCTGGAGGAAAGCGGCTTGCTGGACGTTTGCCCCCATTTCGGCGCGGCGGCGGACGTGCTGGCGCGCCGCGCCCGCGAGCCGAAAGACAGGGAAAGGACGCGGGCCGCCTTTCTGGACTGGATACGGCCGCGCGCGGGTGGATCGGCCCTTGCCGCGCGCCTTTTGGCCGATACGATCGCGTCACGCTGAACCCTTGTGGGAGCCGCCATGATTTCCCGTTTCTTCAAGCAGAAAAAATCCGCGCAGCACGACATCATCATCCTGGTGGGCGCGGGCGAGGTGGGCGCGCACCTGGCCCGGCGCCTGACGCAGGAAGGCCGCCAGGTGGTGATCGTCGATGTGGACGCCGAGCGCCTCAAAACCGTGCGCGACATGGTGGACGCGCGCGTGGTGCACGGCTCGGGCTCTTCCCCGGGCACGCTGACGGAGGCGGGCATTGCGAACGCGGGCTTTTTTCTGGCCGTCACGGACAACGACGAGATCAACCTGGTCGCCTGCATGTTCGCCAACCTGCTGGCCCCGCGCGCGGTCAAGCTGGCGCGCATCCGCAACCCCGAATACGCGCGCTATCCCCACGTTTTCGGCGCGGGGGCGCTGGACATCCAGATGATGGTCAACGTGGACGAGGAAGTGGTGCGCACCGTCGACCGCCTGCTCTCCCTGCCGGGCGCGCTGGATTACGCGGAGTTCGCCGGGGGCGGCATCCGCATGGTCAAATACAAAATCGAGGGCGGCATCCTGGTGGGCCAGCCGCTGGCCTCCTTCCGCGAACTGCTTGGCGACGACGGCGTCATGGTGGGCGCCATCGTGCGCGACGAGCGCCTGATCATCCCCGGCGGCAAACAGATGCTGATCGAGGGCGACATCGCCTATTTCGTCCACCGCGCCGCCTCGCAGAACAACCTGCTGGCGGCGCTGGGCCGCTCGCGCGGCACGGTGCGCTCCGTGTGCATCATCGGCGGCGGCAATATCGGCACGCGCCTGGCTTTGCAGTTCGAGCGCCGGGGCCTCGCCGTCAAGCTGATCGAAAGCGACGCGGCCCGCTGCGAGGAACTGGCCGACATCCTCAAGACCACCATGATCCTGCGCGGCGACGGCACGGACAAGGCCCTGCTCGAAGAAGCCAACGTGGGCGCCATGGACGCGCTGGCCGCCGTTTCGGGCGACGAGGAAAGCAATATCCTGGCCTGCCTGCTGGCCAAATCGCTTGGCGTGCGCGACACCGTGGCCAAAATCGACAAGGCCGCCTACCTGCCCCTGCTGGAGCATGTGGGCATTGATCACAGCGTCAGCGGGCGGCTGGCCGCGGTCAACCGGATGCTGGCCTATATCCGGGGCAGCCGGGTGGTGGCCTCGGCCACCCTGGCCGGCCAGGCGGGCGAGGAGGCCGAAATGCTCGAGGTGCTCCTGCCCGGCGACTCGCCGCTGATCGGCAAGCAGATCCGCGACATAGGCTTCCCGCGCGACCTTTTGATGCTGGCCGTGCGGCGCGGCCAGGGCGAAGCCGAGGAAGCCTTCATTCCCAACGGCGGAACCGTGCTGGCCGCGGGCGATCACCTCGTCCTGCTGGGCACGCTCCAGGCCGTGGCCCGGCTGGAGCCGCGCCTGGCCTCGCCGTCGGCGGAATAAGCCCTCCCGCCATGGATCGCCCCGTCCCTTCCTCCCTGCCCGCCACGCCCGGCGTCTACCTGTACAAGGACGCGGGCGGGCGCATCATTTATGTGGGCAAGGCGCGCAACCTGCGCAAGCGCATCCTGTCCTATTTCCGGCCCGACAAGCAGCTCACGCCCAAAACCGTGGCCATGCTGAGCCACGCCGCCTCGCTCGAAACGCTGTCCACCACCACCGAAAAAGAAGCCCTGCTGCTGGAAGCCAGCCTGATCAAAAAGCACCGGCCGCGCTACAACATCGTGCTGCGCGACGACAAGCAGTATGTGCTGTTCCGGCTTTCGGGCAAGGACGATTTCCCCCGCCTCGAAATCACGCGCAAATCCAAAAAGCGCGACGGCGCGCGCTATTTCGGGCCGTTCACCTCGGGCCTGGCCGCGCGCGAAACCTGGAAGACCATCCACCGCATTTTCCCCTTGCGGCGCTGTTCCGACCGCGCGCTGCGCAACCGGATCAAGCCCTGCCTCTACCATCACATAGGCCTGTGCCCCGCGCCCTGCGCCGGGCTGATCTCCCGCGAGGACTACGCCGCCCTGACCCAGCGCGTGGCCCTGCTGCTTTCGGGCAAATCGGACGAGTTGCTGGACATGCTGCGCGCCCAGATGGCCGAAGCCGCCGAGGCCCAGGAGTTTGAGCGCGCGGCCGCCCTGCGCGACCAGATCCGCGCCGTGGAAAAAACCCTGGAGCGCCAGAGCGTGGTCATCCAGGGCGGAGGCGACATGGACGCCGTGGGCATCGCCACGCGGCCGGACGGCCTGGCGCTGGGCCTGATCTTTGTGCGGCGCGGCGCGATGATCGACCGCGCCACGTTCTTCTGGCCCGGCCTGGGCCTGGAAGAGGCCGAAGAACTGATCTGGAGCTTTCTGGCCCAGTTTTACGGCCCGGACAGCGACATTCCGCCCCGCGTCATCGTGCCCTGGCTGCCGGGCCATACGTCCCCTGAATCCGCGGATTCCGTGGATTCCGCGGCCGCGCCGGACGAAGACGCCGACACGCCCCTGGCCGCGCTGGAGGCCGCGCTTGCCGACATGCGCGGCGGGCCCGTGCGCATCGCCGCGCCGCGCAACGCCGACGAGCACCGCCTGGTGGACATGGCCAAGAGCAACGCGCGCGAGGCCGTGCGCCGCAACGCCGACATCCCGCTCGAAGATCGCCTGGCCGCCGCCCTGCGCAGCAAGCGCCCCCTGCGCCGCATCGAGTGCGTGGACGTTTCGCACACCGGCGGCACGGCCACCAAGGTGGGCGCCGTGGTGTACGAAGACGGCAAGCCCCTGCCCGGCGACTACCGCGTCTGGAACATTGAGGGCGCGAACGGCGACGACTACGCCGCCCTGCGGCTCTGGGCGGCCCGCCGCGTGGAGCATGGCGCGCCCTGGCCCGACCTGCTGCTGATCGACGGCGGCCAGGGCCAGTTGGCGACCGTGGCCCGCGTGTTCCGCGAGGCTTTTCCCGCTTCCGGAACACCGGACGGCCCGGCCGATGCCGCTGTTCCGGACAGCCTGCCCTTTTTGCTGGCCTCCATCGCCAAGGCGCGCGACGAAAAAGGCCGCGCCGACCGCCGCGCGGGCAACGTGGCGGATCGCATCTTTTTGCCCGGCCGCTCCAACCCGCTGCCTCTGCGCGCGGGCTCGCCGGAACTGCTCTATCTCCAGGCCGTGCGCGACGCGGCCCACGATTTTTCGCTGGGCCGCCACCGCCAGGCCCGCGCCCGCCAGGCCTTCAGCGGCGAATTGCAGCGCCTGCCCGGCGTGGGCCCGCACACGGCCAAGCTGTTGTGGGAGCGCTTCGACTCGCTGGACGCCATGCGCGCCGCCGGCGTCGAGGATCTGGCCGCGCTGCCCGGCATCGGCAAAAAACGCGCCGCCGCCCTGTGGCAAAGCCTGCGGGATCTGTAGCGCATTTGACAAGCCCGCCCGCTTTCTGCATTCTCATGATGCATAAAGCGCCCGTCAGGGCTTAGGCCCAGCCTCATTAACCCGCCTGCTGCAAAGCTGCCTTTTCTCGGCCAACTGCGTCACAAGGGAAAAATTGACCTCGCGGTATTTCAATACAGCTTCGCCCAATTTTTTCCTTGTTCCTTGCCGGCCGAAAAAAATCAGCTTTTCGCGGACGGCGTCTTAATGAGGGCTGCGCCTAAAAGGGAATCTCGTTCAAAGCGAGAGCGGACCCGCCGCCGTACGCCAGATCACTCCTTCTTTTCCTCGCGCGCCACTGGGCCATGCCCGGGAAGGCCGAAAAGAAGCTGGGCAGCCGGAAGACCTGCTTTATGCGGCCGTCACCGAGGACGGGCCGCTGGCAACGGGCCTTTGCCGGGCGGCCGCCGGGAGCTTTTTTGCGTTCCGCATCCGGTTCGCGGGCTCGCTTCCCTTCCGTAAAGCGCCCCCTACGCAGGAGTTTTCCATGACTCGCCCCTTCGTCTCCGGGCGCGGCGTTCGCGCGTTCGCGCGTGCGTTCCTCCCTGTCCTTGTCCTGTGCCTTTTGCTGTCGCCTGGCCTGACGCCGGCCGCCTTCGCCAAACCCGAAGCCGCTCCCGGCTCCCATCCCCCGGCCGTGCTGATCGTCGCCTTCGGCACCAGCGTGGAAGCCGCGCGCGTCGCTTACGCCGACGTGGAAAAGGGCGTCCGGGCCGCGTTTCCCGGCGCTGAAATCCGCTGGGCCTGGACGGCGCATTCGCTGCTGGCCGCCAACAACGCCACGCCCATGCCCACCGCGCAGGAGGCGCTGGCCCGGCTCGCCGCCGAGGGAGCGAAGGACGTGGCCGTGCTGTCGCTGCACGTCATCCCCGGCTCGGAATACCAGGATTTGCGCCGCACCGCCGAAGCGCTCGAAGGCCTGCCCAAGGGCCTGGAGCGCATCCGCCTCGCCCCGCCGCTGCTGCACGACGCCGACAGCCTGCGCGCCGTGGCGGAAAAGCTGCTTGGCATCGTTCCGGCCGGACGCGGCCCGGAAGAGGCCGTGCTCTTTGTCGGGCACGGCTCGCACCACCCGGCCGGCGTGTTCTATCCGGCGTTGCAGTATTATCTGGGCGCCCTGGACGCCAACGCCCTGGTCGGCGCCATTGAGAGCGACCCCGGCTTCGACGCCGTGCTGGCGGCCCTCAGGGCCCGCAACGCCACAAGCGTCTGGCTGATCCCGCTGATGACGGTGGCGGGGGATCACGCCTCCAACGATCTCTTCGGCGCGGAGCCGGAAAGCTGGCGGCAACGCCTGGAAGCGAACGGCATCCGCGTGCACGCCGTGCCCAGGGGGCTGGGCGAGCAGCCCGCCCTTGTCGAACGGTGGGTCGCCGGACTGAAACAGGCCGAGTGACGGCCGCCGCGCCGGCAATGTCTCGTTGACTGATTGCGCCTGATGCGCGGCATGCCGCGCATCAGGCGCAATCTTTACTTTTTAAAAGAAGGGATTACTATACGCAAAAGGCTTGCTTTCAGGGTAGCCTGGATGGCAAAAACCTGTACGTTTGGCGTCAAAGTATGTAGACGGCGTTATTTTATACCTCGCCTTTGCGGAAATGCAATGCGCTCCATGTCTACAGCACGGAACAATGAGAATACAAATGCGTGTGCCTTATTTTTTTCAGCGAAATAAGAAAGGCGAACGGTCGGCCTTTTTTACTTCCGGGATTTCTTTCAAACTCGTTGCCTGGTCGTGCCTGGTATTTTTTGCCCTGGCCTCCGCGTTGGTCTATTTAAGCTACGGCATGTACCGCAACATGTTTTACACATACGGCAACGATTTGTGCCTCCGGAGCAACAAACTTGCGGCGCACACCATTGACGGCGATCAGATAGAGCGCTTTGCGAAAAATCTGCAAATTGACGACGAGTACAAGCAGTTCGCGGCCCAAATGGATGAGCTTGCCGCGAATATCGACGCAAAATACTTTTATATTTTGTTCGATAACCATATTCCCGGCATGTATACCTATATTTACGACGCCCGCCACGAGCAGGAATTTCCCGGCGAAAAGTACGCGCTTGGCAAAAACGAAACCGCCGGGGAATATGTGGGGGCGGACGCCGTGCTGGCTACGGGCAAGGGCTTCACCCGCGCCGAATATTACAACGACGTGTACGGCGAACTGTATTACGCCTACGCCCCGATTTTCGACTCGCAGGGCAAGGTGGTCGCTTTTTTGGGCACGGACATCGACATCACGCCGCTGCACGCCCAACTGGCCGCCTACCGCGCCATGATGTACGCGACGCTGGCCCTGGCGGTGCTGGCGTTTTCCGTAATGTCCACGCTTTTTGCCCGCCGGGTGCTGACGCGGCCGCTGCTCCTTGTCACCAACAACGCCCACCGCCTGGCCGCCGGCGATCTCAACCTGCAACTTCCCGGCGTTCTTGCGCAGCGGCGCGACGAAATCGGCAGCCTGATCCGGGCGTTTGAAAGCGTGGCGCGCAATATTTCCGGCGTAACCCGCGACATCGGCAGCCTGATGCTTGCCGTGCGCAACGGATGGATTGGCGAGCGCGCGGACGTTTCCGCCTATCAGGGCGACTACCACAGCATTCTTGTGGGCGTGAACAGCACGCTGGAAATGGGGCAAAAGCACTTTGAAGCCATGCCGGACGCCGTGGGCTTTCTGGACTCCCGGCAACGCCTGCGCTACGCCAATCGAGCCCTGCGCGAAGGCTTCACGCGCTACGCCTATGATTTTTCGATCCCCGGCGCGCTGGAAAAGCTGCTCGCGCCCCATCTGGGCCCCGCCGAGGAAGATCACCTGCACCGCCTGTTCCGGGGGGAGGAGTGCCCCCCGCTGTCGCTGGAGGTCAGCGCCTCCGAGCCGGGCTCAAGCGAGGTGTCGCACTATACGCTTATTTTGGTGCAGGCCGGCGGCGCGCCCGAACGCGAGGAAGACATCTGCGTGATGGCCGTGTTCACCGACATCACGGCCCTGACCCGCGCCCGCGAGGCCGCCGAGGCCGCCAGCCGCGCCAAGAGCGACTTTTTGTCGCGCATGAGCCACGAAATACGCACGCCGATGCACGCCATCATCGGCATGACGCAAATAGCCCACGGCTCCGCGAATCTGGAAAAAATCCAGAACTGCGTCACGCAGATCGAAAGCTCGTCCGGCCATCTTTTGGGCATCATCAACGATATTCTGGACTTCTCCAAGCTGGAGGCCGGAAAAATGATGCTGGACGCCCAGGAATTTTCCCTGACGCGCAACGTGGAATTTCTGGCTTCCATGATGCAGCCCAAGACGGACGAGCGCCACGTTACGCTGCGCGCGCATGTGGAAGGCCTGACGCACGACGCGATCAGCGCCGACTCGCTGCGCCTCAACCAGATTTTGCTCAACCTGCTTTCCAACGCGGTCAAGTTCTCCCACCCGGGGGGCAGCGTGGACTTCAGCGTGGAGCAGACCGGCTTTGCCGACGGCAAGGGAACCTACGCGTTCACGGTGCGCGATCAGGGCATCGGCATAAGCGACGCGCAAAAGGAAAAACTCTTTCTGCCCTTTGAGCAGGCGGACGCGGGCGTCAGCCGCTTTTACGGCGGCACGGGCCTTGGCCTGCCCATCGCCAAAAACATCGCCAACGCCATGGGCGGCGACATCAGCGTGGAAAGCACGCCGGGCCTGGGCAGCGTTTTTTCCTTCACGCTTTCGTTCCCCGCCCGCGCCGCCATGCCCGAAGCCCCGCCCGTGGAAAGCGCGCCCGAGGAAAACGCCGCGCCCGACTTTTCCGGCAAACGCGCCCTTGTTGTGGACGACATCGACATCAACCGCGACATCCTGATGGAACTGCTGCGGGATTCCGGCCTGGCCATGGAAGAGGCGGAAAACGGCAGGCAGGCCGTGGACATGTTTTTAGCCTCGCCGCCGGGCTATTACGACATCATCCTCATGGACATGCAAATGCCGATCATGGACGGCTGCGACGCTACCAGAACGCTGCGCGCCTCCGGCCGATCCGACGCGCATGTGCCCGTCATTGCCATGACGGCCAACGTCATGCGCGAGGACGTGACCAGGGCGCTGGCCTGCGGCATGAACGCCCACGCGGGCAAACCCGTGGATTTGGATCAATTGCGCCAGACCATGCGGGTGCTCTTAGGATGATGGGGGATGCCTCCGGCGAGGCGGGGAGGGCGTAACGCCCGGTTTTTCGGCGGCTGCGCCGCCACCGACTTTAATATATCGATCTCCTGCGCCTCCGGCGGGGAGGGGGGGGGCGGGTATGGGCGGAACCTGCGGGGTCGACCCGCCCCGGCCCCCGGCCGCCCCCCACGCCCCGTCAATATCTTAATCCCCGGCGCCCCCGGCGGGGCGGGGTGGGCGAAACCCCGGGTTTTTCGGCGGCTTCGCCGCCACCGACTTTAATATCTTTATCCCCTGCGCCTCCGGCGGGGAGGAGGGGGCCTGTTATGGGCGAAACCTGCGGTTTCTCCCCTCCGAGGCCCCCTGCCTCCACCTCCCCCCGGAGCACCCCTCTTCCCTTTTTACCCCTCTCTTCGAGAAACCCCCGTCGTCCGGCCGCATGCTCGCCGAAGACGGCTCGACATGCGACGCCATTAACTTTCTGTGCTTTGTACACCGCTGGACACAATAACTGCCAAAGCCATTGCTAAACAGACATTGGCCCCTCTCGTTGGGCAGGCTC
>JAVBMS010000045.1:0-49054 GCA_031552135.1 Mailhella sp.
CACTCGCGGCGTAAGGCGCCGGCGGAGGCGTGAAACTTAAGCGGCAGAACGCGGTAGCCGTAGCCGCAAAGCGGCGTACGGATAGCGACAGCATAGATATCGTGTCTCGGCTGTGCACTATTTCAAGAGTAAAATGCTCTAAAATACCGGGCCTCCCTTTTGCGCAAAAGGGAGGCCCGGCCATGCGTTTTCAGCGGCATTCGCGCTACGCGTCACGCCGGCGGCTGAAGCCCGGCCCCGTCATCCAGAATAACGCCGTCCTTCATGCGCAGCATCCTGTCCGCCAGCAGCGCGTAGTCCTGATTATGCGTAATCATGATCACCGTCAGGCCGTTGCGGTTCAACTCGCGCAACAGGGCCATGACCGACGCGCCGGTTTCCGAATCCAGGCTTCCCGTGGGTTCGTCGGCAAACAGCACGTTCACGTTGCGCGCCAGGGCGCGGGCAATGGCCACGCGCTGCTGCTCCCCGCCGGACAGTTCGCCCGGGCGGGACGCGGCCTTGTGCCCCAGGCCGACGCGCTCCAGCACGTCCTGCCCCTTCTTTTTCCATTCCGCCGAAATGGGAGCAAGGCGGTTCATGAGCGGCAACAGGGTGTTTTCCAGCGCATTCAGGTACGGCATGAGGTGGTGCTGCTGAAAAATGAACGCGAACTCCGCGCCGCGCAGGCGGTTGCGCTCCGCCTCCGTGGCCGTGACAATATCCGCGCCTTTATAGAGGATGGATCCGGCGTCGGGCCGCGCCAGGACGGAAAGCACGTTTAAAAGCGTGGATTTGCCGGAGCCCGACGGGCCGGTGACGGCCAGGAACTCGCCGGGCCGGATGGTCAGCGAAACATCCGCCAGCGCGGGTCTGGCTTCGCCGGGATAGGTTTTGATCAGGCCGCGCGCGTCAAAAAGATACTCCGTCATAATGCTCTCACATGGAAGCCAGGGCTTCCGTCGGTTCAATGCGCGACGCCTTCCAGGCGGGGAACAGCGCAGCGACCGTGGCGATGGCGCCCACAGCCACGGTGGTCAAAACAAAAAATCCCCACGAAAACGGCATTTCGACCCCGGCATCCACAAGGTGCAGGTTGCGCAGCACATAGCCGGAAAGCTGATGCCCCAGGGCAAAGCCCGCCATGCCCGCCGCAAGGCCCAGCAACAGGGACTCCAGGGCAAAAAGCATAAAAATATCCGCGCGCGAAAAGCCCACGGAGCGCATGATGCCGATTTCCTTAACCCGCTCCTGCACGGCGGACAGCATGGCCATGAACAATGTGGCGCAGGCCGTGGCCAGAATGAGCAGGCTGACGTAAAACGTCAGGTTCTGGGCAAAATGCACGGAATACATCCGGCTTTCCGCCACCTGGCGGAGCGCCAGCACGTCCTGATCCGGCAACGCCGTTTTCAGCGAAGCGACGATATCGTCGATGGGGCAGCCGGAGCACAGCGCCGCCACTTCCAAAAAATCCACGGCGCCCGGCCGTCCGGCCAGGTCTTGCAGCAGGGGCAGGGAGACGAAAATCACGTTGTCGTCGTCGCTGCCGGTTTCGCGCAGCACGCCGGCAACCGGAATGTCGCGCCCGGCCACCTCAATGGAGGAACCCTGCCCCAGGCCGAAACCGGCGGCGACCCGGCTCCCCACCAGCGCGCTTTCGGCGCTGGGCCAGTCGCCATCCACCCGCCAGTACGATTTGATGGACTCTTCTTCATCCCAGATCACGCCGACCACGGCCAGCGTCTGGCTGCCGATGCGCGTGGTGGTCAGCAACTTGGGCGCAATTACCGCCAGATTGGCGCGGTAGGCGCTGCCCTCAATGGCGCTCAGGGCGGCGTCCAGCGAAATTGCGTGTTCTTCCAGCGTAACGTCGCCCAGCGTGTAGCCGCCGTAGCTGACCTTAATCGTATCCCGGCGCGGCGTGATCAGGATATTGGCGCCGTAGCTCACCAGTTTTTTTTCGTAGCTTTCCGCCACGGTGGATGAAACTTCCTGCAAGGCGATCATGGACGCCACGCCCAGGAGGAAAATAAGCAGCAACATCAGGGTGTGCGTCCAGCGGGCGCGCATGTACCTGGCGGGAATGGTCAACAGGTTCATTTCTTGTTTTCCGGAAAATACCCCGTGCCGGCTAACAGATCTGCCGTGTCGATTAACACCGAAGCCCCTTCCTGCTTGAACGGCAGCGCATGAGGATTGCAGCCCCCCGCTTTAAGGCCGATGCGCTCCAGCGGGAACTTCAGCCCGCAAAACGTGCAGACCACGGCATCGCCTTCCAGTTCATAGCCCTTGCCTTCCTTCCAGCAGACGTCGCACGCGTCCAGAGCGACATGCAGGACGTCACGCGCGTCTTTGGCCACAAAAAAGCGGATGACCTGGCCGTCTTTTTTCGTGCGGTAAAATTTTGCGTCGCCGGCTTTGAGGTCGGCCGGCAAAGACAGAACATCGCCCTCAAGCGCGACATTGGTATAACGGTCGAACAGGCCCCACAACGCAAACGCTGAAACAGGGACAAAAACGGCCAGGGCGACGGCAACCGCCCGAAACAGACGTAACATACGATATTCCTCCCAATATTCCGGCCGGCGCGCATGAATACAAAAACGCGCGGGCCACGCCTTTCATAATCACTTCACTGCGCGCAGGCAAGGCGAAACAAGCAGCGCAACCTTTTCCGGCAAAGTCCGGCGCCGGTTATTTTCCGCAATATCTTCTTGGATCGCGCGCTGAAACAGCATAACATCTTTGCAACACAGTCCTTTCCGCCAAAGGAAGGCAGGATGGCCCATTTTCGCGCCTTAAAAACCATGTTACGCGCCTGGCTGAAACGCGAGGCCTGGACGCGCGCCGAGGCCCTGCCGCCGGAAGCCGCCGCGCTTTCCCGGCTTTCCGTCATTAACGCCCTGTTCGCCTGCCTGCCGGAAGGCGGGCTGATGACGGAACGCGCGGCCTTCGCCCTGGGCCAGTCCATGGCGGCTCTTTATGCCGAGGATCCCGAGGCGGCCAAAAACATCGTGCGCCGCTTCATCTGGCAGATGAACGAGGAATCCGGCAATATCGGCTGGGGCGTGCCCGAAGCCTTTGGCGAAACACTGGCTCAATGCCGCCCCCTGGCCGAAGCCTACCACAACATCCTCTTTTCCTATGTCCGCGATTTGCCGGGCGACAGCACCTACTGCGACCACGCCCCGCTCCGGCGCTCCTGCTACCTGGCCATGGCCCGCGTGCTGGAAGCCTGGCCGGATCTCGCGGATCGCGCCCGGCCCATTCTGGAAGCCGCGCAAAACGATCCGGACGAACAGGGCCGCGGCCTGGCCCAAAGCCTGCTTGCCCGCCTGCCCTTATGACCAGCCCGACGCGCGGCGCACGGCCAGCGGCACATGCGGCAGCAAATCGCCCACCTGGGTGGCCGGATCGGGCCGCGCGGCCAGGCCGATCAGCCGGTTGGCGCGAGCCGCGCACAGGCAGGCGTCCGCCATGCCGAAGCCCGCGGCCAGAAAGCCGGACGCCATGCCCGTGACCAGATCTCCCGTGCCGCCAATGGCCTCCATGGCGGGAATGCGCGGGCTGGCCACGCTTGCCTCCACCACACCGCCCCGGATGAGGTAATCGGTCGCGCCCTTGACCAGCAAATGCCTGGCGGCGGCGTGGTGCGTTTCCGCGCGGGCGGCCAGTTCGGGCACGGCGTTGTCCTCGGCGAGCAGAAAACCCCGCGTGTAAAACGGATGCGGGGCTTTTTCGTCAGCCAGAAACGCCAGTTCCCCGGCGTCCGGGGTGAACAGATCGTATTGGGCCGCGTAGCCGCTCATTTTGGCCACATACATATAGCCCGCGTCGGCCACCAGCAGCGGGCGCCCCACGCCGCCGGAAGCGCCGGAATCTTCGGGCAGGGCCGCCAGCACGCGGTTGTGCCCGTCCAGATCCGGAAAAAGATAGTGGAAGGTCAGGCCCTGCCAGCGGCATTCCGGCAGCAGCGTCCCGGCCAGATGACGGTACAGCGCGTCGCTGCCTATACCCCGGCCGTCGTCGCCCACCAGCAGGGCTTCGGGCCCCGGCGCGCCCAAGGCTTCGCAGGTCAGCGCCATGGCCGCCAAAAGCGCCGGAGTTCCGCGCTGGACGGGCAACGGGGGTAGCCCTTCGCCCACAAGCAGGCCGTTCCGCCACGTCCAGCGGCCCAGCGTCAGCGGAAAATCCGGAAACGGCGATGTGCCGCACACCAGCCAGGGGCGCGGCGCGTTGTGGCCAGCGGGTTCGGCGGGCGCAAGGGGAGTTTCATCCGGAAGCGCCACGGCAAAGGGATCGCCGCCGTCAGTTTCCAGAGGCGCGCGGGGCACGTCCGCCAGCCGCCGGACTTCCTCAAAAGCTTTTTGCAGGGCGTAGGAACAGAGCGTTTTGCCGTGCTCCCTGGGCGGGGCGGCTTCGCGCACGTCGGCCCCGATCAGCAGCGAGGCGAGATACGGCACGTCAGGGCAGCCGCCGCCCGAAATATTGACGATGCGGCCGCCCGCGTCCACGGTGATCTTCATGTTCGCGGCGCGCACCATCACAAAGGAGCCGCTGCGCGCCGTCTGAAACAGCGACACGGGCTCCAGCATGTCGCCCAGCGGCAGCACGCGCAGCGGATGCAGGTTTTCGCTTTCCAGCGCCGCCAGCGCGGCGGGTTCCAGAAGCAGCGGGAACACCAGCACCATGTCGCAGCCTGTGCGCAGATCCGGCGGCGGCCCCTTGACTTCCGCCGCGATGCCGGCCCGCTCCAGAATGCGCTCCGCCCGGATCACTTCCGCCGTGCCCGCGAAAACGAGAACGCCCTGCGCGCCCTCCGTTTTCGGGGCGGTACGGACGGGCCGGGCGCCAAACCCGGCCCTCAGTCGTTGCCAAAGGGTCATGCCCGCAGTTCCAGACGGCGGACGCCGCCCGCCTGTTCGTGTTCGGTTACGGCAAAACCGTATTTTTGCGCCGCGCGGGTCACGTTTTCGCGGCTGGCTTCGTTGTCCACCAATATATCAAGCGATTTTTTCCCGGCCTTCACGGCCTCGTGCAGCATCAGCACGGGTTGCGGGCAGGAGAGGCCGCAGGTATCCAGAACGGACGTGTCCATTGTTTTCTCCTCAAGCCTTGCGGCGGTAAGCAACGCCGATGACCACGCACGCGACGAAGCAGATGATGGTGGCCTGGACGCCGTAAGGCCCCACGCCCGCGGCCGAACTGGCCGTGCCGAAGTTGTGGGCCAGCGCGGCGCCCACCAGCAGGCCCAGGGCAAAAATCGCGGCATCGCCGTCGCCTTCGCCCGCCATAAAAAGCTGGCGGCCGGGGCAGCCTCCGGCCAGGGCAAACGCAAGCCCGGCCGTCGCCATGCCCAAAAAGTTCCACAGGCCGTCGGTATGCGCAATGGGCTGATTGAGAAATCCCGGCTTGAACGTGCCGAAGGCCAGGTTCATCACCAGCGCCGCGCCGAGCATGGCCAGCACGCCCAGCAGCAGGTGCGTCTGCCGGAACAGGATGAGATCGCGCAACGCGCCCATGGTGCAAAAGCGGCTGCGTTGCGCAACCACGCCGATGATCAGCGCCGCGCCGAGCGACATGAAAAACGGCGCGTGCATGGAGCCTGGGCCGGACGTGGAAAAGAACAGGATACCGCTTTTTTCCTCGCCCGCAACTTGCGGAAAAAGAAAGTAAAGCGCCAGCAGGCCCAGCATCAGGCCGGGAAACACCCAGCCCGCCGCCCTGGATTGCGGCGCGCTGCGGCCCAGCGAATAGCCCTGCCGGAAAAAGACCGTGCCCAGCGCCACGCCCGCGACAAGCCCGGCCAGGCCGAACAGCGCGTTCCAGTCGCCGCCGGCGAGACGCAGAATGGCCCGCCAGGGGCAGCCCAAAAAGACCAGCGCGCCCACGGCGGCCGCGATGCCCAGCACAAAGCGCGTGACGGGCGACGATCCGCCGCGCGGCTTAAAATCGCCAAAAAACAGGGCCGCCGCCAGCGAACCGAGCACAAAGCCCATGATCTCCGGCCGCAGGTATTGCGCCACGCCGGCGCGGTGCAGGCCGAGAGCGCCGGCAATGTCCCGCTCGAAGCAGGCCACGCAGACGCCCATGTTGGGCGGGTTGCCAAAATGTTGCAAAAGGATGGCCAAAACGCCGATGCACGCGCCGGTCAGCAGAATGCCGGGCGTGGTGGCGAACAGGTTGCGACGAAACGTCATGGAAGCTCCTTCCGAATGGGGTGGGGCAGGCGACGCAAGGTCGCCTGCCGAAACGTCCGGAAGGGAGAGGGGACGTCAGCGGGAGAAGCCGGGCCTCCCTCCGCGTCCGGACGGCAACAGCGAGAACCACGCACGGTGGTCGCTCAAAGAGCCGCATCACAAACGCATGAGGGGCATAGCCGGTTCCTCCTTCACTGGTGTCAAACCGTATCCTTCATAACGGGCGTGCCGGGCTCCGTCAATAAGCGCGGCTATTTGCGCCAAAAAACGCAAGACAATGTTACAAAAAAAGCCCATTGCGCATACTAACGCGTTTTTATTCAAAAAAGCCTGTTTTCCCTTACCGCGTCCAGTTGACAGAAAAAGACCAAACCCGGATAGACATACCAGCCGAGGGGCGCGCGCCTCTCGCCATTATCCTACGCCATTCGACATCATTGGGGTTTATCATGTCGCGACGCACCGTCATCCTTGCCGCCGCCCTGGCGCTTCTGCTGCCCGCCTGCTCCAGCGCTCCGGAAAAAAAGGCCCAGCCCCAGCAGCGGGCCGCCCTGGTCACCCTTGCCAAGGCGGAGCGCCGGGACGTGCCCAACGTCCTCACCGCCGTGGGCACGGTGGAGCCCTCCGCCACCGTGACCATCGTCTCGCGCGTGCCCGGCGAGCTTTTGGACGTTCAGGTGGCGGAAGGCGAATACGTCAAGGAAAATCAACTGCTCTTCGTCATCGACAAGCGCCAGCTCGAAATCACGATGAGCCAGATCCAGGCCCAGCTTGAAAGCGACAGAGCGCGTCTGGCCAAGGCGGAAGACGACCTTGCCCGCTCCTCGCAGTTGACCAAGGGCGGTTTCACCAGCGCGGCGCAAAACGCCGAGGCGCGCGTGGCCGCCATCAGCCTGCGCGCGGCGGTCAAAGCCAACGAAGCCGCGCTGGAGCAGGCCAAGCTCAACCTTTCCTATACCGAAATCAAGGCCCCCATCGCCGGGCGCGCCGGGCGCATCCGGGTGGACAAGGGCAATATTGTGCCCGCGCTGTCCATGCCGCTTCTGACCATCGACACCATCCAGCCCGTCAACGTGACGTTTGCCGTGCCCGAGCGCCATCTCCTCACCGTGCGCGGCCTGGCCCCCGGCTCCGACCTCAAGGTGACGGCCCAGCCCAAGCTGGGCAAGCCGACGGACGGCACGCTGACCTTTATCGGCAACGTGGATTCCAGCACCGGCACCGTGCCGCTCAAGGCCACCTTTCCCAACAAGTCCGCCATGATGTGGCCGGGCGAATTTGTGCGCCTTACCCTGCAACTGACCGTGCTTAAAGACGCGGTGACCGTGCCGAGCCGCGCCGTGGTTATCGGGCCGGAAGGGCCGTTTGTCTATGTGGTGGACAACGACATGAAGGCCCATTACCGGCTGGTTGGCACCGATGTGGAAACCGAAGGCATCACCGTGATCACCAACGGCCTGGAAGGCGGCGAAAACGTGGTGATGGAAGGCCATGTGCGCCTGGCCGACGGCATGACCGTGCGCCTGCTTGAGCCCGAGCAGAAGCCCGCCCCGGCCGGAGCCGCGTCATGAATATATCGGCCACCTTTATCAAACGGCCGGTCGCGACAACGCTGTTGATGATCGGCACGCTCATTTTCGGCGTGCTGAGCTACTCGCAGTTGCCGCTCAGCGACATGCCGAACGTGGAATTCCCCTACGTCATTGTTTTTGCGTCCATGCCCGGCGCCGACCCCGAAACCATGGCCACCTCCGTGGCCAAACCGCTGGAAAACCAGCTTTCTTCGATTTCCGGCATCAAGAGCATGACGTCGGAAAGCAAGCAGGGCCGCACCCTGATCTTCATCGAGTTCGACAAGGATCGTAATATCGACGGCGCGGCGCTGGACGTGCAATCGGCCATTTCGCTGGCGTATTCCCGTATGCCCGACACCATGACCGAACAGCCGCGCTTCATGAAGCTGAACCCGGACATGATGCCGGTGCTGCAAATTGCGCTCACGTCGCCTTCCATGACGCCGCAGGAGCTGACCCAGTACGCGGAAACCTACATCGCCCAGCGCCTTTCCATGGTCAACGGCGTGGCGCGCACCGACGTGCGCGGGGCCAAGCGCTTTGCCGTGCGCATTAAAATCGACCCGGATCTGATGGTCGCCCGCAAGGTCGGCATTGAGGAAATCACGGCGGCCGTCAACCAGGCCAACGTCACCCTGCCCACCGGCACGTTGCAGGGCGAAAACCGCATCCGCAACATCCGCACGGCCGGCGCGCTGCACACGTCCGAGGAGTTTGCCGACATCATCGTGGCCTGGCGCAACGGCGCGCCTGTCAGGCTTTCCGACGTGGCCCAGGTGGAAGACGGCGTGGAAAACACCAACCAGGCAAGCTGGATCAACGGCCAGACCGGCGTTGTGGTGCAGGTGACGCGCCAGCCTGGCGGCAACACCGTGCAGGTGGTGAAGGATATTTTAGCTATCCTGCCGGAGTTGGAAAACTCCATGCCGCCCTCCATCCATATGCAGGTGGTGGAAGACGCTTCCGCCCCCATTCAGGATTCCGTGGATGAAGTGGAATTTACGCTGATCCTGACCATATTCCTCGTCATCGCGGTCATCTACCTCTTTTTGCACGACAGCATGGCCACGCTGATCCCCAGCCTGGCCCTGCCCCTGTCCATCATGGCGACGTTCGCCTTTATGTTCGCGGCGGGCTTCAGCCTGAACAACGTCTCGCTCATGGCGCTGATCCTCGTTGTTGGCTTTGTGGTGGACGACGCCATTGTCATGCTCGAAAACATCATGCGCCACCGCGAAATGGGCAAGAAGCCCCTGGCGGCCGCCATGGAAGGTTCGGAAGAAGTCGCCTTCACCATCCTTTCCATGACCACCTCGCTAGGCGCGGTCTTCATCCCCCTGCTCTTTCTGCCGGGCATCGTGGGCCTGATGTTCTTCGAGTTCGGCGCGGTCATCATCATCGCCGTCATCATGTCCTTTATTGTGTCCGTCACCCTGACGCCCATGCTCTGCGCCAAATTCCTCACCGAGCGCTCGGTGCACATCGAGTACCACGGCGTCAAGGCTCTGATGGACAGAGCGTTTAAAGCGACGCAGCGCGGCTACGAGCGCTCGCTGCATGTGGTCATGCGCCACAAGTTCCTGGCCTTTATCGGTTCCCTGCTGCTGATCGTGGCCACCGGCTTCATCGCCACCCTGGTGCCCACGGGCTTCTTCCCCTCCATCGACGCCGGCATCATCGCCGTCACCGCTCGGGCGGAAGAGTCCATTTCCTATAAAGCGCTTGCCGAGGCGCAGCAAAAGCTGCACGCCATCATCGCGGCCGACCCCGCCGTGACGAGCTACGTCTCCACCGTGGGCGGCGGCACGCGCAACGAAACCAATACCGGCAGCATTTCCGTCCGGCTCAAGCCCATCAGCGAACGCGAGCACATCGACGTGGTCATCAACCGCCTGCGCAGCGCGCTGGGCAACAACCCCACGCTGGAAGTCTTCGTGCGCAACGGCGCCAACCAGGCCCCCACCAGCGGCCGGGGCGGCGAATACAGCTATACCCTGGTCGGCTCCGACACCAGGGAGCTTTACGCCGCCGCGCAAAAACTGGAAAACGCCCTGCACGACCTGTCGAGCGTGCGCGACGTCGGCACCAACCTCCAGCTGATGAACCCCACCATCCGCCTGGACATCGACCGCGACCACGCCACAGCGCTCGGCATCTCGCTCATGCAGATCGAAAACTCGCTGTACTCCGCGTTCGGCACGCGCCAGATCTCCACAATTTATACCGACATCAGCGACTACACCGTCAAGCTGGAAGTGATGCCCGAGCTTCAGTACAGCTCCGGCGTGCTTTCCACCATCTTCCTGCGCTCCAGCAGGGGCCAGCTTGTGCCGCTGGACACCATCGCCACCATGACCAGCGAGGCCGGCCCGCTGACCGTCAACCACACCGGCCAGTTCCCCTCGGTCAACGTCAACTTCAACATCACGCCCGGCGTGTCCATGAGCCAGGCGCTGGACGAAGTGCGCCTGACGGCCGAACCGCTGCTGCCCGACTCCGTTTCCGGCCGCTTCACCGGCACCGCCCAGGACTTCCAGTCCTCCATGGGCTCCATGCTCCTGCTCATCATTGTGGCCCTCACGCTCATCTACATCGTGCTGGGCATTTTGTACGAAAGCTTCATCCACCCCATCACCATCCTTTCCGGCCTGCCCTCCGCCGCCTTCGGGGCCATGCTCGCCCTGCTGCTCTTCCGATCCGAACTGAACATGATGGCCCTGGTCGGCATCATCATGCTCATCGGCATCGTCAAGAAAAACGCCATCATGGTGCTGGACTTCGCCCTGGCGGCCGAACGCACGCAGCACATTCCGCCGGAGGAAGCCGTCATCCAGGGCTGCCTCATCCGCCTGCGCCCGATCCTGATGACCACGCTGGCGGCCGTCATGGGCGCGCTGCCCCTGGCTATCGGCCTCGGCGCCACCGGCGCGGACATCCGGCGGCCCATCGGCATCTGCGTGGCGGGCGGCCTGATCTTCTCCCAGATCGTCACGCTGTACATCACGCCGGTGTACTACGTGTACCTCGACAACTTCGGCGCGTTTGTCTCCCGCCTCATGGCGCGCCTCTTCCGGCGCTCGCTGGCGGACGTTGAAGAAGAAAACGCTTAAACGCCCCATCCTCCATCCAGCGCGTCCGTAAGCCCAGGCCTGCGGACGCGCTCTTGTTTCCCCCCAAAAAGCGCGCTAGGTTTATCCATTCGCCACGGAAGGACATTGCCATGCCTTTTTCCCCACAAGCGCTTGATTTTCTGGCTGAAAACCGCCTGCGGAACGACCGCGCCTGGTTTGCCGGGCACAAGGCGCATTACGAAGCCCTAGTGCTTGAGCCCATGAAGGATCTGGTGGAACATCTTGCGTCCGTCATCCACGAGCTGGATCCCGAATGCATCACCGAAGCCAGGGTGGATCGGGCCATTTCGCGCATTTATCGCGACACGCGCTTTTCCAAGGACAAGCGTTTTTACCGCGATACGGTCTGGTGCGTGTTCATGCGGCGCAAACAGCTTTACCAGGGCCCGCCGGCCTACGCCTTCGAGTTTTCGCCCCGGGGCTTCCGCTACGGCTGCGGCTATTACCAGGCCACGCCCAGGCAGATGAACGTCATGCGCGATCTGGTGCTGCGCGATGCGCCGCTCTTCCGCAAAGCGCGCGCGGCGTTTGCCAAACAAAAACTGTTCCGCATGGAAGGCGAGCGCTACAAGCGCGATCACTACCCTGATCAGCCCGAAGCCTCGCGCCCCTGGCTGAACAGCAAAAACCTGTTCTTCATGCGCAACAGCGAAGATTTTGAACTCCTGTTTTCACCGGATCTGCACGCCATGCTGGCCGAAGGCTTCCGCATGTTAAAGCCGGTGTACGACTTTTTGCTGGACGTGGAGATCCGCGCCGGAGAAGACCATGAAGGAATATGAACACCGTTTCCTGGGTTCCGAGGTTGCCCCCCGCGCCCCGGAAAACGCCTGTTTTCACGTCATTCCCGTGCCGTACGAAGCCTCGGTCAGCTACGGCCACGGCACGGCGCGCGGGCCCGAAGCCATTCTGGCGGCCTCGGATCAACTGGAATTGTTCGACGGCGAGTCCTGCCCCGGCGATCTGGGCATCTTCACCCACCCGCCCGTGGATTGCTCCGGCCCCGCGCCAGCCGTTATGGCCCGCATCGCGGAAGCAACCCGCTCCGTTCTCCGCCTGGGGGCCATGCCTGTCCTGCTGGGCGGCGAGCATTCCCTCACCTACGGCGCGCTGGCCGCGCTCAAAGAAACGTATGGCGTTTTCGGCGTTGTGCAGTTTGACGCCCACGCCGACCTGCGCGACGCCTACGAAGGCTCGCGCTGGAGCCACGCCTGCGTCATGCGCCGCGCCACGGACGATCTGGGCCTCGCGCTCGCGCAGTTCGGCAACCGCGCCTACTGCCTGGAAGAAAAGCAGGCCCGCGCCCCGCGCAATGTCTTTGCCCTGGACGCCGACGTTCTGGCACGCCGCCCGCGCCCCGAACCCCTGCTGCCCGCCGGCTTTCCGGAGCATATTTTTATCACCTTCGACGTGGACGGCCTCGACCCTTCCATCATTCCGGATACCGGCACCCCGGTTCCCGGCGGCCTCGGCTGGTATCAGGCCCTGGATCTGGCGGAAGCCGCCCTGGCCGGGCGGAAGCTGATCGGCTTCGACGTGGTGGAACTGGCCCCGCACGCGGCAAGCCGCGTTTCCGACTTTGCCTCGGCCCGTCTGGCTTACGCGCTGATGGCCCTGGGAGCCCGCCACGGCGTCCGCCGGCCCGCGCGGATCGGGAATTGATTGGTGACTCAAACAAGTTTTTTGTGTTGACGGCTTTTTTATCAGAGGCTATCCATATTTTTCGAGCCTTTGTGACCATGCGCCGGGCTATTCCTGGATTGGAACGCTGATCAGTCCTTGCGCGGCAGGCCATGCACCCATTAGCTATAGGGGATATCCATGACTCAGGAACGCTTCAACAGCCTCCTTTCCGAAGACCGCAGCTACCTTCCGCCCCGCCACGGGAAAGACGTGGCGCGTATCCGCAGCCGCAAAGAATACGACATGCTGTGCGAACTTGCGCGTACCGACAACGACGCCTTCTGGGCCGACCGCGCGCGAGCTTTGCTGCACTGGTTCAAACCCTGGGACAAGGTGCAGGACACCGATTTTACCGTTCCCCGCGTCTCCTGGTTCGCGGGCGCCCGCCTCAACGCCTCCTACAACTGCGTTGACCGCCACATCATCACCGACCGCCGCAACAAGGCCGCGCTGATCTGGCAGGGCGAGCGCGAAATGGAAGTGCGCGCCTACACCTACCAGATGCTCTATACCGACGTCTGCCGCGTGGCCGCCGCGCTTGATTCCATGCAGATTAAAAAAGGCGACCGCGTGGCCCTCTATCTGCCCATGATTCCTGAACTCGTTGTCGCCATGCTGGCCTGCGCGCGCATCGGCGCCGTGCATACCAACATCTTCACCGGCTACGCCGACGGCGGCGTGCAAAGCCGTATTCAAGACTGCGAAGCCAAGATGGTCATCACGGCCGACGCCGTCATGCGCGGCGGCGAACCCAAGCCGCTCAAGGCCAACCTCGACCGCATCCTCAACCACTGCCCCAGCGTGGAACGGGTGCTGGTGGTCAACCGGGCCGACGCCGCCATCAACATGCTCGAAGGCCGCGACGTCTGGTGGCACGACGTGCTGAACGACTTCACCCTGGATTCCGACTTCCCCTGCGTCTCCATGGACGCCGAAGATCCCCTCTTCATCCTGCACACCAGCGGCAGCACCGGCCGCCCCACCGGCGTCATCCATTCCACCGGCGGCTACCTTACCTACGCGGCCCACACCACCCAGTGGGTCTTCGACCTCAAAGACACCGACGTGTACTGGTGTACCGCCGACTGCGGCTGGATCACCGGCCACAGCTACCTCGTCTACGGCCCGCTCAGCCTCGGCGCGACCACCATCATGTTTGAAGGCACGCCCACCTGGCCCCGGCCCGACCGCTTCTGGCGCATTGTGGAAAAATTCCGCGTCAATATCCTCTACACCGCGCCCACGGTCATCCGCACGCTGATGCGCCAGGGCGTGGAGTGGACAAAGCACTACGACCTCTCCTCCCTGCGCATCCTCGGCTCCGTGGGCGAGCCCATGAACCCCGAAGCCTGGATGTGGTACCACACCCACATCGGCAAGGGTGAACTGCCCATCGTCGATACCTGGTGGCAGACCGAAACCGGCGGCGTCATGCTCTCCCCCCTGCCCTACGCCACCCACCTCAAACCCGGCTCGGTCACCAAGCCCCTGCCCGGCATCGAAGCGGGCATCATGGCCGGCGACGGCAGCGAAGACGCCGCGCTGGAAGGCGGCCACCTCGTCATCCGCCAGCCCTGGCCCGGCATGATGAAAGGCGTGTTCAAAAACGAAGCCAAGTTCAAAAGCTACTTTGACCGCTTCCCCGGCTGCTACTGGGCCGGCGACGGCGCACGCATCGACGAGGACGGCAACTACTGGATCCTCGGCCGTATGGACGACGCCATCAACGTCTCCGGCCACCGCCTCAGCACGGCCGAAATCGAATCCGTCCTCGTGGCCCACCCGGCCGTCGGCGAGGCGGGCGTCGTGCCCATGCCCCATGAAGTCAAGGGCGAGGCCATTTACGCCTACGTCGCCCTCGCCAACAACGTGGAATGGACGGAAGAACTGCGCAAGGAGCTGCGTACCTGGGTGCGCAGCAAAATCGGCGCGCTGGCCACTCCCGAATACATCCAGTTTGTGACCGAACTGCCCAAAACCCTGTCCGGCAAAATCGTGCGCCGCCTCCTGCGCAAGCTGGCCGCCGGCGAAACCGTGGAAAACCTCGGCGACACCACCACCCTGGCCGTGCCCGCCGTGCTGGACGAAATCTATGTCGGCCGCCGCCGCCTCATGGCCGGCCAGCCCGAAAAAGGCGAAAAGTAAGAGAATGCGGGGAGGCTCCGCCTCCCCGCACGCTTGCTGACAACGACAGCAAGCGCAAAAACCACGAGCAGGTTCCGGCTTTGCCGGGCCTTAAGCGAGTGGTTTTTGTGCCTTTCCGCCCGGCAGCTTTGCTGCCGCCAGGCGGCGCAAAATCCCGCAGGGATTTTGTTGTCCGGCGGAGGCTCCGCCTCCCCGCACCCCTCCGGCAGGGGCATGATGCCCCTGCACCCTCATTTCCGGCCGCGCTCAGCGCGGCCGAGATATTTAACGCCGCATAAAAAAACAGGCCGTTGCGCGATGTCCGCACCGGCCTGTTGGGTGGCAAAAAAAACTTGGCTTATTCTTCTTCGTACACGCGGTGCAGGATTTCCTCGGTTGTGGCCAGATTGCCGTAGGCCGAGATGATGTCCACAATGTGTTCCTTCATGTCCTGCTCGCCAAAGCGTTTGGTGCTCTTGGCGCAGGTGGCGTCGGTCACAAAGGTGAACTCAAAGCCGCGGTGATGCGCGCTCACCATGGTGGAAAGGCAGCAGTTGGCCGCGCTGTAGCCGGCGATGATCATTTCGCGGTTGCGCAGGCGATCGGTCAGGGCCTGGAATTCGGGGCTCGAAAAGCAGGAAAAATCCGACTTTTCCATCACCAGTTCGCCTTCAAGGGGCTCAAAGCCTTCGATAAATTCCGCGTACGGGCTGCCGTAGCCAAAATATTCCGAATTTTGCTGGTGTTTTATATGAACAACCCGCCAGCCCTCTTTACGGGCGTGGGCCTGCAGCTTGCGCAGGTTTTCCAGCGAGGGGCCCAGGGTTTCAAGGCAGAACGGCCTGCCAGGCGTTACATATTCCTTCTGCACGTCCACCAGGACAAGAATAGCCGACATAGGGTCTCTCCTTAACAAAGGGGATCAAAATTTTGAAGAGTATAACCCGAGCGGGCAAAATGCAAAAGGGGTAAAGCGTGGATAGAGAAATTTTTATCGCTCCACGCGCGCGATTTGGGCGGTGCGGCCAAAAGCCTTGCCGCCCGGCGCTTCCGTACGTATAATAACAGCGTTCGGCGCGGTTCCCGCCGCCGGCGGAAACCCAAGGAGAATGCATGGAAGGCTGGCAAAATATTTTGATGTACGTCTTTTTCGTCATTTTTGTCGTTTGCCTGATCATGGCGGCCATGAGCACCCGCAATCCCAAATACGCCTTCATCTGCAAGGTGCCGACCAAGCTCAACGGCTTCATGTCCTGGATCGCCCTGGCCATCCTGGCCGCGGTGGCTGTTTCGTGGACGGCGCCCAAAGACGAATACGGCCATGTGATCATCCCGCCCCAGGAAGAAACCCAGGCCGTTGACCAGCAGCCCTGACGCGCGTCAATGCGGCAGCGCGCGGCGTCAACCTTTTGGCGAGCCGCGGCAGTATGGGCCGCAAAAAAACAGGGCGTCTTCCCCCTCAGAAAGACGCCCTGATTCATGGCAGACCATGGCGAACCATGGCGGAGACAAAAGCGGACTCGCCCCTTTTCTTTTTGATGCCGCTATTATAAAGTCGTGCCGGACGCTTCCGGCGGACGGCTACTGCCATTCCGTCGCGGCGGCGGGACGGCGCTGGGCGGAAAGCAGGCGCTGGAGCACGGGGTCTTCTTCCTCCGCAGGCTGCGAGGCGGACGACGCGCGGCGGGAACTGAGCTCCACGGTATCCGCGGAATACTGGTTCACAAGCTGGGAAGCGACGTTGGGGGCGGAAAGCAAGTCCGTCCGGGCTTCACGCGCGAACATCACCGCCGTGCCGAAACACGAAAAATATTTGCTGCCGTCCGGGTGAAAGGCCACGTTTTCCGAATAACCGATAATGCCCTGCGCGCCCTTTTTGAGAGCCATGCCCGCCATGCCGAAAAACGCCTCGTCCGAGTCAAAACCCCGGCAGCACACCAGGCCAAGCACCTTGGCTATGGGGCGTCCTTCAATGGCCTGCGTAGTCACCACCGGAAAGCGGCCGGAACCGAATATTTCTTTCACCTTGTCCAGCGAATTCAGGGAATTCACCGAATTCGCGGGAGCGGCTTCCTTTTCCTTGCGGCCTTTCTTTTCGTTTCCGCCAAGCAACATGAACATGCTATTCTCCTTGCGTCTGCGCCGCCTTGGCGGCAAGAACATCCAACGTTGGCAGACGAGATGCAAGGGGCGTGCCGAAAACCATAAACCAGTGGAATATTGACACTATATATCCTGCAAGTCCTACCCAGAAGCCAAAAAAATGCCAGCTATTCTAACTGCCACACTCAAATCAATGACAGGTGATACGAAGTTAGCTCCTCCTTTAAAAATTCCCTCCGCAAACGAAGAGACATAAAATTTTTAATGGGAAGGTGATATTTTTTAGATTGCGGCACCTTCTTGGGGGAAACTCCCCTATGGGCGACTCAAAAAGGTGCTTAAAAAGTATACGCCTTTGAATCAAATCCGCTATCGCTTCCGCTTACACAAAAAAATGCGAAAAGTATGGCAATGGTGCCATTGAGGTAGGCCCAGTACCCTCGGCAAAAAGAAAGAGAAATTATCATTTATTTCGGCGGCGGATGGCTCAGCCCATATTATATTAATGAGCACCCTATTCGGGATGCGAGGAGACAAGAGTTATTCCGACGCTTATCAAAACTTGCCATATGTTTATATCATAATCCAACTCATATGATAGAAACCCCGCAACAAATACGCGATACGTATAAAATGACATGTAAAAAAAATTACCTCCAATTTGGATTTACACTTTATGCTTCCGTCAGATAGGCAATCATACAATGTTGAAGCAACAAGTTGAGGATGACATGGCCAAAAAAATAAAGCGCCGCTTGCAGCGATTTTTGCTAAACACCATAGCCCTATTCATTAATTCAATCTCCAATATACGCTGTGTGTCATTCATTGGTAATTTTTTACTATGTATCAAGTGCATGCCGGCAACATTAATTGTCGCGAAACGATTAATTGTTTTGCAAAAACAAAATCATAGAAAAAATGTAATCGGCCCAGCCCCAGCCCTTGGTACATCCGATATAAAACTATCTGTTATCATTCCAACGTATAATCGCGCAAAATCCTTGGTGCGTTGCCTTAATTCACTATTGGCGCAAACTATGGATAAAAACAATTTTGAAATTGTGGTGGTGAATAATAATTCGCCGGATCATACTCAGACAGTTTGTCAGCAGTATGATTCCCGATTTATTCATTTCAAAGCCATTATTGAGCCGCAACCAGGTCTGTTAGCGGCACGCCATGCAGGGTGGAAGCACGCTTCGGCTAATATTTTAGTTTTTTGTGATGACGACATTGAAGCACCTCAGGAATGGCTCCAAACCTTGGCATCGCTTTTTGCGAAGGATCCCGATATCCAACTTGTAGGTGGCAATAACTGGCCCGTCTTTGAATCTAACCCTCCAGCATGGCTCGATAATACCCTCTGGGCGGAGGGCCGTGGTATCCGCTGGAATCAATATTTTAGTCTCATCGAAGGCATCACTGCAGGCATGGAGGCCCCAGATCCTGGCTTGGTCTTTGGATGCAATTACGCCATTCGCCGAACCGCGCTTGAAAAAGCTGGCGGCTTTGAGCCCGATCTTATGGAAAATGCCCTTTTTCAAGGAGCTGGCGAAACTTCTGTCGCCATGACAATCAAGGCTACTGGCGGAAAAATCTACCTCCATCCTGCGGCATCCGTTTGGCACCACATGCCAAACTCACGCCTGACCCTCGAATATATGTATAAGAGGGGCATTCACCACACTATCGCCATCCTTTATTCATATTTAAGAAATGAAAACTCGATAACACTGCCCATTCTACCTTGCCAACAGACAGAAAACCCTGGTATGAAATCCTTTTATAAAGGGCAAAATTATGCAGCTAATTTGTATATAAAATCCGTACTAAACAGCCAAGAACTACAAAAATGGATTGCACTAGATACGTATTTCAATAATGAATCGCCATCAAAACTTGAAACCTATGCTTTACACTATGACTGGTAATTTTTTAGCGTCCAATTCCTCAGATACAGGGGCTGTTATGGAGCAATACATTAATGCAAAAGAAATTTTTTTAAAAAACAGAAGATTTGATCTAATTTTTAAATATATCTATTTAAAAAACCTTTACTCTTATTCTGCATATACAAATTTTTTTGAAGATTGTTATTGCGAACATATTCGAGCTTTTAATAACTTTCATGAAGATGAACCCTCTGACGGAATCCCCAAAGAATCAAAAGAAGACTTCCTTAACAGCTTTAAGCAATTATATGAAAACATTCAATTAAATGGTTTTGACAAAACAAAAGAATCAATACCAATCGACACAAACTACGAACTTTCCGATGCCGCCCATCGCATAGCTATTTGTACCTATCTAAATCTTACAGTTCCAACAAAAACTGTCCCAACCAGTATATATTTTGATCACGTTTTTTTTGCCAAGCAAGGCCTTTTACCATTCTATGCCGATTACGGCGCACTTGAATATGTAAAACTTAACAAGCATTCGTATATCGTCCAACTGCATTCAGCTGCAACCATACAATATGACAATCAAGTAGAATCCATACTTAATAAATATGGCTTTATCTACTACAAAAAAGAAATAAATTTGACATTTAATGGTTATGTGAATTTAAAAAAATTATCATATGGGTTTGATCCTGAAAACCAAGCCTCCTGGCTTGGCACTGCTGACAATCAATTTATGGGCGCCCAAGCCCACGCCCAGAGTTCGATGGGAAAAAATCCGTTGCGAGCGTATATATTTATCTGTGACGAACTTATCAAAGTAATACGTGCAAAATCAGAGATACGAGATCTTTATAATTTGGGTAATCATAGCGTTCATATTAATGATACTCATGAAGAGGCAATTCAGACTGCAGAAATATTTTTCAACCAAAACTCTCTGGCAATGCTCAATGCTCGCCCATTTACCCATGAAGATCCATCACTCGATGCCTTAATCGATATATTTAAAAAAAATACAAACGATCAAGAACTCGATTTAGACGATATCTGCGCATCGGGAAGCACCCCCCTTGCCGTGCTAGGTATACGTCATAGCAATGACCTCGATTTTTTATACTGTGGCAACTCACCATTCACACCCTTTGATCCAAAAATTTCAAATCATGATTCAGAGTTAATATATTATCCATATAATAAAGTTGAAATGATCAAAAATCCAAAATATCATTTCTATTATCGAGGCATAAAGTTTATTTCTCTTGACATTCTATATCAAATGAAAATGAGCCGCGCAGAAAAACCAAAAGACGTCCATGACTGTAAGTCAATAAAAAAATTCAAAAAGAATCTATATACTCCGAAGAAAAAACTTGTCATTTTTAATAAAGAACGAATTGGCCCAAAACGCAAAATAACCATTTGTAACATAACATTCACCTATACAAAACGCAAACACAAGAACACAACGCAATGATCTTTCAAAACACTACTTACCACGGCCAAACCCTTGCCATCATCCTTCCTGCGTCCTTTTCGCAGGACGGCATCCACTTCCTTACGCCCGACACCTTTTCGCAGCAGCTCGGGTATATGAAGCGCCCGCAAGGTTATGAAATTGCGCCGCATGATCATAACCCCGTGCCGCGCACTATCGAGTGGACGCAAGAAGTGCTCTTTATCCGTAGCGGCAAAGTCCGTTTGGATTTATACGCTCCGGGCACGCGTGAATATTTGGAAAGCTATATTCTTTCTTCCGGTGATGTCGTGCTTCTCGCCCACGGCGGGCACGGCCTCACCATGCTGGAACAAAGCGAAATCATTGAAGTCAAGCAGGGCCCTTATGCGGGTGAAGCGGACAAAACCCGGTTTGCCGCTGTAGACTGCGCGTCGGCACACCTTCTCTCCGATACAGGTGAAGCATTATGACAGCCGCTTCTCACCGTCCCCCTGTCTTAAATTTTATACGCAGAACACTGCGTAGCCTGGACAAGCGCATCCATGCTTTATACCTCAAAACGGAACATGCGTGTCATCCGCCCGTGCACTATCATCCCGGCCAAGATTTGCCATGGTCGCCGGGTTATATAGAAGCGAGAACAGAGTTTACCGCCAATGTCTTAGCCGATGCTGAACTTTTGGCTAAATTTTACGCTGCGGCTCCAGGTTTTTTGCCGACAGGATACGGAATTGGGCTTGATGAACGTTGTGTTGAATGGCCTTGGGCTGTGGCGCATTTTGATGATGTCCAATACATACTGGATGCGGGATCCGCGCTGAACCATCAACATCTGCTCTCCCTGCCAGTTTTAAAAAAACGTACTCTCCATATATATACATTTGCTCCTGAGCCTGTATGCGAATGGCAGCGCAGCATATCATATATTTTTGGCGATCTGCGCAAAACGCCTTACCAGAATGCACAATTTGATTTGGTTGTTTCCATATCTACCCTAGAACATATCGGCATGGATAATGTCGCATACTCAGGCCAACACAACCACAAAGAACATATTGTTGACGATATTTTTCTTGCCCTTGCAGAATGGAAACGCATTCTAAAACCAGGAGGAAAAATCCTCTTTTCTGTCCCCTATGGGATTTATCAAGATCATGGATCGTTCCAACAATTTGATGCTAATTTATTAGAGAAATGCGCACATTATTTTTCACCGAAAAAGCGTAACGAAGCGTTTTTTCTCTACACCGTCCATGGATGGCAAGCAACTTCCCAAAATGAATGCGCGAGTGAGGTATATGCGTTGAACGCCGACAAAGTGCCGAACTCAGATTTTGCAAGTGCAGCGCGCGCTGTTGCATGTTGCGAATGGTGGGTATAAAGGACTGTATTATGCCCTTCCTTCCCGTCTGCACCCCCTTGCTGGCCGGCAACGAGCTGGCCTATGTGACCGAGGCTGTGTCCACCGGCTGGATATCCTCGTCCGGCAAGTATGTGTCGGAATTTGAAAAGGCTTTTGCGGCCTATTGCGGCGTCAAGCACGGCATCGCCGTGTGCAACGGCACAGTGGCGCTGCATCTGGCTTTGGCCGCGCTGGGCATCGGGCCGGGCGACGAGGTCATTGTGCCCGACTTCACCATGGCCGCCTCGGCTTTTGCCGTGTGCTATACCGGCGCGATGCCGGTGTTTGTGGACGCCGATCCCCGCACCTGGAACATCGACGCAGCCCGGGTGGAAGAGCGCATCACGCCGCACACCAGGGCCATCATGCCGGTACATATTTTCGGCAATCCGTGCGATATGGACGCCCTGCGCGCCCTGACGGAGCCGCGCGGCATCGCCCTGCTGGAAGACGCGGCGGAAGCGCACGGCGCGGAATTCGACGGGCGCAAGACGGGCGCGCTCGGCAGGCTGGCGGCGTTCAGCTTCTTTGCCAACAAAAACATCACCACCGGCGAGGGCGGCATGGTCGTCACGGATGACGACGCCCTGGCTTCCGCCTGCCGCTATTACAAAAATCTCTGTTTTCCGCTGGATTCGCCGCGCACCTACCTGCACGATCACATCGGCTTCAACTACCGCATGAGCAACCTGCACGCCGCCCTCGGGCTGGCGCAGGTGGAAAAGGCCGACGCCTACCGCGACTTGCGCGTCCGCAACGGCCGCCTGTACCGCGAACGTTTGAGCCGCATCCCCGGCCTGCTCTTGCAGGAAGACCAGCCGGGCGCTACAAACGTCTTCTGGATGAACGGCGTATGCGTGCGGCCTGACGTCTATGGGCGTTCGCGAGACGCACTGGTAGCGCATCTGGCGGAAAACGGTGTGGAAACGCGGCTCTTTTTCAACGGCATGCATCGCCAACCCGCGTTGTCGCGCTACGGTTGCGACACCAGCGGAGCCTACCCGGTCAGCGACATGCTGGCGGACAACGGTTTTTACCTGCCCAGCGGCAGCGGGCTTGAAGAAAGCGACATCATGCGCGTATGTGATCTCATCGCCGCCTTCGCTCGCTGACTGCCGGATTTTTTGCCTCACCGCGTCTTAACGCTCTCGCTTGAAGGTGCCCTCATGACAACCGTGTTTGGCGACTATTCCCGTTACTACAACCTGCTTTACCGCGACAAGGACTACACGGCGGAAGCGGATTTTGTGCTGGAGGCTTTTGCCCGGCAGGGTTGCGCGCCGCGCACGCTGCTGGATCTGGGCTGCGGCACGGGCAAACACGCTTTGTGTCTGGCGCGGCACGGCGTAGCGGTGACCGGTGTGGATATGTCGGCCACCATGCTGGACATGGGCCGCGCGGAACTGGCCACCCTGCCCGCGCCCCGGCCGGAGCCCCTGCCCGAGCTTTTGCCGGGCGATGCGCGCTCTGTGCGCCTGGGGCGGACGTTTGACGCGGTTTCCTCCCTGTTCCACGTCATGAGCTATCAAAATACGGAACAGGACGCGCTCGCGATGCTGGAAACGGCCAAAACTCACCTGTCGCCCGGCGGCCTTTTCCTCTTCGACTTCTGGTACGGCCCCGGCGTGCTGACGGATCCGCCGGTCGCGCGGGAAAAACGCATGGAGGACGATCAGATCGTCGTCAACCGCCAGGCCCGGCCGAAGCACAACGTCAACAACAACCTGGTGGCCGTCCATTACGACATCGCCATGACGGATAAAGCTTCCGGCCACGTTTCGCATCTTCAGGAAACGCACTCCATGCGCTACTGGTTTATGCCGGAGCTGCGCCATCTGGCGCGCGAGGCGGGCCTTGAGCCCTGCGCCGAGGGCGCGTGGCTGCGCCATGAGCCCGCCACCGTGGATACCTGGAACGCCTGGATGCTGGTCAGGCGGCCGGAACAGGCATGAAACGTATTGCGGTGTACCTGGAAGCCGTGCCGGAAGGCGGCGGTTACTTCCAATATGCGGAAATCCTGCTGGAAGCGCTTGCGGAACTGCCGCCCGGAACGGCGGATATCCGGTGCTGGTGCCGTGGCGACGTCTGGCCCGCTTACCTGAATAAACTGGGCCTGCGGGCCGAAAGCGCGGAGAGCAAACCGCGTGGTTGGCTTCGGTGGAAGTTCAAGACGCTTAAATTTTTTGCCAAAATGTTCCCCGGCCCGGACAACGCACGCAGGGCCCGGCTCCGCGCGCCCACCCCGCAAATCCAGGCATGGCGCCCCGACATCCTGTTGCTCCCGCAGCCGTCCTTCTTTGATCTGCCTGCGCGAACCCGGCAAATCACGCCGATCCACGATCTCATGCATATTTACGAAAGCCGTTTCCCGGAAGTCGGCAACGCTGACGAACTCGCTTCCCGCGCCCGCCTGTTCGGCGGGATAGCGCGGCACTGCGCGTCGATCCTCACCGACTCGCCGCTCGGCAAGGAGCATGTGCTGGCGCAATATCCCACGTCGGAAACCCAGGTGGATGTGTTGCCTTATGCCGCGCCCCGCGCCCTGCTGGAGGCAGCCCCCCGCCAGCCGGAAACGCCGCTTCCCCTGAAATTCCTTTTTTACCCCGCGCAATTCTGGGAACACAAAAACCATGTCCGCGTCGTCCAGGCCCTGGCCCTGGCGCGCGCAACATGCCCGGATATCCACTGTGTTTTTTGCGGTTCCGCCAAATATTCCGGCTACGCGCTTTTCCAAAAGGAAGTTGCCCGGCTGGGACTGGAAACAGCGGTCACAACGCTCGGCTATGTCGATACGCCGGAAATGGCCTGGCTGTACAGGCACGCCCGCGCGCTGTTTATGCCCACCTTTTTCGGGCCTACCAACATCCCGCCGCTGGAAGCCATGGCGCTTGACTGCCCGGTCTGTATTTCCGGCATCTACGCCATGCCGTGGCAATGCGGCGATGCGGCGCTTTATTGCGACCCCGAGTCTGTGGATGACATGGCCGACTCCATGCGCCGCCTCTGGCAAGACGACGAAATGTGCGCGCGCCTGCGCGAAAACGGACGCCGGCATCATGAAAGCTGGAATATCCGGCACATGAAGCAGACGCTCACCCATATTCTGCTGCGAGACAGGACATGAGCCCGGCAGTGCCCCAAATCTCCATCATCACCGCCACGCGCAACGCCGGGCGCTATCTCGCGCGCTGCCGGGATTCCATTCTCTCGCAAACCTATGCGAACTGGGAGTGGCTTGTTCAGGACGCACTTTCCACGGATGCGACGCTGGAAATCCTGAAATCTGTCCGCGATCCGCGTCTTTCCGTCGTGTCCGAGCCGGATTCCGGCGTTTACGACGCCTGGAACAAGGCGCTGGCGCGCTCCAGCGGCGACTGGCTGATTTTTCTCGGAGCGGACGACTTTTTGTTCGGCAGCGACGTTCTGGCCCTTTGCGCCGAATATCTGCGCACGCTGCCGCCCCAGATCGTCTTCGCTTACGGCGCGTTGTTTTTTGTGGAAGACGCCCAAAAAATCCGCCTCACGATCAACCGGCCGCTTGATGCCGTGTACCAGGCCATGCCCTTCAACCAGGGCCTGCCCTTTCCGGCCACCTTTATCCGGGGCGACGCGGCCAGAGCGGCCGGCTTTGACGCCTCGTACCGCATCGCGGGCGACTACGCCTTTGCCGCGCGCCTGATCGCGCCCGGCAATGTGATCCGGTTGCCGTTCTACATTACCGGTATGCAACGCGGAGGACTCAGCGATTCCCCGGAGTACGCCGGAAAATGCATGGACGAACGCAGGCGCGTCATCCGTGACATCGCCTATCCACGCGCCGATGCTTTCCTGCAGGGCGCATACGAACATCTTGAAAATACCGACGTCTCCTGCCTGAACCGGCGGGATTTTCGCCGCTTTCGAAAACGGCACCGCAAAAAGCTCTTCTGGAGCCGTCTCCTGGCCAAGCTGCGGCCCGGCGGAGCGTGAGCAGCCCGGCAACAGCCCGCAACGGCCGCAACGCCAGCCCGCTTTCGCGCGCCAAACCATCGCCGCCGCGCCCTTTCCGCCCATGCTTCCCCAATGCGCGGCAAACGCGCAAATCCGCTCCCCGCGCGCATTGGGAATCTTTTCTTTTCTATAGACAATGATGCCCTGTTGGGGCAAAATTATCGACTACTTATCACGGCACATTCCTTGTTGGAAACCGCTCCGGCCGGGGATGGAGAGGACGCCCGCAAGCGCCTCTCGTTCGCTGCAACGCATGATACCCAGGAACTCCCAGGAGGACACATGGCAAAGAACCAGAAAACGTGGGACGGCAACAACGCGGCCGCGTATGTCGCTTACGCCATGAGTGATGCGGCGGCTATCTATCCCATCACCCCGTCGTCCGTCATGGGCGAACTGGCCGACGAATGGGCCGCCAAAGGCCAGAAAAACCTGATGGGGCAAAAAGTCGCCATCCGCGAAATGCAGTCCGAAGCGGGCGCCGCGGGCGCCGTGCACGGCTCGCTGGTGGCCGGCGCCATGACCACCACGTTCACCGCCTCGCAGGGCCTTTTGCTGATGATCCCCAACATGTATAAAATCGCGGGCGAACTGCTGCCCGGCGTGTTCCATGTGGCCGCCCGCGCGGTGGCCGCGCACGCGCTCTCCATTTTTGGCGATCACCAGGACGTGATGGCCGCGCGCCAGACCGGTTTTTCGTTCCTCTGTTCCAACTCGCCGCAGGAAGCCATGGATCTGGCCCTGGTGGCGCACCTGGCCGCCATCGACGCCAGCCTGCCCTTCGTCCACTTTTTTGACGGCTTCCGCACCTCGCACGAAGTGCGCAAAATCGAACTGATCGATTACGAAGCCATGAAAAGCGTGGTCAACTGGGATCGCGTGCAGGAATTCCGCGAGCGCGCGATGAACCCCGAGCACCCGCACCAGCGCGGCACAGCCCAGAACCCGGACACCTATTTCCAGAACCGCGAGCGCGCCAATCCCTTCTACGAGCAGGTGCCCTCCATCGTGCTGGACGCCATGAAACGCGTGGGCTCCATCACCGGCCGCTCCTACAAGCTTTTTGACTACTACGGCGACCCCGAGGCCGACCGCGTGGTCATCGCCATGGGTTCCGCCTGTGAAACCCTGGAAGAAGTGGTGGATTACCTGAATGCGCGCGGCCAGCGCGTCGGCGTGCTTAAAGTGCGCCTGTTCCGGCCGTTCAGCGCCGAGCATTTCCTGCGCGTGCTGCCCGCCACGGTGGAAACCGTGACCGTGCTCGACCGCACCAAGGAGCCCGGCGCGCCCGGCGAGCCGCTGTATCAGGACATCTGCACCGCCTTTGTGGAGCACGGCGACAGAACGCGCGTGTTCCCCAAAATCGTGGGCGGCCGCTACGGCCTCGGCTCCAAGGAATTCACCCCGGCCATGGGCAAGGCCGTGTTCGACAACATGCTGGTCAGCGGCCCCAAAAACCACTTCACCGTGGGCATTGAGGACGACGTGACCGAGCTTTCGCTGGAACTGGGCGAAGATCTCGCCACCGTGCCCACCGGCACCGTGCAGTGCAAGTTCTTCGGCCTCGGCTCCGACGGCACCGTGGGCGCGAACAAGCAGGCCATCAAAATCATCGGCGACAACACCGACCTCTACGCCCAGGCCTACTTCTTCTACGATTCCAAGAAGTCCGGCGGCTTTACGGTGTCGCACCTGCGTTTCGGCCCCAAGCCCATCAAATCGTCCTACCTGGTCAACCAGGCCGACTTCGTCGCCTGCCACAAGGCCGCCTATGTCCAGCTTTATGACGTGCTGGAAGGCATCAAGGAAGGCGGCACCTTCCTGCTCAACTCGCCCTGGGAAACGCTGGCCGACATGGAACGCGAGCTGCCCGGCGGCATGAAGCGCGCCATCGCCTGTAAAAAGCTGAAGTTCTACAACGTGGACGCCGTCAAGGTGGCCATGGAAGTGGGCCTCGGCGGGCGCATCAACATGGTCACCCAAACCGCCTACTTCAAACTGGCCAACGTGATTCCCTTCGAGCAGGCCGTCAGCCTGCTGAAGGACTCCATCCGCAAGACTTACGGCGGCAAGGGCGAAAAGGTGGTCAACATGAACATCGCCGCCGTGGACAAAGCGGTGGAAGCTCTTGTTGAAATCAAATACCCCGCCTCCTGGGCCGACGCCCCGGACACGCCGGGCCTGTACGACGACGCCGATCCCTACATCGCCGGCGTGGTGCGTCCCATCCTGAGCCAGCAGGGCGACAAGCTGCCCGTCTCGGCCTTTGAACCCGACGGCATCGTGCCGCTGGGCACCTCCGCGTGCGAAAAGCGCGGCGTCGCCATCCTGGTGCCGGAGTGGCAGCCCGAAAACTGCATCCAGTGCAACCAGTGCGCGCTGGTCTGCCCGCACGCGGCCATCCGCCCCGTGCTGGCCGCGCCCGAGGAACTGGAAGGCGCGCCGGCCAGCTTCGTCACCGTCGAACCCAAGGGCAAGGGCCTGGAAGGGCTCAAGTTCCGCATCCAGCCCTACGTCATGGACTGCCAGGGCTGCGGTTCCTGCGCCAACGTCTGCCCCGCCAAGGAAAAGGCCCTGATCATGAAGCCGCTGGAAACCCAGCAGAAGGATCAGGTCGCCAATCTGGCCTTTGCCGAAGAAAACGTCACGCTTAAGGACGACGTGCTGGATCGCTTCACGCTCAAGGGTTCGCAGTTCCAGCAGCCGCTGCTGGAGTTCTCCGGCGCCTGCGCCGGCTGTGGCGAAACCCCGTACGCCAAGCTGGTCACCCAGCTTTTCGGCGAGCGCATGATCATCGCCAACGCCACGGGTTGCAGCTCCATCTGGGGCGGTTCTTCGCCGGTGACGCCTTACTGCCAGAACAAAAACGGCTTTGGCCCGGCCTGGGGCAACTCGCTGTTTGAAGACGCGGCGGAATACGGCCTCGGCATCCACGACGCCTACGCCCAGCGCCGCGCCAAGCTGGCCGACATCGTCACCGAAGCGCTGGCCGGCGATCTGCCCGAAGATCTGGCCGAAGCCATGAAGGGCTGGCTGGACAACCAGGACGACGCGGAAAAATCGCGCGAATACGGCGAAGCCATCCTCTCCGCCCTGCACGACGCGCCGGACGCCGACGGCTCGCTCCACGAGCTGTGGCACATGAGCGACCTGTTCACCAAAAAGTCGTTCTGGATCTTCGGCGGCGACGGCTGGGCCTACGACATCGGCTACGGCGGCCTGGATCACGTCCTGGCTTCCGGCGCGGACATCAACGTGCTGGTGCTGGATACCGAAGTGTACTCCAACACCGGCGGCCAGGCCTCCAAGGCCACGCCGCTCGGCTCGGTGGCCAAGTTCGCGGCGGCCGGCAAGCGCATGAAAAAGAAGGAACTGGGCCGCATGGCCATGACGTACGGCTACGTCTACGTCGCCAGCATCAGCATGGGCGCGGACATGAACCAGACGCTCAAGGCCCTGAAAGAAGCCGAAGCCTACAAGGGCCCCTCGCTTGTCATCGCCTACGCCCCCTGCATCAACCAGGGCATCCGCAAGGGCATGGGCAAGAGCATGGAAGAAGCCAAGCTGGCCGTCAAATCCGGCTACTGGCCACTGTACCGCTTCCATCCCGAACTGCTGGCCGAAGGCAAGAACCCCTTCAGCCTCGATTCCAAGGAGCCGGACGACAGCCTGAACGACTTCCTGATGGGCGAAAACCGCTACACCCAGCTTGATCAGGCCGATCCGCAAACCGCCAGGGCGCTGCGCGAGCGCATGGCCGAGCAGTACAAGACGCGCTACGCCGATCTGAAGGCTCTGGGCGACGCGAAGTAGCCGCCGCATTCTCCTGAACCCAAACACGCGCCCGCAGGTGAAAACTTGCGGGCGCGTTTGTTTGACGCCCTTAGGGCAGTTTAGCTTTGAGATGATACATGGGTTGGACACGATATCTATGCTGTCGCTATCCGTACGCCGCTTTGCGGCTACGGCTACCGCGTTCTGTCGCCCAAGTTTCACGCCTCCGCCGGCGCCTTACGCCGCGAGTGAATCGCGGCTACGCCGGCTTCGCGGCGGAACCTCGCTACGCTCAGTTCCGTGAGCATTTTCAAAGTGAAAATGCTCTAAACGGCGAGCCCTCCGGGGCATGATCAGAGTTCGTTAAAATATTAACTATTCAGTTATTGAATATATTGCCATGCTATCCAATATAAATTATTGTAGCAAAAATTTGTTCCTAAAATCACAACCACGGGAGGCTCTCTTCATGCGTCTTAGAAAACTGTTCCCTGTTGCGGCAATCCTTTGCGGCGCGGCCCTGGGCGTTGGTAGCGCCGTGGCGTCTCCCACCATCTACCCTACCGGAACCACCATCTACCTGCCGGAGCAGGCCTATAACGGCTATGTGCTGCTGACGGAAAACTCCGTGCTCGCCAACTCGCTGGATCCCGCCGTCCGTACCGAAGCCCCGTATAAACAGCACTGGTACAACGTGGAGCGCAGCTTCACGGCCAAGCGTTCGCCGTATGTTCATTTGCTGGATATGAACGGCAACATCGTCCATACCTGGAAAACCACGGTTTACGGCTCCGGCAACGCGCGCAGCCGCCTTTTGCCGGACGGCCACCTGCTCCACGTCGCGCAATTCGACAACAAGGTGTACGAGTACGACTGGGACGGCAACATCGTCTTCCAGTACGACTGCGACGGCACGCCGCACCACGACATCCAGAAGCTGGCCAACGGCAACTACCTGATCCTTTCCGAAGAAACCATCCCCGCCGAATACCTCGCCAAACTGCAGGACACCCACTACAATGTCGGCAGCCGCAGCGGCACCATCAAGCGCACGGACGCCAAACTGATCGGCGACACGCTGCTGGAAGTGACGCCCAAGGGCGAAGTCATCTGGAAGTGGCGGGTGTGGGAACATGTGGACGTCAACCGCGCCTCCGTGTTCGACGGCGTCAACGACTGGTCGCACGGCAACACCTGCTCCATCATTCCGCCCAACAAGCACTATGACGCCGGCGATGCGCGCTTCAAGCCCGGCAATATCATTTTCAATCCCCGCAATTTTGACGAATTCTGGATTATCGACCGCGAAAGCGGCAAAGTGGTGCATACCCTCAACCACGATGTGCGCGGCGGCCTTGCGCACCCGCATGAACCGTACATGATCCCCAAGGGCATTCCCGGCGAAGGCAATATCCTGGTGTTCGACAACGGTTCGGTCTACCTGCCCGGCGGGCGCGGCAACGCCTCCATCGTGGTGGAAATGGACGCCATCACCGGCAAGAGCGTGTGGAACTACAGCGCGCCGCGCGGGCTTTTTCTGGCGCCGTTCATGGCCTCGGCCACCAAGCTGCCCAACGGCAACGTGCTGATTTCCGAAGACCCGCAAGGCCGTGTTTTCCAGGTCAAGCCCACGGAAAAGTCGGGCGGCGCCATTGTGTGGGAATACATGCACAACAGCGATCTGGCCCGCACCCTCATGGTGCCGTATGACTTTACGCCGCAGTTGCGCGCCATGCCGAAGCCGGCGGAAAAAAAGGTCAGCCCCGTCGATCCTCCCACGTTGCGCATTCTGCCCGACGCTGACCGCAAGGCCGGGGCCACGGCCATTGTTCCCATCGCCCAATAGTTTTATCTTTCCGGATTAACATTTGGGGCGGCTCTGCCGCCCCTTTTCTTTGATGTGACGGAGCCCCCCAGCCGGCTGGAGCCTAAGCCGAAAACCGAAAAACTACTCGACATCCTTGAATTTTTAAGTAACGCTTATGGAGAAAAAACCGCCCGCGCCTCTCCCGCCCGGCCAGCGCCCTGAGCCGGAGGCTTTTTTTGCAAACGCGCGGGCACCCACTGAGAGCGCCATGACACCCACCCTTTATATCAGCGCCGCCGAGGCCCATTCCGGCAAATCCGCCATCACGCTCGGCACCATGCGCCTCCTGCTGGGCCGCGTCCATCATCCCGCCTTTTTCCGGCCCATCATTTCCAGCGCGGATCCGGACAACCCGGATCACGACATCCACCTGATCAACACCTACTTCGATCTCAAGCTCCCGTACGAAGACACCTACGCCGCCACGCTGGACGAGGCGCGGGCGCTGATCAACGCCGGGGAAACCGGCGCGCTGATGGACAAAATTTTGCGTGCGCATAAACGCCTGGCCGCAACCTACGACTTCATCCTGTGCGAGGGCACCGATTTTCTGGGCAAAGATCAGGCTTTTGAATTCGACCTCAACGCCGAAATAGCCGCCAACCTGGGCGCCTCCATGATGCTGGTGAGCAACGGCGCCGGGCGCACCTGCCCCGAGGAACAGTCGGCCATCCAGTCCGCGCTTGATCGCCTGGGCGACAAAGGCGTCCATGTCGCCAGCATCATGGTCAACATGGCCACCATGAGCGGCGACGACGCGGCCGAGCTGGTGACCCGCATCAACCCCGCCCAGACCTATTGCGTGGTCGGCGCGGCGGACTGCAACCCGGAACCCGGATCCGGCCGCGCGCCGGAAACCGGCGACGAACAGCCGCCCCTGGTCTTCGTGCTGCCCGCCGAGCCTGCCCTCGGCAAGCCCACGGTGCGCGACGTGGCGCGCTGGCTGGACGCCTCCCTGCTCTACGGCCCGGAGCATCTGGACACCCTGGTGGACGACTGGCTGGTGGCGGCCATGCACGCGGGCAATTTTTTGGGTTATCTGCACGACGGCATGCTGGTCATCACGCCGGGCGATCGCGAGGACATTCTGCTCGCCAGCCTGGTCACCCGCATTTCCAACGCCTACCCGGACATCGCGGGCGTGCTGCTGACCGGCGGCCTGCCGCTGGCCCCGTCCATCCAGCGCCTGCTCTCCGGCTGGCCCGCCCTGCCGCTGCCCGTGCTGTCCGTCCATACCGCCACCCTGCCCACCGTGCAGGCTCTGGCCGAACTACACGGCCGCATCCGGCCCGAGGAAGAACGCAAAGTCAACATGGCGCTTGGCCATTTTGAGCGGCATGTGGATTCCGAAGCGCTGGGCCAGCGCCTGGCGGCTCCTTCGCGCCGCATGACGCCGCGCATGTTCGAATTCCAGATCATGGAGCAGGCGCGCAAACACCCCATGCGCATTGTGCTGCCGGAAGGCGAGGAAGAACGCATCCTGCGCGCGGCGGAAGTGCTGGTGCAACGCGGCGTCGCGGAGCTGACCATTCTGGGCGACGCCGACAGGATCGGGCTCAAGCTGCGCGAACTGGGGCTGGATCTCGGCAAAACCCGCATTTTGCAGCCCGCGCTTTCTCCGGACTTTGAAGACTTTGCCGCCACCTACCACGCATTGCGCAAGGACAAGGGCGTCACGCTGGAGCAGGCGCGCGACCGCATGACCGACACCACCTACTTCGGCACCATGATGGTGCACAAGGACAAGGCCGACGGCCTGGTCTCCGGCGCGGTCAACACCACGGCGCACACCGTGCGGCCCGCCCTGGAGTTCATCCGCACCAAGCCGGGCTACTCCATCGTGTCCAGCGTCTTTTTCATGTGCCTCAAAGACAAGGTGCTGACCTTCGCCGACTGCGCCATCAACCCCGATCCCACGCCGGAACAGCTGGCCGACATCGCCATCAACGCGGCGGACACCAGCCGGATTTTCGGCCTGGAACCCCGCGTGGCCATGCTGTCGTACTCCACCGGTTCCTCGGGCTCCGGCGCGGACGTGGACAAGGTGGCCGAGGCCACGCGCCTCGCCAGGCAGCGCGCGCCCCAACTGCCGCTGACCGGCCCCATCCAGTACGACGCGGCCATCGATCCTGAAACGGCCCGCACCAAGATGCCCGGCGACCCTGTGGCCGGGCGCGCCACGGTCTTTATCTTTCCCGACCTCAATACCGGCAACAACACCTACAAGGCCGTGCAGCGCGCCGCCGACGCCGTGGCCATCGGCCCCGTGCTGCAAGGCTTGCGCAAGCCGGTCAACGACCTTTCACGCGGCAGCACCGTGGCCGACATTGTCAACACCGTGGCCATCACCGCCGTGCAGGCCCAGGCGGAAAAGGGGCTCCTATGACAAGCGCCAGCGCTCCCGACCCTCAGGACGCGATTAAAATCCTCGTCGCCAGCGCCACCCGTTTCGCGCTGAAGTATTGGGTCATCCAGATGAATACCGAAACCTGCCTGGCCAGGGGCGTCGTGGACGGCATCGGGAGGGAGGAAGGCGCGCAGGCCCATGCCTGGCTGATCGGCGACGGAGAGTACGAAAACCGCACGATTCCGGGGAATTGGCCGACGCACGACGACGCGGCCCGCGCCGTCCTCACCGCGCTGCAAGACGCTTCCCCCGCCGGCCTGGGCGATCCGGCCTCCTGCCTTACGGCGGTGGGGCACCGCGTCCGTCTGGCCGGGCCCAACCTTACCGAAGCGCTGATCGACGAGGACATTGAGCGCGCCATCCGCGAATACGCGCCCCTGCGCCCCGAGCACAACCCGTACAATCTGGCGGTGATCGAAAGCCTCCAGCGCCTTTTGCCCGCGCTGCCGAACGTGGCGGTGTTTGACACCGGCTTCCATTCGACCATGCCCGATCATGCCTACACATACGCCATCCCGCGCGAATTAAGCCTCAAGCACCGCCTGCGGCGCTACGGCTTTCACGGCATTTCGCACCGCTATGTCGCCACCGAGGCGGCCAGGCTGATCGGAAAGCCGCTGGCCCGCCTCAACCTGATCACCTGCCATCTGGGCGAAATCTCCTCGCTCTGCGCCGTGGCGCGCGGGCAAAGCGTGGACTGCACCGCCGGGCTCAGCCCGAACGAGGGCCCCTGCGCCGGCACGTCCGCCGGCAGCGTTGATCCCGCCATTTTGACGTACCTGATGGAGCACGAACACCTTTCCACCGCCGACATGATCGCCATGATCAGCTACGATTCCGGGCTCAAAGGCCTTTGCGGCCTCAGCCGCATGGAAGACGTGGAAGCCGCGCGCGAAGCGGGCGATCAGGACGCGGATCTCGCCCTGCGCACGCTCGCCTACGCGGTGCGCAAGCATATCGGCGCCTTCTTCGCCGTGCTGGGCCATGTGGACGCGCTGGTGTTCACCGGGGTCATCGGCGAGCGCTCGGCCGCCCTGCGCGCGGAAATCTGCCGCACGCTCGCGCCCTTCGGCATTTCCATCCTGGACAATCTCAACCAGACTCCGACGCCCACGCCCCACGCCATCAGCCCCACCAGCGCCAAAGCCGCCGTCTTCGTCATCCCGTCCAGCGACGAGTTGGAAATAGCCCGCGCCACCATGCGCGTGCTGGCTTCCAGCCTGACATAAAACAGGGTTTTCACCCGCCCCCCAACAGCGGCCGAGCCTGTGAATAAACCCGCATGGCTTGCGTTCCGGGAGTTTTTGCCGGTAGAATGCCGCATACCCTCATCCGGAGGCCGTTATGTCTCTTCCTGTCATCGTTATGGGCGCCGCTGGCCGCATGGGCTCCACCATCGCCCGCCTTGTTTCCGAGGCGCCGGATCTGGAACTGGCCGCCGTGCTGGAACGCCCCGGCCACGAACAGGCCCTGGCCGCCTACCCCTGCCGCCAAAGCGTTGATCTGGCCGCCCTGCTGCCCGAACTTCCGGGCGCCGTGCTGGTGGAATTCACCGCGCCGGAACCCTCGCTGGAACATGCCCGCCTGGCCGCGCAGCGCGGCAACCCCATGGTCATCGGCACCACGGGCTTTTCCGACGGGCAAAAGGCCGAACTGGAACGCCTGGCCGCGCAAAGTCCGCTTTTTCTCTCGCCCAACATGAGTGTGGGCGTCAACGTGCTGCTCGACATCCTGCCGGAACTGACCCGTCTGCTGGGCGACGCCTACGACGTGGAAATGTCGGAAATCCATCACAACCGCAAAAAAGACGCCCCCAGCGGCACCGCCCTGCGTCTGGCCGAAGCCCTGGCCGAAGCCAAGGGCTGGAACCTCAAGGATACGGCCCGGTGCTGCCGCGAGGGCATCATCGGCGAGCGGCCGCGCGAGGAAATCGGTATCCAGACGCTGCGCGGCGGCGACGTGGTGGGTGTGCACACCGTCTATTACATGGGCCCCGGCGAACGCATCGAGGTGACGCACCATGCCCATTCGCGCGAAAATTTCGCCAACGGGGCGTTGCGGGCCGTGCGCTGGATGCACGGCAAAAAACCCGGCCCGCTGTACACCATGAAGGATGTTTTACGCGGATAGCCGCGACAGGCAACACGCCATGCTTCTGCTGCTTCAAACCAATCCCGTGACCGGCGACGCCGAGGGCAACGCCCGCCGCCTGTTCGATCTGCTGGCGGCCTGGCCGGGCTCCGAGCCGGCCGGACTCCCCGCCGGCCGCCCGCTCTGCCTGCTCCCGGCCTGTGCGCTGGCCGGGCACAACGCGGAGCCGCTGGCGCGCGCGGAAGGCTTTTTTGCCCGTTGCCGTGCGGCCCTGGAAGAACTCGCCCACATGCAGGCCGGGCTGGCTTCCACACCGCGCGACGCGGATATCCTGATCAAGCTGCCGACGCCGGAAGGCCCGGCCTGGCGGTTAATCAGCCGGGGCGTTGTCACGCCCGTCATTCCCGACGCGGACGGCGTTCTGCGCCTGCCGGGCATCGCCATCCATGCCGGGCTGCCCGCTTCGCCGCCTGTGGCCCCGCTGGCGGCCGACATCGCGCTGTACGACGAAAGCCTGCCCTATTTCGCCAACGCGCAGGAACAAAAGGAAGAAATCTGCTCCTTTTACGCGCGCGCGCTCGGCAAACCCGTGCTGGCGCTGAACGCGTGCGGCGCGACCGACGGCGACGTCCTGCCCGGCCAGAGCTGCGCGTTCGGCCCGGATGGATCGGCCGTGGCGCGCGCGGCGGCTTTTGAGCCGGCGCTGCTGCCCCTTGTTTTGTCCGAAGGGCGTATCGCCGCCGGTTCCCCGCTTCATCCCGTGCTTTCCGGCCCGGAGGCCTGGTTCCGCGCCCTGCGGCTCGCCATTGCCGACAACGTGCGCAAATGCGGGCTTGGCGGCGTGGTCATCGGCCTTTCGGGCGGCATGGACTCCAGCATGGTGGTCTGTCTGGCGGCCGAGGCGCTTGGCCCGGACAACGTGCTGGGCGTGCTGATGCCCTCGCCGTGGAGTTCGGATCACAGCGTGGCGGACGCCCTGGAACTGGCGCGCCGCCTTGGCGTGCCCACTCGCACCGTGCCCATCGCCCCCATGATGGCGGCCTTTGAGGGCGCGCTTTCCCCCCATCTGCCCCCGGCCGCGCCCGGCGACCTGACGAACGAAAACCTTCAGGCCCGCATCCGGGGCGTCATCCTGATGGCCTTCGCCAACCGCATGAACCGCCTGGTGCTCGCGCCGAGCAACAAGTCCGAAGCCGCCATGGGCTACTGCACCCTGTACGGCGACACCGTGGGCGCGCTGGAGCCCATCGGCGATCTGTACAAAACCGAAGTTTACGCGCTGGGCCGCTGGTACAACGCCGCCCACGGCGAGCGCATCCCCGAGCATGTGTTCACCAAGGCCCCTTCCGCCGAGTTGCGCCCCGGCCAGACCGATCAGGATTCCCTGCCCCCCTACGACGTGCTGGACGCCGTGCTGCGCGAAATCCTGGAAAACGGCCGCGATCCGGAAACCCTGGCGCTGCCCGGCGTGGAACGCGGCCTGATTCTGGACGTGGCCCGGCGCCTGCACGGCGCGGAGTTCAAACGGCACCAAATTCCCCCCGTGGTGCGCCTGAGCGCTTGCGTTTTGGGACGGGACTGGTTTATGCCCATAGCTGCAAAGCGTGGTTAATCCTCAGATGTTTTCCGGAGTCTGGTTTTGGACAAAAAGTTTTACCCTGTAACGGCCCTGGTGCTGATTCTGTCCGTCACCGCCGCCGTCGGCTACGTCGCCCCTTCCCCGGCTCCCGGCACGCCCGTGCGTATTTTGCTGGAAAACAAGGCGGGCAAAGTCATCTTCGATCACAAGATCCACGCCGAAAACTACGGCCTGGACTGCGCCACCTGCCACCACCAGCGTTCCCTCCTCTCGCCGACCGAAATCATCCGTTGCAGCGACTGCCACAACGACAACACCGCCGGGGACAAGATGCCCGGCCGCACCGACGCCTTCCACGGCCAGTGCATGGGCTGTCACGAGCAGATGTCCGGCCCGTGGGGCAAAGATGCCTGCAACCAATGCCACCTGAAGTGAGGCGCGCATGACCATCCATTTTCAAATTCTCAACGATCCGCGCATGAGCCTCGTCCATCAGGTGACCCAGCGCTTCAGCCCCGGCCCGGAAGGCGCGGAAATCCGTCTGGCGCGGGCGGGCTTTGTGCTTGATCCCGCCATTAAAAAGAAGGCCGAGGTGTACCCCAACACGCTCATCGCCGTGCACCCCGCGCCGGACATGGGCAACCTCTACTCGCCCGTGCGCGGCGAAATTACCGACATCAACCAGCGCTACATCATCATTGAGACCAAGGCCGCCCAGCCGGACGATCCCGTGCCCGCCGTAGCGGACATTGCCGGGCTGGAAGGCGCGGCGCTGCTGGAAGCGCTGAAAAATCTGGGCGTGGACACCCGCTACCTCTGCCAGAACAAAGACACCCTGATCATCAACGCGCTCAACCCCGAGCCGGGCATCACCTGGGCCGAGCCCATGCTGGCCACCCACGTCCGCAACCTCCGGGCGGGCCTGGAGCTGCATCAGCGCATTTCTCCCGCGCGCCGCGTGGTCATCGCCGTGCCCAAGGGCATGAACGTGGCCTACGAGGGGCTGGAAGTCGTCCACATTGAGCCCGAATACCCCAACAGCCTGGATCCGCTGGTGATCAAGGCCGTCACCGGCAAGGAAAACCCGCCGGATGCCGGCGCGGTCGGCCTGCATACCCTGTGGGGCCTGGGCCGCGTGGCCGTCACCGGGCAGCCGCTGACCGAAACCGTTGTCACGCTGGGCAGCCGCGAGCACACCGGCAACTACATCATCAAGGACGGCACCCGCGTTTCCGACCTTCTGGCCCACGCCAACGTAACGGTGGGCAAGGGCGACACCGTGGTGGTGGGCGGCCCCTTGCGCGGGCGCAGCATTTCGCTTCTGGATCGCGGTCTGGACAAAAACACCACCGGCGTCTTTGTGGTGGCCGCCGACTCGATCCCCCCCCTGCAGGGCGACAGCCAGTGCGCCAACTGCGGCAACTGCGTGCTGGTCTGCCCCGCCCGGCTTTCGCCCAGCATGTTGAGCCGCTACGCCGAGTTCGCCAAATACGATCGCTGCCGCGCCGAGCATATCGAGGCCTGCATGGACTGCGGGCTGTGCGGCTACGTGTGTTCCGCCCGGCGGCCCGTACTGCAGTATATCCGCCTGGCCAAACACAAGCTGGAACTGGAAGAGCGGAAAATAGGCTGACGCTTTCCGCGCGCTTTTCCGGCCCAGGCCCCGCCCGAACGGGCGGCTCAACGTTTTCTCAAGCACGATGCTCACACATGATGCTCACAAAGGATTGATTATGCCACACACGCTTCTTGCGGTCAGCGCGCCCCCGTTCTGGCATTGCGGGCGCACCATCGCCGGGTCGGTGCGCTGGAAACTGCTGGCCCTGCTGCCCGCCGCCGCCCTGGCCGTCTATCATTGGGGCGTGCCCGCGCTGCGGGTGATGGCCCTGGCCGTGGCCACGGCGATCGCGGCCGAGGCGCTGGCCTCCAAAGTGATGAAACGGCCCGCGTATGTGGACAACCTGCATTCGGCCCTGATCGGCCTCCTGTTCGCCTTTTTGCTTCCGGCCTCCGCCCCGTGGTGGCTGGTGGCGTTTGGGGCCGCGGTTTGCGTGCTGATCGGCAAAATGGCCTTTGGCGGCATGGGCGCAAGCCCGCTGGCGCCTGCGCTGGTCGGCTGGGCCGCGCTCTACCTCTCCTGGCCGCTGCTTATGGATCCCAACGCCGCCTCGCTCCATTCCCTGTACATCGACCCCCTGGTGCGGCTCAAATATTTTGGCGTTGCGGCCGCGAACGACATACCGCTGCTCGACCTGCTCCTAGGGCGGCAAATCGGCGCGCTGGGAGCCTCGCAGGTGGGCCTGCTGGCGCTTGGCGGCCTCTTTTTGTGCGTCAAGGGGGCGATACGCTGGGAAATTCCCGCGTCTTTCCTCGCTGGCGTGGCGATCACGGCGGGCGTGTTCCACGCGCTGCACCCCGAGCTTTACGCCTCGCCGCTTTTTCACCTCTGCACGGGTTCCGTGATGTTGGGCGCGTTTTTTCTGGCCACCGCGCCTTCCAGTTCGCCCAACCGCCAGTTGCCCATGGCGCTTTTCGGGCTGATCGGCGGCGCGCTGGTCATCCTGATCCGCAACTTCGGCATCTACACGGACGGCGTGCCCTTTGCCATTCTGCTGATCAACCTGCTCATGCCCCAGCTTGAGCTTATCCGGCCCCGGCCGTTTGGAGCGCGCGCATGATCGCCGTTCTTCGCATGATCGTCGTCCTGTCGCTCTTGTGCGCCGTATCCGGCTTCGCGCTGTCGTACCTGAAAATCACCACGGCCGGCCGCATTGAGGAGCAAGTGCTCAACTACGCGCAGCGGCCCGCGCTCGAAACCATTTTCCCGCAGGCGGAAAACGCGCCGGTGGCCGAACGCCGCGACTTCGCCCTGCCCGATGGGCGCAAGGTCATGGTTTTCCCCATCCGCAAAGACGGCAAGCTCTACGCCGTGGCCATGGAAAACAGCGCTCCCGGCTTTGGCGGCGATCTGGGCGTCATGGTGGGCTTTGATCTGGATCGCGACACGCTGATCGGCGTTGCCGTCACCAAGTCGCAGGAAACGCCGGGCATCGGCAGCGCGGTTTCGGAACAGGGCTTTACTGCCCAGTTCCGGGGCAAGGCCCTGCCGGTGGATCTGGCCTCGCGGGGCGGCGGCATCGACGCCGTTTCCGGCGCGACCATCTCCTCCACCGGGGCGGTGGACGCCATACGCAAGGCCACGGACGACTACCTGGCGCTGAAAGCGCAGATTCTGGCCACCCTGGCCTCATAGCAACGAAGGAGACGGGTATGGCCCGCAGCATTTTTCAGGAATTCACCAAGGGCTTGTGGACGGATTTGCCGCCGTTCCGGCTGGTTCTGGGCCTCTGCCCCGTGCTGGCCGTGACCAAATCGGCCTCCACGGGCCTGGGCATGGGGCTGGCCGTCATTTTTGTGCTGACGCTGTCCAACATGCTGATCTCGATGGTGCGCAACATCATTCCGGCCAAGGTGCGCATCGCGTGCTTCATCGTTATTTCCGCCTCGCTGGTGGTGGCGGTGGAGCTGCTCATGCAGGCCTACGCCTACCCGCTTTACCTGCAACTGGGCATTTTTGTGCCGCTTATTGTGGTGAACTGCATCATCCTCGGCCGGGCCGAGGCTTTTGCCGGCAAAAACCCCGTGCTGCCCTCCATTGCCGACGCTTTGGGCATCGGCCTCGGCTACACCTGCTCGCTGACGTTTCTGGGCGGGGTACGCGAACTGTTTGGCGCGGGCGCGCTGTTCGGCACGCAGGTTATGCCCGCGTCGTACCAGCCGTTCAGCTTCATGGTGGAAGCGCCGGGCGCGTTTGTATGCCTGGGGCTGATCCTGGCCGCCATGAACTACCTCAACGCGTTTCTGGCGCGCCGCAAAGGCCGGGACGTTCCGGAAAACCCCATGCCCGGCTGCTCTTCGTGCGGCGCGTGCGCGCACGCCACCGGCTCAACGCAGCAGTAGGAAGCCCTTATGGACATATTCCAGTTTTTCATTTCCGCCATCTTCGTCAACAACATTGTGTTGGCGCAGTATCTGGGCAACTGTCCTTACCTCGGCTGCTCCAAGGAACGCGGCGTGGCCATGGGCATGGGCTGGGCCGTGGTTTTCGTCACCATACTGGCGACGCTGTTCACCTGGCTGATCCAGACCTACGTGCTGGTGCCCCTGAACGTGACCTACCTGCAAACCCTGGCCTTCATCCTGGTCATCGCCGCCCTGGTGCAGTTTGTGGAAATGTTCCTGAAAAAAGTGATGCCGCCGCTGTACAAGTCGCTGGGCATCTTTTTGCCCCTGATCACCACCAATTGCTGCGTGCTGGGCATCGCGCTGCTTGTCCAGCGCAAGGAATACGACCTGGTGACCGCGCTTTTGTACGCCGCGGCTTCCACGCTCGGCTTCATGCTGGCCCTGCTGCTCATGGCGGGCGTGCGTGAACGCCTGGAAACCTGCCGCGTGCCCGCCGCCCTGCGCGGAACCCCCATCGCGCTGATCATGGCCGGGCTCATGTCCCTTGCTTTCATGGCCTTCCGCGGCATGACGGCTTAACGCGAGAGAACAGCATGGTTACCACATCGATTCTTGTGCTTTTTATTCTGGGCCTGGTGGCCGCCGCCCTGCTGGGTGTTTCCTCCCGCCTGCTGGCCGTGGAGGAAGATCCGCGCGTTGAAGCCGTCGTTGCGGTGCTGCCCGGCGCCAACTGCGGCGGCTGCGGCTTTGCCGGATGCGAAAACTACGCCCAGGCCGTGGTCACCGACCCCAACGTGCCCGCCAATTTGTGCGTGGCCGGCGGCGCGGAAACCGGCGTCAATGTCGGCAATCTGACCGGCAAGACCGTCGCGGCCATGGAACCGCAAATCTCCTTCCGGCGCTGCGAAAAGGTGGAAGGCAAGGTGGCGGTGCGCTTTACCTACCAGGGCATGCCCTCCTGCGCGGCCGCCGCGCTGCTGGCCTCCGGCCAGGGCACCGACCAGTGCGCCCACTCCTGCCTGGGGCACGGCGACTGCGTCAAGGTTTGCCCCTTTGACGCGCTTTCGGTGCGCGGCGGCCTCGTGCGCATCAATCCCGCGCGCTGCACGGGCTGCGGCCTCTGCACCAAAGCCTGCCCGCGCTCCATTCTGGAAATCGTGCCCCGCCGCGCCCGGGTGATGATGGCCTGCTCCACCAAGGACAAGGGCAAAACCGTGACGGAAATATGCAAGGCCGGCTGCATCCAGTGCGGGCGCTGCATCAAGAGCTGCCCCGCCGGCGCCGTCAGCGCCGTGGACAACAATATCCACATCGACCAGAAAATCTGCCTGAGCTACGGCGACGAATGCGGCATGGCCTGCGTGGCCGCGTGCCCGCGCCACATTTTGCGCTGCCTGCGGCCCAAGGATACAGGGGGCGCGGAGGGCGCGGTGGTCGCGGAGGTTGCCGCCCCGAACAGCAACTCCGCGGCCTGATTGTTCCACCATTTCAAGAACGAGTTTGCCATGTCCACCCGCTTCAGCCGCCGCCACGCGCTCAAAACCCTCTCCGTCCTCGGTCTGGGCGGACTGGGAAGCTGGGCCCTTTCCTCCCTGTCGCCCCGTCAGGCCATTGCCGCCGCGCGCTCCACGCCGGCCGCCAACGTCATGACCGAAACCCGGGCGCTCATGGGCACGTTTGTTGCCATCACGCTGGCCGATCCTTCCAATGATCGCATGCGGGACGCCATGGGCCGCGCGTTTGAGCGCATGATCAGCCTCATCGCCATCTACGACCGCTTCGACGCCTCTTCTCCGGTCAGCCTGCTCAACCGGCACGGCCGCCTGACCAGCCTGGACTGCCCGCCCGAGCTTGCCGCGCTGCTGGAACGCTCGCAACGTTTTGAGGCCGCGACCGGCGGCGCGTTCAATATCACGGTGCGGCCGCTGGTGGATCTGTTCCGGCGCTACCAGAACCCCACGGGCGCCATCAGCATTCCTGAAAATGAACTGAACGAGGCCCGGGCGCTGGTGCGCGCCGACGGCCTCACGCTGAACGGCCGCCAGGCCCGGTTGGCGCAAAGCGGCATGGGCGTGACGCTGGACGGCATCGCCAAAGGCCACATTGCGGACGAAATTTCCCGCTTTCTGCTCTCCCTTGGCCTCGACAACCACCTGATCAACGCGGGGGGCGACATTGTGGCGCACGGCGCCAAAGCGCCCGGCCAGCCCTGGCGCGTGGCGGTGCAAAACCCCTCCGGAGGCCTGCGCGAAGGCGCCTTTGCCCTCGCCAATCAAGCTATCGCAACCTCCGGCAGCTACCAGATTTTCTTCGACGCCTCGCGCCGCCACCACCACCTGATCCAGCCCGGCTCCGGCGCCAGCCCCACGGACGTCGTCAGCGTTTCCGTCCTGGCCAAAACCGCGCTCGAAGCGGACGCCCTGGCCACCTCACTGGCGGTTATGCCGCCGCGCGACGCTCTGGGCCTGATCAGCTCCCTGCCGGGCCGGGCCTGCCTGCTGCTGACGGCGGACGGCCGCGCCCTTGCTTCCCCCCTGTGGCCGGCCTGAGGCAATCGCCTGAAAAAGCAGGTAAAAACGGCGTGACAAGTTGATAATAACCCGTCTATAATGCGCCGGTCTTGCTTGTGCTCCCCAACCCAGGCATTCCGGGATTCTTGATCCTGCCCGCATCAAGTTTCCGGCAACCCGGCAACATAGGACGCATCCATGAGTTCATACGCCTTTCCGTGGCAAGCCCATTACGACAGCAACCCGCCCGCCGATTTCGACGTCAGCGTCCTGCCCATCACGGGCTATCTGGATCGCGCGGCGGAAGAATTCGGCAACCGCAAAGCCGTCATATTCCAGAATCTCACCCTGACCTACAGCCAACTGAAGGACAAAGCCGAAGCCCTGGCCGCCGCGCTGCGCGAGCGCGGCCTGCAAAGCGGCGACCGGGTGGCCATCATGATGCCCAACGTGCCGCAAACGGTGATCGCCTTCTGGGGCGCGCTGAAGGCGGGGGCCGTGATCATCATGACCAACCCGCTCTACATGGAAAAAGAGCTGACGCACCATTTCAACGATTCGCGCCCCAAATTCCTACTGACTCTGGATATTTTCTGGTCGAAAGTCGAACCGCTGCGCCACCTGTTCGGCATTGAAACCTATATTGTCTCCACGCTGGCGGACGCGCTCGCCTTCCCGCTCAACCTGCTCCAGCCCTTGCAGGCCAAGCGCCAGGGCGCGCTGCCCCAGGTTGAGTACAGCGACGCCGTGCTGTCCTGGAAGTCGATGTTCAAAACCCGCGCCCGCTACAGCGAGCAGCCCGCCGACCCCAAAAACACGCTGGCGCTGCTGCAATATACCGGCGGCACCACGGGCTTTTCCAAGGGGGCCATGCTCACCCATTTCAACATCGCCGCCCAAATCCAGCAACTTGTGGCGGTCATCCGGGGCAGCGCCGCCACCACGCCCCACCTTTTCCTCGGCATTATGCCCTTTTTCCACGTTTACGGGCTCATGGGCTCGCTGATGCTGCCCACCATCTACGCCTCGCCCACCATCCCCATTCCGCGCTATGTGCCCCGTGATCTGCTGGAACTGATCAAAAAATACCGGCCCACGTTCTTTGTGGGCGCGCCGTCCATCTACATTTCGCTCATGCAGCAAAAAAGCGTGGGCAACTACGATTTAACCTGCATCCAGTATTGCATTTCCGGCTCCTCGCCCTTCCCCCTGGCCAGCATGAGACGCTTCCAGCAGATGACCAAGGCCAAAATCACCGAGGGCTTCGGCCTGACCGAAGCCTCGCCCGTGGTCGCGGCCAACCCGCTGCACGGCCGCCAGAAGGAAGGTTCCATCGGCGTGCCCATCCCCGGTACCGAGGCCCGCATTGTCGACCTTGAAAACGGCACGGACATCCTGCCGCCCAACCAGATCGGCGAACTGATCGTCCGCGGCCCCCAGGTGATGAAAGGCTACTGGAACCACCCGGAAGAAACCGCCTCCACCATCCGCGACGGCTGGCTCTACACCGGCGACATCGCCTACCAGGACGAGGACGGCTACCTCTATATCGTGGACCGCAAGAAGGATATGGCGATTATCGGGGGCTACAACGTCTTTCCCAGCGAAATCGACGAAGTGCTGTACGAGTATCCCAAAATCCAGGATGCCGTCGCCCTGAGCATCCCCCACCATTCGCGCGGGGAAACCCTCAAGGCCTTTATCGTGCCCAAGCCCGGCGAAACCATCACCGTGGCCGAACTGGTGGCGTTTTGCCGCCAGAAGCTGGCGTCTTACAAGGTGCCGCGCCTCTTTGAATTCCGGGAGGAATTGCCTAAATCCATGGTGGGCAAGGTGCTGCGCCGCGCCCTGCGCGACGAGGAAGCCCAGAAGGCGAAAGAAAAAGCCCCCAACGCCCGCCACGACGTGGAGGTTTTTGCCGCCGCGCCCCCCGCCGAAGGGGAAAACGCGCCGGAGCAGGAAGAAACCAAGACGCCGCCCGCCGCGGAATGACCCGCCGGAGGCGTGATTCCTAAAAAGTGGGTTGACAAGCGGCCCAAGTCCGTCTATACCTGCTGTTCTGCCCTGCGGGAGTAACTCAGTGGTAGAGTGCAACCTTGCCAAGGTTGAAGTCGCGGGTTCAAATCCCGTCTCCCGCTCCAGTCTGTCTTATTGGCGGCATAGCCAAGTGGTAAGGCAGAGGTCTGCAAAACCTCCATTCTCCAGTTCAAATCTGGATGCCGCCTCCATTCAAGAGTAAAAAGACGTTCAGCCGCGTAGAGTTGCTGTACGTCTTTTTTTATTCTCAAAACGGATGTTCTGTGGCGCATTGCTATGCTGGCATATCCTGGCGGCCGTAAGGATGGATGCCCGCTGTGCGCGCAAGCCGCATACCCGAGGCGAATATCGGCCTCCCGCTCTTCACGCCCGCGTTCCCAGCTGCACCGACAATGCCTGATCAATCAATAATGGCAGTAGAATACGTCAATTTTTGTAAAATTTGCCGGAGATTCTTGACTTGTGGCCCGCCCGAAGGTAGAAGAACCCTCTCTGCGGGAGTAACTCAGTGGTAGAGTGCAACCTTGCCAAGGTTGAAGTCGCGGGTTCAAATCCCGTCTCCCGCTCCAAACATGAGCCCGACGCGCATTTTCCCCGAGATGCGCGTTTTTTTCACTCCACCGCGCGTCAAAACCGCAACGCCCGCAAAAACTGAACGTATCGGGCAAATCTACCGGAGCCGCCATGTCTCAGCCCTTTGCCGTTTCCGTCACGGAGCAACCCGCCCTCGCCCTTGTCGGCATGATGACGCGCACGTCCATGGAGCATAGCGGCCGGGACTGCCCCGCGCTGTGGGAAGCCTTTGCCCGGCGCATTCACGAAGTGACCGGGGGCGACCCCGGCGTATTTCCCGCCCACTCCTACGGCCCTTCCTTCAATGTTGATCCGCAAACGGGATGCTTCGACTATTGGGCCGCCGTGGCCGCGCCCACCGGTGCGGCAGCGCCTCAGGGCATGGAGCGCGTCACCGTGCCCGCCGGGCTTTACGCCAGCTGCGTGGCGCCCTCGCTGGCCGCTCTGGCGGATGCCTATGCCACGCTGTTTCAGATCTGGCCCGCATCGCAGGCGGAATATGGAATGGATGACGCCCGGCCCTGCTACGAACGCTACCACACCGTCACCTACGCAAACGACGGCTCGTTTGAACTGTTTGTGCCGGTAAAAAAGAAGTAGGCGGCGCTTGCCTTTTGGGGCCAAATTCCGTACAAAACCTTCGCTGCCACGGTTGACGATAACATCGACACCGCGGCCTATAAGCGGACAACACGCTGATATAGTTCAAAATTGCGGGAATAACTCAACGGTAGAGTGTCAGCTTCCCAAGCTCACACTCTATTTTTTATCACACTGATTTTATTGAGTTTTATCTCTAAAAAATACGGCAAAATCGCCATTTTTACGGCAAACTCCTCTCCAAAATTACGGCAGAAATTACGGCACAAAAAAGCCCCCGCGTTTCCGCGAGGGCCAGGCCGGGCGCGCAGGCTTATGCCCCTTACGCCGGGCCGGTTCCGGGCGCGGGGTACATCGGCATCGCCCACGTTTTGCCCTGCTCCGCCGCCATCACGCCTTTCAGGCACGCTTCGGCCTTCGCCAAGTCCTTGAGGATGCAGGCGCACCGGCCCACCTTTTCGAGATTCGCCGCCGTGGGACGCTTCATGGCCTCGTCCAAGGTCGCCTCCACAAATTTCAGCACGTCCGGCCCCCGCCGCTCCATCATCGCATACAGCGCGTGGTGCATATTTCCTCCCGCCGCTACAGGTCTTTGTTGTCCACAATCCAGCGGGCAACGTCGTCCGCCGCCCAAAGCTTGCTGCCGCCCACCTTGCCGCAGGGTTTCGGAAAATCGCTTTTCCTTTTCCATGCAAGCACGGTGTTGTAATGCACGCCAAGAGAATACGCTATATCTTTGATTTTCAGCAACTCACAATCACCACAAGATGCCACAAGCTTCTTACGAAACACATCAAAAGACATGCCCATACAAACCCCCTGCGGCTAGAATGCTATGGAAAATCCATGCACAGGAAGCATTTCGCTTCCTCAAAACCATGCATGGAGGTTTTATCATGGAAGACAATATGGGCGAAGGCTTGGTGCTTGGCCTGCTGGCCGGCGGCGGCAACTGGAATCGCGGCGGCTGGAACAACTGCGGCAATTCGTGCGACAGCCATTACAGCCACCACGCCCACGCCCACGCCTGCGGCGAAACCCTGGAAGGCCTGTCCCGCACGCTGCATTCCAACGACCTGCGCGGTGAAATGCGCTACGGCCGCACGGAGCAGCGCCTTGACATGATCGCCAAGGAAGTTTGCGAAACCAAGGAGGCCGTGTGGAAGTCCCACGCCAAGCATCAGGATCGTGAACTCTGCAAGCAGGATCAGGAAATCCTGTTCCTCAAGGGGCTGCTGGCCAAGGGCCACGGCACGTCGTCCGACAGCGGAAACGACATTATCATCGCCCTTGGCAACACCATGACGCAGCTCACCAACGCGGTGAACAGCCTGGTCAGCGCCAAGCAGTAATCACGCTTCCGGCGGTTCTCCCGCCGCGCCCCCCGGCTCCGGCTGGGGGGCTTTCTTTTTGCCGGGCGGCGCTACCGGGGCGGCGGGGGCCAGTATCTGCCGGATGTCGTCCGCCAGCGAGCCCGCATAGTGCCGCGTCCGGCCCGAAGGCTCCAGCGCCGAAACCACCAGCGCCGGAAAGCCCGTGCGCTCGTCCCGCGCCAGGCTGATGACGATTTCCGCCGTGCCCTGTTGCGTCATAGCCGGGCCGCGCCAGCACTCTTGCAGGAGGCCGGTATCAAGCGATGCCTTTTGCAACTGCATGGCGCTACCCTCCGGCAACCAAGGTGATGTCCTGCGGCGGCCAGCCCGCGTCCAGGTTTTCCGCCAGCCACGCCTGGATTCCCGCCGCGCTGCCCAGCGCCGCAACTTCGGCCTGCTTCACGGCCTCCACGGCGAAACACGCCTCCGTGTACTGCGTGAGCGCTTTCGAGAGGCCCACCAGCATCGGCCCGTCCAGCGTCACCCACACCGACGCGCCGTTTGCGTCCACAGCGGCGGTTTTCCAGCGCGCGGTGAACGCGGGGTCGAGCATGACGTTCATCACCGCGCCGGAAATCGTCGCCTGGCCACGGTCGTCGGTGTCGATGGCGATGCCGTTCACGCGGATGCCCGCGTTTTTGGCTTCCCATTTTTTCAGGCGCAGGGTTTCGAGCGCCCGGGCGCGAACTTCGGCCAGCGTGGGCGGCGGGGGCGTGTCGCTC
>JAVBMS010000005.1:0-2752 GCA_031552135.1 Mailhella sp.
TTCCTTCAAACGCGCCCGCGCCTCGCGCGAGATGTCGGTCATCGCGTCGATGTCGCCCACGTTTTTGCGCCATATCCATTGCCAGATCTGTAGCGCCCGGAACCTGGACTCGCCCAGTTCCCGCGCCACAAAATCCTCCAGCTCCGCCAGCGTCAGATTCGCCAGATCCGTCATTCTAGAGCATATTACTTTTGAAATGATACATGGCTTGGACACGATGTTCTGCCCCTTAAGTTTCACGCCTCCGCCATCGTTTGCGCTAGCCGTTATGCGACGTAGGAGCATTACGGCTAGCGACAGCATCGATAACGCCGCAAGTGAATTGCTTCAGCCGTTGCCGAGCTTGCGAGGCGTACGGATGAAGACAGCCTGATGCGGCTACTCCGGCTGCGCGGCGGAACCTCGCTACGCTCAGTTCCGTGAGCATTTCACATGTGAAATGCTCTAGTACTCATTTAATCCAGATATTCATGGACAATGCTTTCCAGCCCGTCCCAGCTTGCGCAGGTGACCAGAGCCTGCCGCAAGGCGCGGGCGCTGTCCAGGTTTTTGACGTAGCGCGGGCCGAACGTGCGCATTTTCAGCAGCGCCGAGGCCGGGGCGTGCTGCCTGGCCAATTCCATATGGCGGCGGATCAGCGCGGCCAGCGCCGCCCTGCCGTCCGTTTCGTCAGGCTCGCATTCGCCTTGCAGCAGGCGGATGTGGCGGGCAAAAACGCCCGGATCGCGCAGCGCCCCGCGCGCGTACATCACCGTGGCCGCGCCGCCTTCGCGCAGCGCCCGCATGCCGTCTTCCGCCGTGAACAAGTCGCCGCTGGCGATCACCGGCACGGGCACGGCGGCCGCGAGTTCCGCCACGGCGTCCAGCCGGGCCTCGCCCGTAAAGCCCTGTCTGGCCCACCTCGGGTGCAGCGTCAGCCAGCCCGCGCCCGCCCCGGCCAGGCGAGCGCCCAGATCGCGGAACACTTCGCCGCATCCGGCGTCCCAGCCCAGGCGCATTTTGAAGCCGGCCCGGCGCTCGCCCGCCGCGCGGATCACGGCCTCGCCCACGGCCAGCGCGCGGGCGGGATCTTTGAGCAGCGCCGCGCCCGAGCCTGTTTTCGTCACCTTGGGCACCGAGCAGCCCATGTTCACGTCAAACCAGACAAAGCCCCTGTCTTGCAGCCGGCGCACCGCATCGGCCATGATCTCCGGCTCGTCGCCAAAAATCTGCGCGACCAGCGGCGCGTCCTCCGGCGTGGTGGCCAGCAGCTCCTCGGTGTTCCTGCCCCCGTACCAGAGGCCCTTGGCGCTGATCATCTCCGTGCAGCACACGGCGGCCCCGCGTTCCCGGCACAGCAGCCGGAACGGCAGATCCGACCAGCCCGCCAGCGGCGCGAGCCACGGCGCGTCGGGCCGGAAGGGCAGGCCATCCGCCTGATCGTGCGCTGTGCTCACGCGGCCACACTCCAATACGCCCAGGCAATGGCGATGATGCTGAGCGCGCGCAGGCCCTGGTTGGCCACGATCAGCTTCACCGCGAGCCCGGCGGGAAAATAGGCCGCGTAGGACGGCAACTGGTGGCGCACCGCGCGCATGGGCGTGGACAGCACGTTGCCGATCAAAAGCGCCATCACGATGTCGGGCGTGCCAAGCGCGCCCGTGTGCAGCACCGAGCCCGCCGCCGCCACGGCCGCGCCCAACTCCGCCGCCGCATACAGCACGATGATGCTGAGCGCCTCGGGCTTCAGAAAATCCAGCCAGCCCGCGCGGGCCGCGAGCCAGGCCTCGGCCGCCGCGAACACTCCGGCCTTCTGCGCGTAATACATGACAATATAAATAGGAATCGCCACAAACAGCAGACGCGGCATGCGCCGTTTAAAACGCCGCCACGCGCCCGCCAGACCCTTTTTCCACGGCGAGGCTTCCTCCGGCATTTCCGGCGCGGCGCACTCGCCGCACGCCAGCGGGGGCAGGAACAGACGGCCGAAGGCCACGGTCAGCAGCGTGCGCGTTGCCGCCGCCGCCAGCGTCAGCCCCGTGTAGATGACGGCCGGAAAGCCCAGCACCGGCCAGGTCAGGAAAAATATCGAGGGCGTGTGTGTCAGCCACGAGGGCAGGCTGTTGAACAAATTGGAGAGCATGACCTCGCGCTCGGAAAGCTCGCCCTTGGCGTAGGCCTCGCCCAGCATGGCGTTGGCCGAGGCGGCCGAAAAAAAAGCCAGGGCGAAGGCCGCGCCCGGCACCGCGCCCAGCCGCGCCCGGCGCGTCAGCGGGGCGGCGAAGCGCGCCAGCGGGCGCGTCCAGCGCATTCCCTCGATCAGCGTGGCCACAAAAAGACCGGCCGCCAGACCCAGCAGCATCCGCGCCAGCGGGCCCGACACCACACCCCATAACTCGTGCAAAATGAAACTCCTGTCTGGGCGCATTCCTTTCAGGCCGTTTGCCCGGAAGACGTCGCGCGCACGAGGTGTCTCCTAGCAGGGGTGCGCGCAAAGCGCAAATGGAGGGATGCGAGGTCACCTGCGGTGACTTGGTGCGCTACGCGCACGGTAAAGACATGAAATAGGGAAGGCGTTTGCCCGGATGTGCCTGTTAAGGGGAGTCCGAGTAGCCAGTACGTCTTAACATTCCCAGATGACGCGCGGTTCTTACAGAACACGCGCTCTCGGGGCCGAAGGAAGGATGTCCTCTCCACGCGCGCCTCGGCGTTGCCTCGCGCGCTATCAGCGGCCCCTCCGGCCTGTCGGCCGGGATCATGTGCGCGCTACGCG
>JAVBMS010000027.1:0-31700 GCA_031552135.1 Mailhella sp.
GGCGGGGGGGGGGGGGGGGGGGGGGGGGGGGGGGGGGGGGGGGGGGGGGGGCGGGCACCCCCCGCCGCCCCCCCCCCCCGCCCGCCCCCCCCCCCCCCCACCCCAGCCCACCGCGCGCGGGGCGGGCCCCGGCCGCGGGGCGCCTATCACTGTGTGGGGCCCGCGGATGCGGGGGGGGCGGGGGGGCGGTGGTGGCGGGGGCCCTGGGCGGGCACAACCCGCTGGTTGCCCCAATACCCGCCCCCCTCCTCCCCGCCGGAGGCGCAGGGGATAAAGATATTAAAGTCGGTGGCGGCGAAGCCACCGAAAAATTCAGAGAAAAATCCTCTTCATTCCCCGCCGGAGGCGCAGGGGATAAATCTATTAACGCGCCCATCGGCGCAGCCGCCAAAAAACCGGGCGTTACGCCCCTCCTCGCCGGAGGCGTCCCCCTCCCCTTCCCCCTACGCTATCCCGCGCGCGTGGCGGCCCAGAAAAGGCGCGGCCACCGCGGTCAGCAACAGCAGCAGGCCGCCGCACACCAAATAGGTCAGCGGCACGCCGCAGGCTTCGGCCAGCACGCCGGCGGCCAGCGAGCCCGCGGGGCTGATGCCCATGACGGTCATGGTGAACATGGCCATGATGCGGCCCCGGTAATGGTCGGGCGTGGAAAGCTGGAGCAGGGTGTTGCAGGAGGCGATGCCCACCACCTGCCCGGCGCCGAAAAAGACCATGCAGGCGGCGGCCGGAACGATGGAGCCCGTGCGGCTGAGCACCATGATGCCCAGGGCGGCCAAAAGCCCGGCGCTGAGCGTCCAGACCAGGATGCCCTTGCGGGTGCGCGAGCCGAGGGCCAGGGCTCCGGCCAGCGCGCCGACGCCGGAGGCGCTGGTCAGAATGCCGAGCGCGGCGGCGGCGCTGCCCAGATCTTCGGCCACAAAGACGGGCAGCAGCGCGCTGATCGGCGCGCCGAGGAGGCTGATGCCGGCCAGGCAGAGCAGGATGACCCGGATGCCGGGGTGCCGCGCGGCAAAGCGGAAGCCGTCGGCAATGTCGGCCAGCACGCGGCCGTGGATTCTTTCCACGGCGCGGGGCGCGATGTCCATGAGCAGCAGGCAGATCACCAGCGCCATATAGCCGAGGCAGTGAAAGAGGAAGCAGCCGCCCTCGCCGATGAAGGGAATGGCCACGCCCGCGACCATGGGCCCGACCAGGCGCATGGAATTGGACATGGAGGAATTGATGGCGATGGCGTTGGGCAGATCGTCCTTGCCCACCATTTCCACCACAAAGGCCTGGCGCGTGGGGCTGTCCACCGCGCCCACGCAGCCGATGACAAAGGAAAGCGCCACGATGTGCCACATGGCGACCACGCCCGCTATGGTCAGGATCGAGAGGACGAGCGTGGCGATCAGGATCAGGATCTGGGTAAAAAAGATGATGCGCCGGCGGGGGAAGGCGTCGGCGATCACGCCGCCGAACGGCGCCAGCACAAACAGCGGAATCTGCCCGGCAAAGGCCACCAGGCCGAGGGCCACGCTGGAGCCCGTCAGGCGGTACACCAGCCACGAGCTGGCCACCCCGTGCATCCACATGCCCAGCTGGGAAACGATCATGCCTATGGCGTACAAGCGGTAGTTGCGCGAACGGAACGGGCGGCGCAGGCCCTCGGGAATAATCGACATAACGGATCCGGCATTTTTAAAAAATCATACCAGGGAGCTAAAAGCTATTTTGGGCGTGCAACAGGCCCTCCGCCAGGCGTTCGGCATGGCGGAGGGCACAAGGGGGGGGGGCGGAACGGGCGTCAGTCAAAGTCCGCCAGCAGCGTCCCCACGTTGAAGTCGCCAATGGACTGGCGGCGGTAATCGTTACGGATGCGGGCCATGGCTTCGTGCAGTTCGGGCGAGGCCACGCCGTTGCGCACGGAGGTGTGCGCCTCGATAAAAGCGGCCAGGATGTCGCAAATCTTGACCAGGCGGCCGTCCTTGGGGTCAAGGCGGTCGAGGTCGCAATCCTGGTGCAGCTCCTCAAACGAACTGAGCGTATGCACAAAGCCCGCCTCGTCGCGGATGGTCTCCATGAACTCCGATTCCGTGCCCCAGCCAAGGTAGTAGGCCAGCCTGTCACGGATGTCGGCGTAGCCGCCCTCTTCCAGGGGCAGCAGCACGCGGCGCTCCAGCTCCTCGCGCTCGTACTGGTGGATGATGGCGGGCAGATGCTCCACCGAGCGCTTGACCGGGGTGATGATGTCGCGGGTGAGCAGCTCGGGCAGATCGTGGAACAGGCCGCAGAAAAAATTGTTCAGGCAGCGGGAGGGGCAGGCGTTCTGCCCCAGGCTGAGAAAATAGGCGTAGGCGGCCACCACCAGCATGTGCCCCAGCACGGAGGTTTCGGGAATGCGCGGCATCTGCGACCAGCGGATCTGAAAGCGCAACTGCCCGCACAAATTGGCCGTGCGCACCAGCGCGTTGCCCGAGGAGGCCAAGAGTTCGCGCACCCCCGCGATGTCCGTCATGGCCTGAAGCTGTTCGGTGAAGGAATTGTCGATGTCGCGCAGTTCCTCGTCAAAGTAGTTGAGCGGGCGGATCAGGCTGAATTCCCACTTCGAAGCGTACAGGTGCGCCGCCGCCAGCAGCCTGTCGGCCAGGACGCGCATGTCGTCGTCGGGATCCGGCTCCAGGGTGTGGTAGGCCACAAGGCGCCGCCAGAAGGCCTCGTCCAGCGGGCGCACCAGCGGTTCCATCTCGCCCAGCACCCAGGTGGTCAGCTCGCGGTAATGCTCGCTGTTCTCTTTGATGCGGTAAAAAACCGGCGGCTTGATGTCGGTGATGATCAGGCGGTAAAAATAGTCAAAAAGGCCGCCTTCCACCACGTTCCGGCCCAGGGCGAGCCGCTCGGCCTCGCCCAGCCCCCGGCACTGCAACTGGTAGAGGAAGAAGGCCGCGATCATCTTGTGCGCCTGCTTGTCCACCTCGTACAGCTCCACGGGGCGCAGCTTGTCGTTCCAGCGGCGCATGCTGGAGCCGGAAAAGACAAAATTCAGAAGGCTCTTGCGGAGAGATTGCATAACGCACCTGCGGCGGGTTGTTGAGAGGCGGCCCTGTCAAGACTACCCGCGAGGAGCGATTCTGGCAAGAAGGAGGGGCGGCGGAAGCAGTGCGCCGTTTGGGGGCGGCCGCGCCGCGAACGGCCACGCCGTGAACGGCCGCGCCGCCGGCCGTCAGGCGTTCTCGCCCGCCGGGCCGGATGTTCCTTTGAGCGCGCCGCGCTGCGGGCGGCATGTCCCGCCGGCCCTGGCCGACAGGGCTGGCCAGCCCGTCCGGGTCGGCCACGGCTCTCTGTCCGCCCATGCCGCCCGGACGTCGGGGTCTTCGCATTCGCAGCGCCGCCGCGCTCCCGGCTCCAAAAACACCGAATAGCCCAGGTAGACCACGGCCAGCGGCGCCACGTCCGGCGGCAGGGCAAACACCGTGCGCACGCCCCGCACGTCGCGGCTGACGTTGCAGGCCAGGCCCTCCTCCAGGGCCCGGCGCGCCATGCGCACAATCACCGCGCACATGCCCTCGAACACGCCGTCGTCCACGTCCCCGCTGCAATCGCAGCCCACCAGAACAGCCACGGGCGCGGCGCACAGGCGGCCGGTGCATTTGGCCAGCTGGCGCAGGAGAGAGCCTCCTTCGATAACGTACAGGCGCTGGACGCGCGCGCCGTTTGCGCCGCACACGCCCTGCCCCGCGCGCAGAACGCGGTGAAGGATTTCCGGGGCGGGCCGCGCCGTGGAAAAGCTCGCGGCTAAAACGCCCATCCCCTGATTCGCGATCACTTGCAGCACTTCCGGCTCCTTGGCACGTTTTTGACACGTGCTTGAGCCATATATAGAAGCGCGCAACATGATAAACAACTATATTGTCCCTGCATCACAAATAAACCATAAGCGCGATACATGCAAAAAATCTATCCCCATTCTTGAGACTCTATGCCGATACATGCGAACAAATGAAAACTATGGCGATACATGCCCAGCCCGCTCCAATCAACAACAAAAAAGCGCCGCCGCGCGGAATCTCCGGGCGGCGGCGCCTGCATGGCAACGTGAAGACAGCGCTCACATTTCGGGCGGCAGCTCGTTAAGCTGCGCCTGCGTGAACACCGGGCCGTCCAGGCAGACGTACTTGCCGCCCAGGTTGCAGCGGCCGCAGATGCCGATGCCGCACTTCATGCGGCGTTCCAGCGTGGTGACGATGTTCTCGTCCTTGAAGCCCAGCTCGCGGAAGGCGGCCAGGGTGAACTTGATCATGATCGGCGGGCCGCACAGCGCGGCCACGGTGTTGTCGGGGCTGGGAGCCAGTTCCTTGAGCACGTTGGGGATGAGCCCGACCTTGTGCGGCCATTCCGGCGAGCCGGGAGGCGGCGGGTTGTCGATGGTCAGCGTGGCGCGCAGTTTGGGGTGGGCCAGCCAGCCCGGCACGTCGGCGGCAAAGGCCATGTCCGTGGGCGACTTGAAGCCGTAGAGCAGGCTGATCTGGCCGTAATCGTCCGCGCGCTCCAAAAGGTGCAGCATGATGGTGCGGATAGGGGCCATGCCGATGCCGCCGCCCACAAAGAACACGTTTTTGCCCTTCCAGTCCTCCCAGGGGAACCAGTTGCCCAGCGGGGCGCGCACGCCCACCTTGTCGCCGGGGTGCAGCTTGTGAATGGCGCTGGTCACTTCGCCCGCGCGCATCACGGAAAACTGGAGGTAATCCTTTTGCGAGGGCGGGCTGTTGATCACGAACGTCGATTCCCCCGCGCCGAACACCGACACCTGGCCCACCTGGCCCGGCTGGTACGAAAAATTCGCCCAGGCGGCCTCGTCGTCAAAACGCACGCGGATCGAGCGGATGGTGGAGGTTTCCTCAATCACGTCCAGCACCGTGGCCACTTGCGGCAGGTACGGATTCTTGCAGTTGCAGCCGCTCATGACGTCTCCTTGGCCGGGGCTTTGGCCTTCTTTTGCGGGGCGGGCTTGTCCGTTGCTTTTTCCGCGCCCTGCACGGCGGCGGCCACCATGTGCCGGATGTCCAGCGACACCGGGCAACTGGCCACGCAACGGCCGCAGCCGCAGCACGAATACGCGCCGCCGTAATTTTGCGGGTAGTAGCCGAACTTGTGGCCGATGCGGTTGCGCATGCGCTTGGCCTTGTCCGGCCGGGGGTTGTGCCCGCTGGTTTCCAGCGTGAACTGCGGCTTCATGCACGAATCCCAGCTGCGCAGGCGGCGGCCGTCCAGGGCCGAGCCTTCGTCGGTGATGGTGAAGCACTGGCAGGTGGGGCACACATAGGTGCAGGCCCCGCAGGAGAGGCACTTGGCGGTTTCGTGACGCCAGAAATCCTCGTCCGTGAAGCGGGCCAGCACGGCGGCGGGAATGTTTTCCAGCGCGGAAGGCGGCGGCAGCGTTTCCTGCGCGGCTTCGCGCGCCGCGCTCACGGCCGAGGCCAGATCGCCGTGGAAGGCCGTGCAGGACAAACGGCCGAGCAGTTCCCTGCCCTTGTCGGTCAGGGCTTCCAGGGCGAAGCCGCCCTTGCCGTCTTCCGTTGCCAGCGCGGTGAACACGATGTCCGAGCCTTCGGGATCGGCCGGGCCGCTGCCCACCCAGTTGCAGAAGCAGACCGGGAAGGCCGAGGGACAGGCCTGGGTGACGATCACGGTGGCGGCCCGCCGGGCCGCGTAATACGGATCCTGGTGCGGGCCTTCCAGGTAGGGGCGGTCGAGCGTGACAAAGCCGCGCGCGTCGCACGGCCTGCCGCCGAACAGCACGGTGGGCGCGGCGTCGGCCGGAACGTCCAGCGTGGTGGCCAGGCGCGAGGGATCGTCCGCGTCCTTGGCGGAAGCGAAGCGGAACAGCACTTCGGACGCGGGCAATATCGCGGCCTTGGGCGAAACCGTGGAACGCCGGAGCATGGGCTCAAGCTCGGTCATTTCTTCCGGCGGAATCGGGCGGAACAGCACGCTCGGCCCTTCCCGGCGGGGGGCGACGACGCGGCGCTCGCCGGCCAGATCGCGCAGCCAGGCAAGCAGGGCGTCGGCCGTGGCAAAACGAAGATCGCTCATGACAGGTCATGCTCCTTGATGGTGGGCTCTTCCACCTGATAGGTCAGCAGGGGCGGCGTGGCGGCAGGGTCCATGCCCGCGCCGAAGCCGAACAGCTTCTTGATCATGCGGCCGAACTGCTGCTTGAGCGCGAACACGGGGATGCCCATGGGGCAGGCGCGCTGGCACTCCACGCAGCCGGTGCAGCGCCCGGCCAGGTGCTGGGCGTGCACAAGCTGGAACATCAGCTTCTGGCGCACGTCGTCTTCCTGGGTCAGCCAGGCGGGGTCGCGGCTGTCCGAGACGCACCAGTCGCGGCACACGCACATGGGACAGGCGCTGCGGCAGGCGTGGCAGCGGATGCAGCGCTCCATCTGCCCTTTCCAGAAGCCCATGCGCTCCTCAAGGCCGAGGCCGTCCAAAAAGCGCAGGATGGGCAGGCGCGCGTCCGCCGGGGGTGCGGGCTCGGCCACGGGCTTGCCCGCGAACACGTCGTGCAGCGGCGCGTTGGGATTGGTGCACAGGCGGCACTTGTCCTGCGCGATGTCGTGCATGGGCAGGTCGTATTCCTTGCCGCCGGCCGTGACGGTGAGCGTGGCGCCGTGGCCGCGCGCCGCCGTGACGGCCGCGTTTTCCGGCAATTTGGCCAGAATGCGGCCCTCGTCCACCGTGCCGTTGCAGCCCATGCCGAAAATGCGCACGTCGTCGCGGCTGATCAGGTTTTCGGCCAGAAGCTCGATCAGGCCCTTGCCGTCGCAGCCCTTGACCACCACGCCGATTTTGCGGCCCTTGTACTGCGGCAGGAAGTTGGCGAGGTTGTGCACGTTGAACGGGCCCCAGACCAGCTCGTCCACTTCCTCGGGCGTCCGCAGGAACGCAGGCTCGGCGTGGACGGCGTCAAAACCGCGCTTCCAGCCCAGCACGCCTTCCAGTTCGGGCAGCGCGCTCTTGATCGCGGCCTTCAGCTCGTCCAGCGCCGGGTTTTCGCCGCAGCCGAGCGGGCGCAGCGGCTCCAGCAGTTCTTCCGGCGCGTCGTAGCGCGCGGTCACGTCTTCCCAGCGCGGGGCCGGGCCAAGGGCGTGGATGCGATCGGTAAACTGCGTCACCACTTCCTTCCAGCGCTGGCCCTCGGAGGCCGAAACCCACACGTATTCAAAACGCCGGGGGTCGATGCCGATGATCGGCAAAAATTCCTTCAACACCTCCAGCCTGCGCCGCGCGTAGAAATTGCCGCTGGAATAGTGGCAGTCGCGCGGGTGGCAGCCGGAAACCAGCACTCCGTCCGCCCCGCCAAGCAGGGCTTTGAGCACAAAGAGCGGGTTGACCCGCCCCGAGCAGGGCACGCGGATGATGCGCAAGTCCGTGGGCTGGGACGCGCGGGCCGTGCCCGCCGTGTCCGCGCCCCCGTAGGAACACCAGTTGCACAAAAAGCCGACGATGCGCAGCTCCTTACCGGGCATAAGCGCCATAATACGACCTCATACGGATAACGTTAAAACTCTCCCGCCCCGCGCTCAACGGCACAGGGCGTTGACTTCGGCCAGGATCTGGTTGTCGGTGAAGTGCGCCACCTGAATGGCCCCCTGCGGGCAGGTGGCGGTGCAAAGGCCGCAGCCCTGGCACACGGCTTCCACAACCTCGGCCTTGGTTTCGCCGCGCACCTGGCTTTCCTTGATCGCCTGGTACGGGCAGACGTTGATGCATTTGCCGCAGCCCACGCAACGCCGGGCGTCCACCAGGGCCACCTGCGGGTCGTTTTCCAGCTTGGGTTTGGAAAAAAGGCTCAGCACCTTGGCGGCGGCGGCGCTGCCCTGGGCCACGGAGGAGGGGATGTCCTTGGGCCCCTGGCACGCGCCCGCGAGGTAGACGCCGGCGGTATTAGTCTCCACCGGGCCCAGCTTGGGGTGGCGTTCCATAAAGAAGCCGTAGTGGTCGTAGGAAATGCGCAGTTTTTCGGCCAGGCGGCCCGCGTTTTTGGAGCCTTCGGCCCCCACGGCCAGCACCACGAGGTCGGCGTCGATCTCCACGGGCTTGCCCTGCAGGGTGTCGGCCGCGCGCACGATGTAGCCCATGGTTCCGTCGGGCCGGGGCGTCGGCTGGATGGCCGAAACGCGGCCGCGCACATATTCCACGCCGTATTCCTCCACGGCGCGGCGGGTGAACTCGTCGTACAGTTTGCCGGGCGCGCGGATGTCCATGTAAAAGACGTAGGAGCGCGAATCCGGGATGTGATCCCTGGTGAGGATGGCCTGCTTGGCCGTATACATGCAGCAGAAGCCGGAACAGTACGGCCGGTCGAGCGAGCGATCGCGCGAGGCCACGCACTGGATGAAGGCCACGGTTTTGGGCTCCAGGCCGTCCGAGGGCCGCTGCACATGGCCGCCGGTGGGGCCGGAGGCCGAGAGCATGCGCTCGTACTGCAAGCCGGTGATCACGTCGGGGTAGCGGCCGCCGCCGTATTCGCCCAGCGGCGTCCAGTCCGTCAGATCATAGCCCGTGGCCGCGATCACCGCGCCCACCTGCTCGGTGACGATTTCGTCCTCCATGTCGTAGCGGATGGCGCCCGAGGGGCAGACCTTGGCGCACACGCCGCATTTGCCGTCTTTCAGCTTGCGGCAGTAGGCGGCGTTGATCACGGCCTTCTTGGGGATGGCCTGAGGGAAGGGAATATTGATGGCCGTGGTGGGGCCCACGTTCTCGTTAAAGGCGTCGGGCGTTTTTTTGGCCGGGCAGCGCTCGGTGCAGGTGCCGCAGCCGGTGCACAGGCTCCAGTCCACATAGGCGGCCTTTTTGCGGATGGTGGCGGTAAAGTTGCCCACAAAGCCCGCAACGCTCTCCACCTCGGAATAGGCGTAGAGCTTGATGTTGGGATGCTGGGCCACGTCCACCATTTTGGGCGCGAGCACGCAGCTTGAGCAGTCGATGGTGGGAAAGGTCTTGTCCAGCTTGGCCATTTTGCCGCCGATGGTGCTTTCGCGCTCCACCAGAACGACCTCAAGCCCGCCTTCCGCCGCGTCCAGCGCGGCCTGGATGCCCGCCACGCCGCCGCCGATCACCAGCACGCGCTTGGTCACGTCGAACTGCTTGGCAAACAGCGGCTTGTCGCGGCGCAGCTTTTCCACGGCCAGACGCACCAGTTCGGCCGCCTTGTTGGTGTTGGCCTCGCGATCCTTGCCGATCCACGACACATGCTCGCGGATATTGGCCATTTCAAACATGTAGCGGTTGAGGCCCGCGCGTTCCACGGCGCGGCGGAACGTCAGCTCGTGCATGCGCGGCGAGCAGGAGGCCACCACCACGCCGTCGAGCCCGCGTTCCTTGACGGCGTCGACAATGCTTTGCTGGCCCTGCTCGGAACAGGTGTACATGGTGTCCGTGGCAAAGGCCACGTCGGGATAGGTGAGGGCTATCCGGGCCACCCGGGCGGTATCGACCGTGGCCTCGATATTGCTGCCGCAGTGGCAGACGAACACGCCTATTTTCATGCCTCGCCTCCTTCCGTGCCGCGAGCTTCGGGAGCGCCGGCCGCGCCGTTTTGGGCGGCCAGGCGGGCTTCGCGCCGGGCGGCGATATCTTTAAGCAGCGGCTCGGGGCTGACCGCCAGCTTGTCCAGTTTCAGGCTTTCCGGAGGCAGGCCGAAGGCCAGCCCCATAAGCTGGGTGTAATACAAAACGGGCAGGTTGAACGCGGCGCGCTCGTGGCGCTCGGCCTGGCGCTGGCGCAGGTCAAGGTTCATGTGGCAGAGCGGGCAGGCCGCCACCACGGCTTGCGCGCCGTAGGCCCTGGCCGTGGAGAGGATGCGCGCGGTCAGCGCGGCGGTCACGTCCTTGCGCGCGATGCCCATGGCCGCGCCGCAACATTCGGTTTTGAGCGGAAAAGGCAGAACCTCCGCGCCCAGCGCCGTCATCAGCTCGTCCATGGCCGTGGGGTTGTCGGGGTCGCCAAACTTCATCACGTCGGCCGGGCGGCTCATCAAACAGCCGTAGTAGGTGACAAGCTTCACGCCCTCCAGCGGGCGCGTCACCCGCGTGGCCACGGCTTTTGCGCCGATGCGGGCGTGGATGATTTGCAGCACCGAAAACGTGTCGGGCAGATCCGCGCCGTCCGTGCCGGGCACGGGCGTGTCCAGCAGGGCGTCCACCCCGGTTTTGAAGGCGGGGTCGTCCATGCGGCGGCGGGCCAGCTTGAGGTTGGAAAGACAGCTCGGACAGGGCGTAACCACGGCCTCGGCCCCGGTGCGCGCCGCCAGCACCAGATTGCGGGCCGAAAGCGCGCCGGAAAGCACGGTGTCGAGCGAATGCGCGGGTGTGGAGCCGCAACAGCTCCAGTCCTCAATTTCCGCAAACGTCAGCCCCAGCGCCCCGCACACGGCGCGCGTGGAGGATTCGTATTCCGTCGAGGTGCCCAGGCCGGAACAGCCGGGATAATAGGCCAGTTTCACGCCTTCCTCCTTTGCTCCGCGTAACGCTGGAAAATGCGGGCCACTTCGTCGCGCCCCTGGATGCGGTGCGGCAGGAAGGGCAGTTTGCGTTTGGCAAGGGCCGTGGGCGCGATGTCCATATTGCCCCAGCCCCGGCCGGTGCGCAGCATGTAGTCGGCCATGACGCCCAGCTCGAACGAGCGCCCGGTCAGGCGCACGGTGTCGAGAAAGGCCTTCCAGAACGACTCGATGGGCCGATCCTGCACCAGGCCTTCGGCGCGGGCCATGTGGCGCAGCGTTTCCATCACGCGGGCCACGTCGATATTGTTGGGACAGCGCGCCGTGCACGTCTGGCACGAAAGGCAGAGCCACAGCGAGCGGTTGCGCAGCGCTTCGTCCTTCAAACCCAGTTGGGCGGCCCGCATGATCTGGCTGACCTGCTTGTCGTACACGCCCGCGCCGGGGCAGCCCGCCGTGCATTTGCCGCACTGGTAGCAGGCGCGCAGATTCTGGCCGCTTTCGCGCTCCACGGCCTGCGCGAAGGCTTCGTCCCCGGCCGTGTCAAGCCGAATGGTATCCATAATGTCTCCTCAAATGCTGTCCGTTCAGGCGCCACGCCCTACGGAGGCGAAAACTAGAGCACAATTCATGCGCCAAGTCCAGTTTTCCACGGGGCGCGTTCATTTTTGACAATAATGCCGCCATGTTTTAGAGGGAAGACCCGCGCGCTTTTTTTATGCCGCGCGGGGGCGCGGCGCGCCGCAAGGCTGTCTTGCGCGGCGGCGCACAGAGATTATTCGCGGAGATTAGTATGGAATTACGGGCGGCTTCCTGGCGGATATGGCTGGAGCGCGTGCTCCTGGGCGTGGGCGCGGCACTGGTTTTGGCCGCGATCGTCTATTTTTTCGCGTTCAACTGGGCGCGCGTGCCCGGCTGGGCGCGCTTCGCCCTGGCGGAAGGACTCTTTGTCCTGGCCGCCGTCTGGGCGCTCGCCGCCCGGCCCGGCGCCCCGCGCGACACGTCGCTGCTGGCCGCCGGAACGCTGGCGGGCGTGTTCTGGGCCGTGTTCGGCCAATATTATCAAACCGGCGCGGACGCCTGGCAGCTTTTCGCGCTGTGGACGGCCTTTCTGCTGCCCTGGCTGGCGCTGGCCCGCACGGCGGCCCTGGCCAACTTTACGCTGATCGTGGCCAACATCGCGCTCGCGCTGTACGGCCGGGGCTTTGAGGGCAGCGCGGCGGAGGCCTTTACCGGCCTGCCCGCCATGGCGCTCAACGCGGCGGCCCTGACGCTGAGTCTGGGCCTCGGCCGCACGCTCCGGGATCTCGCGGCCCAAAAAGCGGCCTGGCGCGCCGCCCTGCTGCCCGCCATCCTGCTGGCCGCCGCGGCCACCGGGCGGCTGTGCGCCTTTTTGCTGACCATGCATGACGGCGGGGGCGGCGGGTTCACCGCCGCCGTGGCGCTGGCCGCGCTGGCGGGGCTCAAGCTCGCCTCGCTTTTCCTGCCCTACCCGCCCGGCATGTACGTGCTGGCGCTGTGCGGCTTCCCGCTGATCAACTACGCGCTGTACGCCGCGCTGGACACGAACTTTTTGAAAGCCCTGCCGCTTCTGCTCGTGGCCTATACACTGCTCAACCTGGGCTACGCCTTTGCCCTCGCCAAGCTGCTGCCGCGCTTTGTGGGCGTGCCGCCGGCGCTCTGGTTCCGGCGCGCGGACGCCAAAACGGCCGGGCCGTCCGCCGAACCTTCTCCCGCGCCCTCCGCCGAACCTTCTCCCGCGCCCTCCGCCGAACCCTCTCCCGCGCCCTCCGCCTCCGAGCCCGGCCTGGCCCACCAAATCGTGCTGGGCGTAGGGGCCGTGCTGACCGCGTTCTTCCTGCTGGCGCTGACGGCCTATCTCCTGCTCGTGTCGCTCGACGCCGGCTCCAGCGCGCCGTTTTATGTGGTCGGCATCGTGTTCGGCGTGGGCGGCGCGGCCCTCTTCCGGGCGGGCCGGGGCGAAGGCGTGTTCCTCAAAACCCTGGGCGCGGCCGTGGCCACGGCGGGCCTGACCTGCCTTCTGATCGTGCTGATCATCGACGCGGGCGTGCGGGGCGCGGCGCTGCCGTTCGCCATTCTGGCCGCCGCGTTTTATGCCGCGCTGCCGTGGGCGCCCCTGCGCTTTGCCGCTTCGGCGGCGGCGTTCGGCCTCCTTCTGGTGGCCCTCGGGTCATGGGGTTCATGGGGCTCATGGGACGCATGGGGCGCGTGGGACGCGTACAGCTGGGGGAACGCCCGCGCCGTCACGGCCGCGCCGGGCCTCGGCGTGCTGGCCCTGCCGCTGATCGGGGCGGCGCTGGGCCTGAGCGCGCCCAAGGCGCTGCGTCCGGCCGTGGCGGCCGCCCTGGCGACCCTGCTGATCGCCCTGCCGGACTGGGCCGACATTTCCCGCCACGCGATCACGGCGGGCGGGGGCGGCATCCCGGATCCCGCATTTTTGTCCGCCGAAATCGCGCGGGCCGCGCTGGCCCTGATTCCGCTGACGGCGCTGCTGATCCTCATGTTCCGCGCGTCCGGCAAGCGCGCCACGCTCTGGCAGCCGCCGCTCGCGGCGGGCCTGCTGCTGATCTGGGCCTTCGGCCCCACGGAAACGCTGTTCGCCCTCGCGCTCCTGGCCCTGGGCCACGCCCGGAACGAACGCGGCCTGACCATCATGGGCGGCGCGGCGCTGACGGTCTTTCTCTTCAACTATTATTATTCGCTGGAACTGACGCTGCTGGCCAAGTCGCTGCGCATGGGCCTGGCCGGGGCCGTGCTGCTGGCCGGCGGGGCCGCCGCGGCCCTGTGGCCCGGCGAGCCGGGGGAAGGGAAAAAAGAGCGCCAGACCCCGGCGCGCGCGTCCTGGCGCTTCACACGCCAGGGTGCGCTGGCCGCGGCTGTGGCCGCGCTCACCCTGGCCTCCTTCCAGTACGCCGTTTTCGACAAGGAACGCCTGCTGGCCTCCGGCGAGGAAATCCTGCTGCCGCTCGCCCCGCTCGATCCCCGCTCGCTGATGCAGGGCGACTACATGCGCCTGGATTACGCGATAGACCGCGAACTGCGCTATTGGCGCGATCCCGACGCCATGGACAATGGCGGCCTGCCCGCCCCTCGTGCTCCCCGGTTCGCGCTGCTGGATCGCGAGATCCTGCCGAACGGCAGACAGGCGGGGCGCTTTGCCGGACTGGACACGGGGAATAACCACAAGCGCGAACAGCTTGCGCTGGCGTTGCGTCCGGACGGCTACGCGCCGGAAGCCCGCCTGCCCGACAGCTTCCTGTTTCAGGAAGGGCTGGCCCCGCTGTACGAAAAGGCCCGCTACGCGATTTTGCGCTGCGCGCCCTCCGGCTCCTGCCTTTTGACCGGTCTGGCCGACGAGGACGGCAACACGCTGGAAGCCAAGCCCTGAGCCGCCCGGCCGCTCTTTCCCCCTCCCCGGCTTGCCTCCGCGCTCAAAAGGTATTAATTGTCCTGCTGAACCTTTGAATATCCGGTCGTTCCGGATGGGAGGAATCATGACCGATCTTCGCGATCAAACCGGCGGCATCAGCGTTGCGCGCTCCAGCGCCGCCGTCTTCATGCAGCAGGTCTACCTGTGGATGACCGCCGGCCTCGGCGTGACCGCGCTTGCCGCGTACTTCACGTCGCGTTCGCCGGAGATGCTGCAATTTTTCTTTGGCGGCACGGTGCGTGTGGTGATTTTTGCCGTGGCCATTTTCGGCCTGGTGATGTTTTTGTCGGCCGGCATGCACAAGCTGTCCAAAACGGCGGCCACGGGCTTCTTTTTGCTGTACGCGGCGCTGAACGGCATTTTCCTCGGCCCGGTGCTGCTGGTGTACACCCAGGCTTCCGTGGCCCAGGCCTTCTTTGTCAGCGCGGGCATGTTCGGGGCCATGAGCATCTTCGGCGCGGTCACCAAACGCGACCTGACGGGCATGGGCAACTTCATGATGCTGGGCCTCTTCGGCATCATCATCGCCATGATCGTCAACATTTTCCTCAAAAGCTCCGCGCTTGACCTCGGCATCAGCATCATCGGGGTGATCGTGTTCGCGGGCCTGACCGCCTGGGACACGCAAAAACTCCGTTCCATGGGCGCGAGCGCTCCGCTGGAAGACGGCACCGCCGTCCGCCGGGGCGCCATTCTGGGCGCGCTGACGCTGTACCTCGACTTTATCAACATGTTCCTCATGCTGTTGCGCATCTTCGGCAACCGCGAATAGCAGGCCGTGGATCCGCACGCTTGGCAACAACGATGGGGGGCGTTCCTACGCCCCCTTTCCTTCTGCTACGCGGCGATCCTCGCGGCGCGCCGCCGGCTTTGCGGGCTCCGCCCCTTCCTGCCGCCGCGCTTCTGCGTTTCCATCGGCAACATCTCGCTCGGCGGCACGGGCAAAACCCCGCTGGCCGACGCGCTCCTGGCCTGGGCCGACGCGCGCGACCTCCATCCGGCGCTGCTGACGCGCGGCTACGGCGGCCGCCCGCCGCATACGCCTTTTCTGGTCACGCCGGACAGCGACCCCGCCCACAGCGGCGACGAACCCCTCATGCTGGCCCAGCGGCACCCCGCCGCCCGCATCCTTGTCGATCCCAGGCGCGTGCGCGCCGCCAAGGCCGCGCTGCGCGGCGACTTCGGCCCGGCCCCCGATTTTTTTATCCTCGACGACGGCTTCCAGCACATCGCCATGGGCCGCCACCTCAACCTTGTGCTGCTTGATGCTGACGATGTCGCTGACGATGTCGCTGACGATGTCGCGGCTGCCTGCTCATCTCGCTCATCCTGGAATCTCACCCTGCCCGCCGGGCGCTGGCGCGAGCCCGCCTCGGCCCTCGCGGCGGCCGACGCCTTTCTGCTCAAAACCGATCCCGCGGTCTGGCCCGGCCTGCGCCCCGCGCTTTTGCGCCGCATCGCGCCCTTTGCGCGCCCGGTCTTTCCCTTTGCGCTCGAAGGCGTGGGCCTGCGCCCGCTGGCCGGCCCCGCCGCGCTCCTGCCCGCCACAGCGCTGCGCGGCCCCTACGCCCTGCTCTCGGGCGTGGGCAAGCCCGAAGGCGTGCTCCAAAGCGCCGCAAACTTTTTGGGGCGGCCGCCCGCGCGCGTGTTCGCGCTGCCCGATCACCACGATTTTGGGCGCGACGCCGCCCTGCTGCGCGAGCTCGCCCGCCTCGGCATGCCGCTGATCTGCACGGCCAAGGACGCGGTCAAGCTCCCGGCAAGCCGTCTGGGCGAGGCCTTTATGCTGGACGTTGCGCCCCGTTTTTTTGACAACGATTTCTTCGCCTGGTGGCAGCAGCGCTGGGAGGCCCGCGATGAAGCGTAGCAAGCGATCCCCTTTGCGCGGCGGCCGCGACGACGGCCACGGCGCGCCCCATGCCCGGAGCGGCCGGAATGTGCGGGGCGTGCTCGCCGTGCGGCGCTCCGGCGCGGCCTATGTGATCCCCGAGGGCGACGACAAGACCGAAATCGCCATCGCGCCGGAATTCACGGCCAACGCCTGGAACGGCGATCTGGTGGAAGTGGCTGTCCTTTCCGGCAGGCCCGGCGGGCCGGGCGGCCGCCGGGGCCAGACAGGCCGCACGGAAAAGGGCCGCGTGCTGGCCGTGCTCAACCGCGCCCACAGCGAAATCACCGTGCTGGTGCTGCGCCGGGCCAGAGCGGGAGAGCGCCTGCTCTGCCGCCCGGCCGACCCGCGCATCCGCGCCACGCTGCTGGTGGGCTGGGACGGCCTCGCCGTTGCCGGGCACAGCCCCGAACCCGGCGAGCTGCTGCGCGTGGCCGTGGGCGAGCGCCTGCCCTCCCCGCCGGACGATCCGCTCTGGTCGGGCGAAGCGCTGGCCTCGCTGGGCCGCGAGGACGACGTGGCGGCCCAGGAGCGGCTGGCCAAGCTCAACTACGGCGTGCCCACGGAATTTCCAGAGCGCGTGGAGGCCGAGGCGCTTGCGGCCGCCGCCCTGCATCTCGGCCCCGAGGAGCTTGCGGGGCTGCCGAATACGGATGACTGGCGCGATCTGCCGCTTGTCACCATCGACGGCGCGGACGCCCGCGACTTTGACGACGCCATCTGCGTGCAAAAGCTGCAAGGCGGCTGGCGGCTGGTGGTGGCCATTGCCGACGTTTCGCTCTACGTCCGGCCGAACGGCGCGCTGGACAAGGAAGCGCGCGAGCGCGGCAATTCGTACTATTTTCCGGCCTCGGTGGAGCCCATGCTGCCCAGGGCGCTGTCCGACGGAGCGTGCAGCCTGCTGCCCGGCGAGGATCGCCGCGTGCTGACGGCGGACATGAGCCTCGACGCCGGCGGCGCGTTGCTCTCCTGCCGTTTCGCCGCCGGGGTGATGCGCTCGCGCGGCCGCCTGACCTACACGGCCGTGCAGGATTTTCTGGACGGCAAGGAACGCGAAACGTGGGAACGGCCCGGCTCCATGATGGCGGACGTCGCCGCCATGCTGGAGCACGCCGCCGCCCTGGCCGACACGCTGATCCGCCGCCGGGCGCTGGCGGGCTCGCTGGATTTTGACGCGGCCGAGGCGGAATTTGTCATGGAAAACGGCAGGCTGAAGTCCGTGCGCCGCCGCGAACGCCTGTTCAGCCACCGCTTGATCGAGGCGTTCATGATCGCGGCCAACGAAGCGGCGGCTGTTTTTTTGGAGCAACACGGCGCGCCCGGCCTCTACCGCGTCCACCCCGCGCCCGGCGCCGAGCGCCTGCAAGGGCTCGTCACCGCGCTGCGGGCCACCGGGCTTGATCTGCCCATGCCCGCCCCGGCCCGCGCGGCCGAAAACGCCGTCTGGCTGCCCGGCCTGCTGGAATCGGTCGCGGGCACGGACGAGGCCCCGCTGGTGCACCGCCTGGTTCTGCGCGCCATGCAGCAGGCCCGCTACGACCCCGAGCCCGCGCCGCACTTCGGCCTGGCCTCGGCCCGGTACTGCCACTTCACCTCGCCCATCCGGCGCTACGCCGATTTGACCACGCACCGCGCCATACGCCACGCCCTGGGCCTGCCCGTGGGCGGATCCCTGACCTCCGGCCGCAAGCTGCTGGCCGTGGCCGACATCTGCAACCGCCGCGAACGCGTGGCCCAGGACGCGGAGCGTGACATCGCCCGCCGCCTGGCCTGCCTTGTCCTGCGCGAGCGCGTGGGCGAAACGTTTGCCGTGGTCATCAGCTCAGTGACGCACTTCGGCTTTTTTGCCGAATTCGCGGCCATGCCCGTGGAAGGCATGGCCCGCGTGGAAAGCCTGGGCAACGACTATTTTGACTACGACCCGGATCGGGCCGAACTGCGCGGCCGCCGCTCGGGCCTGGCCTACCGCCTGGGCCAGAAGCTGAACGCGCGCCTTGTGGACGTGAACGTGGGGCGGCTTGAGATCAATCTGGTTCCGGAAGCTCCCTCCGCTGAAACCCGCGCGGCGCGGAACAGCGGCGGCCAGAGGTATGAAGATCGCCGCCGGCCGGCCGCAAGGCGCGACGCGCGCCACGGTTTTTCCGGCCGCAAGGGGCGGCGCGGGCATTGATGCCGTTGCCCGGCGTTTCATCCGGCGTCCGCCCCGCCGCTTGACAAGCGTTTGCGGCATCGCTAAAAGACAAGGTTCGGCATGGCGGCGTTCATTTTTTTTCGCGCTGCGGGCCGGAATGTTTTGCATGTGAGTCTGGACAAGTTTCGCGGCCGACTTATTTTCGCAACAGGCGTCGCCCACAGCGCGCCAGCCAGCGGCGGCGGAACGCAGCAACAAGACGCGGCAGGGCGCGGTGCGCCAGGGCGTCGGGAGGCATTATGGCCCGTATTACCGTGGAAGATTGCCAGCAGCGTGTGGATAACCGTTTCCTCCTGGTGCAGATGGCGATCAAGCGCGTGCGCCAGTACCGCGAAGGCTACGAGCCGCTGGTGGAATCCAGGAACAAGGAAGTGGTCACGGCCCTGCGCGAAATCGCGGCCGGCAAAATCCTGCCGGAAGACCGCCGTTTTTATACCCCTCTCGAAGAAGGCGCCGTGCCGAATCTGGAAGACTGAACGCGCGGGGGCCCGGCCTTTCCGCGCGCATGAAAGCAGAGAGGGAGGAAGAAGCCGCAAGCTTTCTTCCTCCCTCCGTCTTCACTCCGCCGGGAACACGGAACGACTGGTTTGGAATGACAAGGCGAGACGATGAGCCAGAATTTTTACGATGTATTGGGCGTGGCGCGTAACGCCTCGGACGAGGAAATCAAAAAGGCCTACCGCAAGCTGGCGCTCCAGTACCACCCGGATCGCAACCCCGACAATCCCGAAGCGGAACAAAAATTCAAGGAAGCGGCCGAGGCCTACGACGCCCTGCGCGACCCCGAACGCCGCGCCAACTACGACCGCTACGGCACGGCCGATCCCTTCGGCTCCGGCTTCGGCCACGGCTTTTCCAGCGCGGAAGACGTGTTTTCGCAATTCGGCGACATTTTCGGCGATCTTTTCGGCTTCGGCGGCCGTTCGCGCCGGGGCGGCGGGCCCCGCCCGCAGGCCGGCGACGACCTGCGCTACAACCTCACCGTGCCCTTCCGCGACGCCGCGCGCGGCACCGAAGTTTCCATCACCGTGCCCCGCCATGTGCCCTGCGGCGACTGCAACGGCAGCGGCGCGGCCCCCGGCTCCAGCCCCGAAACCTGCAAGCAGTGCAACGGCACGGGCCAGATCCGCCGCTCGCAGGGCTTTTTTCAGGTCAGCGTGCCGTGCGGCACATGCGGCGGCCGGGGCCAGGTCATCCCCGAACCCTGCCCCACCTGCCGGGGCCAGGGCATCACGCTGCAAAAACGCGACCTTTCCGTGCGCATCCCCGCCGGAGTGTACGACGGCGCGCGCCTGCGCCTGCGCGGCGAAGGCGAGGCCGGCCTCTACGGCGGCCCCCCCGGCGACCTCTACGTTGTGCTGCGCGTGGAGGACGACAATATCTTCGCCCGCCAGGGCCAGGATCTTGTCTACAGCACCGACATTTCCTTCCCCTCCGCCGCGCTCGGCGTGCGCATCGCCGTGCCCAGCCTCGGCGACGATCTGACGCTCGACATCCCCAAGGGCACGCAAAGCGGCGCAGTGTTCCGCCTGTCGGGCAAGGGCCTGCCCTACCCCGGCGAAAACCGCGTGGGCGATTTGCTGATCGAAGTGAACGTGCTCACGCCGACCGACCTCTCCAAAGAACAGGAAAAACTGCTGCGCGACTTTGAAAAGCTCACCCGCCAGCGCGAAGCCTCGTTTACCGGCAAGGCCAAAAAAGTCATGCACAAGGTGGGCAAGGCCATGGGAATGGACGACTGAACGGCCCGCTCCCCCCGGCACGACAAACGTCAAAAAGCGCGCTTTCCCGTTTGTTACGGAAAAGCGCGCCGTTTTTTCAGACGCGGGCATTAAGCCGGCCTAGTGCGACATGTGGTCGCCCTTTTTGATGCGGTACACAATGGCCGCCATCATAACAGCGAAGTAAATGAAGATGATGCTGACACCCACAAAGCCCTGAGGCGTGGAGTGCATGGCATTGGAAATAAGTTCGGTGATCATGGCGGCCTCCTTGGAACGGATTAATACTGCCCTTGCATGGGCAATGTGCCTTAAAGGCACGCTTCCAGCGGCGTTTAACGCGCAAGTGAATTGCGCTACGCCTCTGTCGCGGGCGTTCGCTTTCGCGAACGCAGAGCCTTTTTATCGTAAAAAGCTCTCACCCGACGAAATCACCAGGCGGCCTCACGGCCCACAGGCGAGTTTCCTTCATGGCCCGAACGGCCGTAAAAGTCAAGCGAGGCAGGCATGAACCCCGGCGACATCATCGACATCATCCCCCACGGCTTCAGCCACGACGGCCGCGCCGTGGGCCGCCTGCCCGAAGGCCCGGTCGTCTTCGTGCGGGGCGGCCTGCCGGGCCGCCGCGTCCGCGCCCGCGTGGAAGCGGTCAAAAAGCGCCTGGTCGAAGCCGTGGCCGAGGCCGTGCTCGCGCCTGCGCCAAACGAACGCCCGGCCCCCTGCGCCCACGCCGAAACCTGCGGCGGCTGCCCCTGGCAATGCCTGCCTTACGCGGATCAACTGCTCTGGAAGCGCCAACTGGTGCGCGACGCACTCGATCGCATCGGCGGCCTGCGCGACGTGGACTGCGCGCCGGCCCTGCCCTCGCCCGCCGGGGAATGGGGCTACCGCAACAAAATGGAGTTCGCCTTCGGCCCCGCCCAAAACGGCGCGCCGCTCGGCCTGCGCCGCCGCGCCTCGCGCGACGTCGAGCCGGTGACGGATTGCCTCCTGCAAACGCCCCTGACCATGCGCCTCGTGGCCGCCCTGCGCGAACACACGCCCGGGATGCTCGCCAGCGGCGTCGAACCGCGCTTCGCCGTGATCCGCGAAACGCGCGGCCAGACGGCCTCCGCCGGGGCCGCCTCCGCCGGGGCCGCCTGCCTGGTCGAAATCATCACCTCGCCGCTCAACACGCTGCCCGACGCGGAAGCCGCCGCCCTTGCCGTGCGCCGCGCGGGCGAAGCCCTGATGCGCGCCTTCCCCGAAGTGACGGGCTTTGTGCACAGCATCCGCGCTGTCCCGCGTGATTCCAGGGCGGGCGGCGGCCAAACGGCGCGCGCGGCCGAGCCCGACGTGGCCGTGGGCGAAAAAACCGTGCTCGCGCTCGGCAATCCCGAACTGGTGGAAACGCTGCGCCTCGACGGCCGCGAAATCCCCCTGCGCCTGAATCACGGCTCGTTCTTCCAGGTCAATGCCGGCGCGGCCGAACTGCTGTACGCCACGGCGCTGTACGAAGCCGGGCTGGAAAACCGGGGCGAGACCGGGGAGGCTCCGCCTCCCCAGACCCCTCCGGCAAAGGGGGTGACCCCCTTTGCAAACCCCATAATGGGGGCGGGCGGGGAAACGCCGCGTATTGCCTCGTGCTGGGACGTCTACTGTGGCGTGGGCGGGCTGGCGCTGGCCTTCGCGCCGTATGCCAAAAGCGTGCTGGGCCTGGAAAGCGCGGAAAGCGCCGTGGCCCTGGCCCGGCGCAACGCCAAAGGCCTGGACGCGGCGCACTGCCGCTTTGAACGCGCGGACGCCGCCCGCCTGGGCGAGTATTTTCGCCGCAAGGGCGCGCCGGATTTGCTGGTGGCCGACCCGCCGCGCGCGGGCCTCGCGCCCGAAGCCGTGCAGGCCGTGCTGCGCGCCCGGCCTCCGCGCCTGGTGCTGGTTTCGTGCGATCCGGGCACGCTGGCGCGCGATCTGGCCCTGCTGGCCCCGGCCTACGCCGTGGGCCGCGTGCAGCCCGTGGATCTCTTTCCGCAAACCCCGCATGTGGAATGCGTGGTGGCCCTGAGCCTCAAAAACTGACGGGCAGCGACGGGCCGGAACGGCGGGCACGGAACAGTCGCTAACCTTTAGTGTCCGTTCCGTTTTTTCCGTCTTCTTTGCTCCTGGCGGCGTTGCGCCCTTTTGCCCGCCGGACGCGGGAGATTTTCCGCTCCTTCGGCATGATAATGCCGTGCTTTTTCAGCTTGCTGCGCAGCGTGCTGGGGGACAGCCCCAAAATGTCGCACGCCCCGCCGGTTCCGCTGATCTTGCCCCCCGTGTGGGCCAGCACCTGTTGCAGATAATCGCGATTGTGCTGATCCAGCGTTACCCACGTCTCCACCAGCGAGGCGAGAGGGAGCGCGGAAGATGCGCCGCCGCACTCCACCCGCAAATGCGGAGCGGCGGGGTTGGCGGACGCCAGGATCATGGCGCGCTCCAGCGTGTGCTCCAACTGGCGGACATTGCCGGGCCACGGCGCGCAGCACAGCTTGTGCAATTCCCCTTTGGAAACCTCCGGCACAGGCAGGTTCAGGGCCGCGGCTTTTTGCGCCAGAAAATAATGCACCAGCGACGGGATATCGGAACGACGCGCCCGCAGGGGCGGCACCAGGATGGGAAACACGCTGAGCCGGTACAGCACGTCCTGCCGGAACGTTCCGGCATCCACCAAATCCTGCAAATTGCCGTGCGAAGCGGCAATAACCCGCGCGTTGGTCGTGCGCGCATGGGAGCCGCCCACACGCTGAATTTCCCCGGTGGACAGCACGCGCAGCAGCGCCACCTGGGCCGCCGGAGAAAGCGCGGCCACCTCGTCCAGAAAAATGGTGCCGCCGTCGGCCTGCTCAAAAAAACCGGGGCGGCTGGCCACAGCGCCGGTAAACGCGCCGCGCTCGTGCCCAAAAAGCTCGCTCATCAGCAGGCTTTCGGGCAGGGCCCCGCAGTTGACGCGGATATACGGGCCCGCGCGCCGGGGCGAAAGATCGTGGATGCCCCTGGCCACCAGTTCCTTGCCGGTGCCGCTCTCGCCCAAAATCAGCACCGTGGCGTTGGCCGGGGCCACCAGCTCCATCTGGCGCACCACCAGCGCCAGGCTGTTGCACATGCGCAGCAGAAGCAGCGGATCGGCGGCCAGAATCTGGCGCTGGCCGTCCCGCCGGTTCTCCCCGTCTTCCAGCGGAAAATACTGGCGCCTGAACGCCGGGGCGAAGGCGCGGGCGTATTCCTGAAACATCGCCGTATCCCGGCTGGAAAACGCATCCGCCGGCGGGGCGGAAAACACCAGATCCGCGCTGAATTCCTCGATCAAAAACAGCGGCGCCAGGCACACGGATCGAACATCATCAAAAAATTCCTTCATTTTTTGGGCCACGGCCGAATCGTCGTGCGCCAGATCCGGAAAGTAGCGCGTGTGTGCGGCATCCTGCGTAAAATACGGCGCCCTGTATTTTTCCGCCGCAAGCGACCTGGTTTGGATCTTGCGGTAATATTCCTCCCGCGCCGGCTGGATGTCGGCCACAATCATCCGCTCGGTGGAATGCCCGTAAGCGACGATCACCGTCAGCCGCGTGGCGCTTGTTTCCACAACCATGCGGCTGAACACGAACTGCAGCGCTTTTTCCATGCCGAAATTCTGGAACAGCATCTGAATAATGCTGTCCAGCCCGCCCCCGTCCTCCACGCTGTGCTCGTTCATAAAAATCCTTATTTTTGCCGTTTATCAACGGATAAAGCTTTATAAATAACGGTATTTCGTTATTTATAAGCAGCATTTCCGGGATCGTCAATAGAATCGCGCCTGTTCCCGGCAGGTATGATTTGTGCAATCCGGCGGGCGAACCCTTGCCCGTACCGTAGCGGGCAACACCTTTCAGCCGAGCAGGAGATTCCCATGATCAACACAAGGCGCCTCCTTCCCCTCGTCGCGGGACTGTTCTTCGTCAACGCGGCCGCTGCCGACGCAAAGCCTATCGAGCTGCAATACCAGTCCATTTACGCCCCCGCTCAAACGCAGACCGTGGAAATCCTCAAACCCTGGGCGGAATCCTTTGCGCAAAAAAGCAACGGCGACCTGATCGTCCATCATTTTCCGGTCAACGCTGTTGTGGAAAGCACAGAAATGCCGCACGCCCTGCAAAACGGCCTGCTGGACATCTCGGAACACACCGGCACGGGCTTTCCGCGTGAAACCCCGCATCTGTACATGATGAACATGCCGTTTCTGATCAAGAACAGCCGCCACGGCACGGCGATAGCCTACAAGTTGTACGAGGAAATACCCGCGTTCAGGAAGGAAGTGGAATTGTACGGCAACCTGCTGACGTTCTGGTCGTCCGCGTCGTACGCCCTCACTTCCGTCAAGGTGCCGGTGCGCGCCCCCTCGGACATCAAGGGCCGGCGCGTGCTCATCGGCGTGCCTTCCGACGCCGCGGTGATCGAAACCTGGGGCGGGGTGCCCGTTTTTGTGCCGCCGTCCGACATGTACGTGGGCCTGCAGCGCGGCATGGGCGAAATGCTTTACCTGCCCATTCCCTACCAAAAGGGCCTGCGCATCATGGAAGTGACCAGGTACATCACCTTGCTGCCCGCCACGTTCATGCCCGTGATCATGGAAATCAACCCCGACACCCTCGCCGCCCTGAGCGACTCCCAAAAGAAGCTGCTGCTCGACAACACCGGCCGCCAGCTGGGTGAAACCCTGGCCGCCAGCCTGGACAAGGACGTGCAGGACGTTATGAAGCTCTTCGCCGACGCGGGCGCCGAGACGATAACGCTCAACGACGCGCAACTGGATGCGTTCCGCGATTCCATGAAGAGCCTTGTGGAGGGCTTCTGGATGAAGAACTTGCGCGATTACGGCATCAAGGGCGATATCAAGGCCCTGATCGACCAGTATTACGCCATCGCCGCCTCCGTTCCCGCTCCGCAATGAAAAAGGCAATATGTTAACAAAGGGAGAATATGCTATGGTTAAAAATGTTATTGTCGCCCTGTTCGACAGTTGGCAGTTCAACTACACGGGCTGCTACGGCAACGACTGGATCAAGACGCCCAATTTCGACCGCTTCGCCCGCGAAGGCGTGCTGTTTGAAAACGCCTACGGCGAAGGCATGCCCACCGTGCCCACCCGCCGCGTGCTGCACACCGGCAAAGCCGCGCTGCACGACGCGGGCTGGAGCCCCCTGCGCCAGACCGACACCACCATTGCCGACCTGTGCTGGGGCACAGGCGTGGACACGGCCATCATCTTCGACTGCCCCATGTACCGCCTGCCCAAGTACGGCTACACGCGCGGCTTTGACAAAGTCTACTTTTTGCACGGCCACGAGGGCGACCACGCCCACTACAGCCGCATTCCCCTGCTGCATGACGATCCGACAAAATACCTCAGCAAAATTCAGATGGAAAAGGGCAACGAAATCCTCAACTCCTCCACGCCCATCGTGGAAACGCTGCTGCGCGAAATAGGCGACTACCTGAAGCAGCGCCAGTACTGGAAAACGGAAGAAGACCAGAACTGTCCGAATATCATGAAAATGGCGGTCAAGTATCTGGAGCACGCCGATAAAAACCAGCCCTTCTTCCTGTGGATCGACAGCTTTGATCCGCACGAGCCCTGGGATTCGCCCTCCATGCACGACCCGGACATGAAGTGCCCCTACGACCCCGACTACACGGGGGCCGAAATGTTCCTGCCCGTCACCGGCTCCGTGGGCGGCGGCCTGTACACCGAGGAAGAGCTGCGCCACGTGCGCATGCTCTATGCCGAAAAAGTGACCATGTGCGACAACTGGTTCGGCTACCTGCTGGATAATATCCGCCGCCTGGGCCTGGAAGAGAACACCATGGTCATCACCATTTCCGACCACGGCGAGCCCATGGGCAACGGCGAGCACGGCCACGGCATCATGCGCAAGTGCCGCCCCTGGCCTTACGAGGAACTGGTGCACATTCCGCTGATCATCCGCGCGCCCGGCCTGCCCGCGGGCAAGCGCGTCAAGGGCCTGGTGCAGAACTACGACATCGCGGCCACCATCGTGAACTGGCTGGGCATTGAAGGCGCCAAGGCCATGAACAGCATCGACCTGTGGCCGCTGATGTCCGGCAAGACGGACAAAATCCGCGATTACGTGATCAGCGGCTACCACGGCGCATCCTGGGCGCTGTACACCGAGGACTGGTCGTACATCCACTGGCTGCTGCCGCAAAAGCTGGTCAACTCCAACGCCGCCGCCGCCATGCTGCTCAGCGACGGCAACCAGAGCGACATGGACATGGAAATTGCCGTGTTCACCCTGGAAAAAGACGGCGTCGCCGCCCTGGAGGAATACCAGAAAGGCCTGACCCTGGACGGCGCCGCCCAGTGGACCTGCACGCCGGGCTCCACGCAGGAGGTGCCGGACGAGGATCAGCTCTTTGATCGCAAGAAGGATCCGTTCCAGCTCAACAACGTGCTCAAGCAGCACCCGGACGTGGCGGCCAGACTGCTGAACACGCTGAACACCGCCATGGAAGACTTTGGCCTGAGCAAAAAGCCCCAGGGCAAGCTCGACGACAATGTCAGAAAAATGCTTGGATAAAACCCTCTACCCCGGCCGCGAGCCAGAGCATTTCAACCTTGAAATGCTCACGGAACTGGGCGAAGCGAAGTTCCGCCGCAAAGCCGCGCGTAGCCGCATCAGGCTGTCTTCATCCGTAAGCCTCGAAGACTCGGCAACGGCTGAAGCGATTCACTCGCGGCGTAATCGATGCTGTCGCTAGCCGTAATGCTCCTGCGTCGCATAACGGCTAGCGCAAGCGCCGGCGGAGACGTGAAACTTAAGCGGCAGAACGCGGTAGCCGTAGCCGCAAAGCGGCGTACGGATAGCGACAGCATAGATATCGTGTCCAGTTCAGACACCATTTCAAAGTTCAATTGCCCTAAAGACGTTTGCGCCGGGCACTAAATGTTTTGTGGCCGAAATAACGCGCATCACCCCGGCCGGTGGAGCCCTCCTCCACCGGCCGCCGCCCCAAGCCGGCATACCCGCCAAGGAGGCGACCATGGCCGATGTTCACGTTCCCACGGATAGCGACCAGGGCATTTCGCCCGACGTGGAGTGTCTGGAAAAAACTTCCGCGCTTTGCGATCCTTACTATTCCGCCACCCCCGAAGTAGGGATGGGCGTTCTGCCGCCCCTCAACCGCGCGGAAGCCGGCTTCAACCGCATCGCCACGCTGCTGCCCGCCATAGCGGCGGTGCTGATCCTGCTCATCGCCGTCTTCATCACCATCGACGTGCTGGGCCGCCTGCTGTTCAACAAGCCCTGGGTGGGCATCACCGACCTGGAAATGCTGTTCATGTGCGCGGTGGGCTTTTTGTCCATGGCCATTGCCGTGGTGCAGCGCCAGTCCATCCAGATTGACCTGTTTTACGACTACTTTCCCCTGCCGGCCCGGCGCGCGCTCTACCTGTTCGCCTGCCTGCTTTCCTGCGGCATTTCCGCCGTACTGGCCTACCATGCCACGCGGGCCGGTTTGCACTGGACGCGCCATACCGGCATTCTGGATATTCCGGAATGGCCCGTGGTCATGCTGACAGGGCTGGGCCTGGGGCTGACGGCCATCGCCTTCTTTTTCCAGATCTGCCATATCCTGAAGTCCATGCTGTCGCGCAGGGAGTTGCCGGGCATCCTCCTCGCCCTGGCCCTTTGCGCGGCGCTTGTGGCCCTGCCCTTCCTCTACAGGAGCAGCGACCTGAGCCTTTCCGGCCTGGCCGTGGGCAGCATAGGCTTTGTGATCCTGATGGCCGTCATGCTGGTGCGCGTGCCGCTGGGCTTCGCCATGAGCCTGATCGGCCTGCTGGGCCTGCTGGCCGTGGTGCGCACGCCGACGGCGGCGTTCAAGGCCGTCGCCACCATTCCGTTCATTCACACCACGTCCTTCATCATGATCGCCTTCCCCATGTTCATGCTGATGGGCGAAATGGTTTCGCTGGCCGGGCTTAGCGACGATCTTTTCGACGCGGCCAAAAAATGGATGGGCCGCCTGCCCGGCGGCCTGGCCGTGGCCACGGTGGGCGGTTGCGCGGGCTTTGGCGCGGTGTGCGGCGACTCCATGGCCACGGTCATCACCATGTCCACGGTGGCCATGCCCGCCATGCGCGCCAACAACTACAACATGGCGCTCAGTTCCGGCTCTCTGGCCGCGGGCGGCACGCTGGGCATCCTGATCCCGCCCAGCATGGGCTTCATCATCTATTCCATGATCACGGAAGAATCCGTGGGCAAGCTTTTTGTGGCGGGCATCCTGCCCGGCCTGCTGCTGGCCGGCATCTTTATGGTCATCATCATGATCCGCGTGACGCGCCACCCGGAATGGGCGCCCAAATCGCCGCCCTATCCGTTGGGCGAAAAGCTTTTGTCGCTTTTGTACCTGATCCCGGTCGTCATTCTCTTCCTGGTGGTGGTCATCGGCATTCTGTACGGCTGGTTCACTCCGGCGGAGGGCGGCGCGCTGGGCGCGGTCATGGCCGCCGGCTACTCGGTGGCGCGCCGCCGCCTGACCTGGGAGCTGTTCAAGCAAACCATGTTCCGTTCCACGGCCATGTTCGGCAAGTTTTTCGCGCTGTTTGTGGGCCTGTATGTGCTGGGGGCCTTTCTGGCCTCCTCGCGCCTGCCCAACCTGCTGGCCGACACCGTGGCCGCCATGGAGGTAAACCGCTACCTCATCCTGACCGCCGTGATCGTCCTCTACATCTTCCTGGGCTGCGTGATGAACATCATGCCCATGATGATGCTGACCCTGCCCTCCATTTACCCCACCATCCAGGCGCTGGGCTTTGACGGCATCTGGTTCGGCGTGGTGTGCGTCATCGTGATGGAAATGGGCATGATCACGCCGCCCGTGGGCATGAACGTGTTCACGCTGGCCGGCTTGCAGCCGGATATTCCCATGGCCACCATTTTCCGGGGCGTGCTGCCGTTCTTTGCGGGCATGCTGTTGTGCGTGCTGCTGGTGGTGCTGTTCCCGCAAATAGCGCTCTATCTGGTGCCTTAAACTCTTAAGCCGGCGGGCCTTGCGCCGTTGCAAGGCCCGCCGGAAAAAGGAAAGCTTTACGCTGCGGGCGCGCCGAACGAGCGCAAACGCAGCGCGTTCGCCACCACCGACACCGACGACGCGGCCATGGCCGCGCCGGCCAGCATGGGCGAAAGCGTCGGCCCGCCGAACAGCAGCAGCACGCCCGCGGCCACGGGGATCAGCACAATATTGTACGCGAAGGCCCAGAACAGGCTGATCTTGATGTTGCGCAGCGTGGCGCGGCTGAGATCGATGGCCGTCAGCACGCCGGGCAGGCCGCGCAGCAGCACCACGTCGCCCGCGTCCATGGCGATGTCGATGCCCGAACCCATGGCCATGCCGACGTCGGCGCGGGCCAGGGCCGGGGCGTCGTTAACGCCGTCGCCCACCATGGCCACCCGGCGGCCGTCCTGCTGCATGGCGGCCACGGCGCGCTCCTTGTCGACGGGCAGCAGCTCGGCCGCCACCCCGGCGATGCCCGCCGCCAGCGCCACGGCCCGGGCCGTGCGCAGTTGATCGCCGCTGAGCATGAACACCTCAAGCCCGCGTTCCTTCAGCCCGCGCACCACGGCCGGGCTTTCCGCCCGCAGCGTGTCGGCCAGGCCCAGCAGGCCCGCGAACACGCCGCCAAACGCCAGCAGCAGCGGCGTCTGGCCCTGATCGGCCAGCGCGCTGACCTGATCGTCCAGATCCGGGGGCAGGGCCACGCCGTTTTCGCGCAAAAACGCGGGGTTGCCGAGCAGGCAGGGCGTGCCGAGCGCGGCGCCCGCCTCGCGCAGATCGCCCTTGACGCCGCGCCCTCCCACGGCCGCGAAGCGCTCCACAGCGGGCAGGCTTTCGTGCCCGGCCGCACGGCTGGCGGCCAGCACGGCCTTGGCCAGCGGATGCTCCGAGCCCGCCTCCAGCGCGGCGGCAGCGCGCAGCAGCCCGGCCTCGTCCCAGCCGTCCGCCGGACGCGCCGTCACCACGCGGGGCTCGGCTTCGGTCAGGGTGCCGGTTTTGTCAAAGACCACGGTATGCAGCTCGCCCGCCCGCTCCAGGGCGTCGCCGTTCTTGATCAGCACGCCGAGCTGCGCGCCCCGGCCCATGGCCACCATGATGGACATGGGCGTGGCCAGGCCCAGCGCGCAGGGGCAGGCCACCACCAGCACGGCCACAAAAATGCGCAGCGCCTCGCCCACGGGCAGACCGCCGGCGTAGTGCCAGCCCAGCCCCGCCAGTGTGGCCAGCGCCATGACCGCGGGCACAAAATACAGGCTGACGCGATCGGCCAGGCCCGCGATCGGGGCCTTGGAGCCCTGCGCCTCGCGCACCAGGCGGATGACGCGCGCCAGGGTCGTGTCCGCGCCCACGCGGGCCGCCGTCATGGAAAACGCGCCGCTGAGGTTCATCGCGCCCGCGCTGACAACATGGCCCGGCCCCACGTCCACCGGCAGGGACTCGCCGGTCAGGCTGGACATATCCAGCGCCGACGAGCCTTCCAGCACCACCCCGTCCACCGGAATGCGCGTGCCGGGCCGGATCAGCAGCCTGTCGCCGGGAATGAGCGACGCCACGGGTACGTCGCGCGGGGCGTTGCCGTCCGCTTCGCCGCCCTCCTCGCCGTTTGCGTGGGGCGAGGGCAGCAGGGTGACGGTGGCCGGCGTCAGATCCATAAGGCCCTTGATCGCGTCGGACGTGCGCAGGCGCGAGCGCGCTTCCAGAAATTTGCCGAGCGAAATCAGGGCGATCAGCACGGCGGCGGATTCGTAATACAGCCCGTTCAGGCCCGGCCGGCCGAGCGCTATTTCCGCCGTGCTCCACAGGCTGTAGAGCAGGGCCGCGCCCGTGCCCATGGCCACCAGGCTGTCCATGTTCGGCGTGCCGCGCAGCAGGTTGGGCAGGCCGATGCGGTAAAAGTCGCGGCCCGACCAGACCACGGGCAGGGCCAGCGCGAGCTGGAACAGCGCAAAGGCCAGCGGGCTGTGGTGCGGGTCGAGCCAGAGCGGCAGGGGCAGGCCCCAGTGCGCGCCCATGGCCACCACCACCAGCGGCAGCGCAAACGCGAACTCCACCAGCAGCCGTTTTTTCCGGCGCGCCAGATCCGCCAGCGACGCGCCCTGCTCGTCGCGCCACACGTCCTGATCGTCCGTCTCCGGTGAAATATAGGTCGGCACAAAGCCGAGCGCGGCGATCTTTTCCCGCGCCGCCAGGATCACGTCGGCCGGATCCGCGCCCCGCGCGGGCCGGATAAGCGCCATGCCGCCCGCGAGGCTGACCGACGCGGACTCCACGCCCGGCAACATGCCGAGCGCCCGTTCCGAACGCGCGGAGCAGGCCGCGCACGTCATGCCGTCGACGCGAAAGCGGATAATGTCGTTGCCCATGGCCACTCCTTCACGCCGTGGAGCCCCTTGCAAAAACGGCGGATTCTGCGAGACTGTTTTGAAAGGAATATCTTATTTAAGCAGGGAGATTTCTTATGTCCAGTATCATCATACGCGGCATGCACTGCCAGCATTGCGTGGCCAGCGTGAGCAAAGCCATGGGCCAGGTGCCCGGCGCGGGCGAGGTGAGCGTCGATCTTGAGGCGGGCAAGGCCGAATGGACGGGCCCGGCCGCCGCGGCCGACATGGCCGCCGCCGTCAACGCCCAGGGCTTTGAGGCCAAAGAGGCGTAAGTTTCAGCCCGCGGCGGCGCCAGCGCGCCTTCCGCCGCCAGCAGCCTGTTCAGCTTGTTTAGAGCATTTCAACTTTGAAATGCTCACGGAACTGAGCGTAGCGAGGTTCCGCCGCGAAGCCAGCGTAGCCGCGATTCACTCGCGGCGTAAAGCGCTGGCGGAGGCGTGAAACTGAAGCGGCAGAACATCGTGTCCCGGCTGTGCACTATTTCAAGAGTAAAATGCTCTA
>JAVBMS010000041.1:0-29591 GCA_031552135.1 Mailhella sp.
ATGAAATGGATCACCCACCAAACCGTGGCCGCCTGTTCGGCGCTGGCGGCGGGCATGTCCGGCCCGGCCGCGCTGGCCGCCTGGGCGGGCGCGGTGCTGCCCGACGCGCTGGATCACCGCATGGCGGCCCTGGCGCGCAACCGGCAGCGCGCCTTCAACCAGATCCATCGCGGCCCGACCCACTGGTTCGGCTGGTGGCTGGCGCTGTGGCTTTTCGGGCTTATGCCGCTGCTGCCGCCGGAGTGGAGGCCGCTGGTCGCGGGCTTCGGCTTTGGCGCGTTTTCGCATGTGGTGCTGGATATGTGCACGTATTCCGGCGTGCCGCTGACGCCGTTTTCACGCAAACGCAAGGTTTCGCTGAAGCTTTGCGCCACGGGCAGCGTGGGCGAATACGCGTTTCTGGCCGTCTGCCTGGTGATCTTCTGGTTTTTGGCCAAGGACGACCTCGGGCGCGTCAGCCGGGAGCTGCACAGGTTTTTTTCGTAACCATTTGGTCTTGATTGTGACGCTGCCATGCGTCCGCCCGGCGCGGGTTTCTCGGCCATGCGGGCGCGCGGCGTGTGCTCCCAAAACGCGGTTTCGGATTCAGTTCATCAAGGTATTCGGCAGCCAGAGCGCGATTTGGGGAAAGAATATGATGAGCGCAATGCAAACAAGCATGGCCCCGAAAAACGGCATAACTCCGCGGAAAATCGTGGCCATGGGTATATCCGGCGCCAGGCTTGCCAGCGTAAAAACATTCAGGCCGATTGGCGGCGTTATCTGGCCGCATTCCATCAAAATGACCGTAATGACGCCAAACCAGATGCCGTCAAAGCCAAGCGTTTCGATGGTCGGATAAATTGTGGGCAGCGTCAGCAGCATCATGGGCGTGATATTCATGCAGCAGCCCAGGACGATGTAGACCAGGATGACAACGCCCAGAATAATGAACTTGTTCATATCCAGAGACGCCACAAACTCCGCCAACAGGGCGGGAACCCGGCTTGAGGCGAAAAATGTGCTTAGCACATACACGCCGACAAGCAGGATAAACACTTTGCCGGTCATATTCGCCGTGCTGGACAGCGCGTGGATAACCCCTTCCTTGGAAAGGGAGCGGCGGCTTATACCCAGGAGGACGCCGCCGACGCTGCCGATGGCCCCGCCTTCGCCCGGCGTGAAAAAGCCGCCCAGAATGCCGCCGACAACCAGAAGAAAAATGACGCCCACGGGAATAAGCCCTATGAGAGCCCGGATTTTCTCCGACCAGGAAAATTTGACGCCCAGGGGTGCCAGGGCGGGATTTTTGCGCACCCATAGGAAAATTACCATAATAAACAGGAACGTCAGCAGCAGGCCCGGCATGATGCCCGCGATAAAAAGCGTACCAACGGATTCTTCCGTCATGATCGAGTACCAGACGAAGCCCATGCTCGGCGGAATAAGGATGCCCAGGGTTCCGCCGGCAGCCAGCGCCCCCGCTGACAGCGCGGGATCATAGCCCTTGCTGCGCATTTCGGGCAGCGCCACCGATGTCATCGCGATGACTGTGGGCAGAGACTCGCCGCAGATGGCGCCAAACCCGGCGCAACCGGCGACGCTCGCGCAGGCCAGGCCGCCTGGGAGCCTCCCCAGCCATTTGTAAAAGCAGTCGAACATCGTTTTGCTGATGCCCGTAACCGACATGACTTCGCCCATCAGCATGAACATGGGGACAGCGACCAGGATAAAGTTCGAGGTTTCGCGGTACGGAACTTCCCCGACCAGGGTGAAGGCGTTTTCCACGGTGCGCAGCGTGCAAAAGAGCCCCAGCGTCCCGACCAGGGCCATCGTCATGCCGATCGACGCGCGCAGGAAAAGCAGGATAAAGAGCAAGACGAATCCAAGCACGCCAATCGTCAATTTGGACAGAGAAATGCCCGAAGCCTTATACAGGAAGGGTAGGCTGTAAACCAGCAAAGCCAGGCCAAGCATCGCTGCCAATCCGGCCACGTCTTTGCTTTTGATCAGCGCTATGGCGTGGCGGATGAGCTGGAATGCAAAGCCGAGAGCCACGCCGCCCAGAGATGCGCTGACAAAGGCAAAGAAAAATGCTTCGGGCAGATGGAATGTGGCGGTATAGCCTTTGGCCTCCAGAGCTACCATGCAGGAAAGCCAGGAGAGCAGGGCGGCTGTCACCATGCTCAGGCTTGCCGTCAATACTTCAAGGCGTTGCTTTGTTCTTGCCGAAAATTTTGCAAAAAACAAATCAATGACAATATGCGCCATGGTAACCGTTACATAGGGCATGGCCGCAAAAATCATCAGAACCAGGCATTGTATTTCAATTTCCATAATCCCCAGCAGGCTGATATCGAAAATTTGCCTGCCTGCCACATCAATGAATATGAAAATGGGCATGGCGGCGCACATGAGAAGCGATAGATAAAAAAGATATAAACATGCCACATTGAGGTAGTGCTCAGCTTTACAAAGCGGTTTGCGGAACAGGCTTGTATCATCGTATGTGACGGTCAAAGGAAGTAAAGACATGGGCACCTCCGGTAACAAGCGCTCGTATAATGGCCAGCATGTTCAACATGGCCGGCCCTCTCCGGGGCGCGGCGCAACAGGCCTGAGGGGCGCGCATACCCGCGCCCGAAGAATGGGGCGGACGGCAGCAGTGCCTGCCATCCGCCCCCGGGGCTTATCTTACTTTGTCCGCCAAATTGCGAACCGTCGTCATCCAGCCTTTCGGATCGGCCACGTTCCCCCGGCGCAGCACGTCTTCCCAGTAGGGATCCAGCACGCGTAACGACGCTTCCTTCCAGGGCACAAGCGCTTCGCCCTTAATCTCGATACGTTCTATCCCTGTCTTTTGCGCGGCTTCCAGTTCCGCATGAATATAATCTTCATTGCACTTTGTCAGGAATTCACTTTTTCCCATGCCTAGGTGTTTGTTGAGAAGCGCCCGCACATCTTCCGGCATGCTGTCATAGAGCTTTTTGTTCATGATAAGCATGGTGCACACAAAAGAGCTTGGCAGTGTGGTGAGGTACTTTCCCTGTTCATGGGCTTTCTGGCTGAAGATTTGCGGCAAATTCACATACGCTGCCTCGCCAAGGCCTCGCTGCAGGCCGACGTACATGTCTTGCGGGACGATTTGTATGGACGTGGCTCCCCAGGATTCCAGTTCCTTGCACAGAACTTCCTGTACAGCCATGACGCGCTTGCCCGCGAGATCCTGCACGGCACGGATCGGCCTTTTGGCTATGATGCCCGGGGACGACGCAGACCAGATGGTCAGCAGCTGGACATTGTTTCTTTCAAAGTCGAGTTTGCCTTCGGGCAATTGCACCATGGCCTGCGCCAGCCGGGTGGAATGATACGCGTCATCGCACAGGTAATTCATGGTGTGCGCGAGCATGTGCGGGAAGTCCGCCGGTGAGAAGGCGGGGCTGAACAGGACGATGTCCGCTCCGCCGGAGCTGACCGCCTTGAGCAGGCCGGGGTTTTTGACGAGCGTCCCGTTATCGTAAATGTGTATTTCAATCCTTCCGTTCGATTCCGCTTTCAGTGCCGCCGCGAGTTCGATAAGCGCAATGTTCTGCGGGTGTGTGGTGCCCAGGCCGTGGGCCAGGCTCAGCTCATACTCGGCGGCGAACGACGGGGTCGGCGCTAACAAAGCGCATAAGGCCGCAATAAGAAATGTTTTTTTCATTGCATGCTCCTTTTGACAGGCTTGATTCCGCTCATTGTGGCAACACGCATTTTTCGTTTTTCGCGGGTTTACGAGGAGCGCAGCTCTTCCATAAAAAGATGGAGCTTGTTCAGCATTTCCACGCATTTTTCCGGATACTGCGCCGCAATATTGTGCAACTGCATGGGGTCTGTCCTGTTGTCGTACAATTCATCTTTTTCGGGAACCGAGGCGACCGAGCCGGGAGTGCATGTCCACTGATCTTCGCCGTCAAGCGTCGCCTTTTTCTTGTAGTCGTCGACAGCGTCACTGATGCGCGAGCCGTCCTGATTGCCGGTGACGAAGCGCCCGAAAACCGGATCCTGGGAGGCTTCCGGCGATATTTTCGCCACTTCCTCGCCGAACATGCCCCAGTAGTATTCGCCCTGCGCCTCTCGCCCTTCGCCCTTGTTGAGCTTCATCCAGTGAATAAAGCTGTATTCTTCCGTATAAATGGCCCAGGAATAGCCGCAGTAGCCGGCAATGGCGAAGTCGCGCACCTTGTCCACTTCGCCGCGGATAAGCGGCAAGAGACTCTTGCCCTGCATGGAGGGATGCACGCCTATGCCCAGCCAATCGCAGACGGTGGGCGCTACGTCGCAGGATTGGACAAAAGCATCGATGCGCTGGCCGGGTTTGACCCCGGGAACCCGCAGCAACATCGGGGTATGCACCAGTTCGTTATAGGGCCAGGGGCGACTTTTGCGCATGAGGCCATGCCCGTGTTCGCCATTGCCCAGGGGTTGCCCGTGGTCGGAAACGAGCCAGAACAAGGTGTTGTCCTCAAAGCCCAGGCGGCGGACGGCGTCCATGAGGTGACCGAACCAACGGTCGCAAACCGTCACGCATTCGGCATACAGCATGCGGATATGATGAAGCTCTTCTTCGGTAAACAGGCCCTCCACAAGACCCTGCAGGGGAAGGAACAGGTCTTTGCCCGTATAGGTGGGGTCGTAAGGGCAGGGAAAATCCAGGTAAACGGAAGGGCCATCCCAGGGATCATGCGGATCAAAACTGTCGACCCACATAAAGAACTGCTTGTTGCGGTCCACCTTTTCCAGCATGTCGACGGCCGCTTTCATCGTCCGGGCGACATAACGGTCTTCTTCGCTCCGCCAATATTGCCGCTGCTTGAGAAAATCCTCGATTTCCTCCAGCAGGATCTTCATGACGGGGCCGCCCTGGATCTTGTCCGCATTCTCCAGCCAGTTCTGGCTGACGTAGTCCATGGGATTTTTGTGGTACAAAGGATCCTGGCTGTAGTAGGCCTGATCGGTTTCGTGCCCGTGGATGAACCATACCTTGTCGAAACCGCGGGAGTACCCGAACTTGGGCAGCCGCATGGGAGGGGCGTCAAAAACAAAAAATGTGTCGATAGGGCGGCCCCAGCACAGATCCGCGATGGTTGTATCGTCCATGGACAGAGGCACCCAGGCCGCCTTGTGTATCGTAAAGCGCCCCGTGAGCATGGCGCGGCGGCAAGGGATCGTCGGCAGCCCTTCGGAATAACATCTTTCAAACAAGACGCCTTCGCGCGCAAGTCGATCCATATTGGGGGTTTGTATCCATTCATTGCCGTAGCAACCAAGATAGTTATACTGAAGAGTGTCAAACATGACGACGATAGCGTTTTTTATCATGGTGCTTCTCTCTTGTGCTTTTGGTTTTGCTGATACAGGCGCCTTATTCCGGATAGCGTGAGCAACACCGTTTTGCCGATAGCCGTTGCCCGCCAGACCGGGGACATGCGTCTTTCTCTCTCCCGTCCGAAAGTATGGTTTGCCGACGAAGCACGCGAGTCGCCAACCGTCGCCCTGCCAACGCTCCCTCCTGCTGATTGTTACCGGGATGGTCGAAACTAAGGTGCTTACAGTGTATCTATGCAAGAGCGCGGCCAAAATTAATAGATATAAATACAGCATGTTATCGCAAGTGCTTTTCTGCGGTTTCTTTGTTTTTTGCGGTGCAGGAAGTTGGTATCTTTAAATGAATAAGCCTGTTATAAATACTTCGTTGCCTGTTTATATTTATGACGGCGCCCTTGAGGCCCTCCCCCGCAGGAGCTTTGCATGGATATCCCCTCGCCAGACAACGAACTCTACAGCATGTATAATGATTTTTTTATTCAGCTTGCCGATAGTATTGGTATATCAGAAAGCTTGTATCAATTCTATATATTTATAAGAAAGCATATAGAATGTCAGCGTATTTTGTGTTTTTTGGGCGATAAGGATAATATGCAAAATCATGTGCTGATTGATATTTCTGAAAATGACTATAATAACCATCCCTATTCGATAAAAAAAATTTCACTATTTATTGATGAAGAAGTGGAAATTTATAGTAATAGTAATGCTGGAATACAATTTTTCTTTTTAAATGATATTACAGAAAATCAGCACATTATGAATAATTTATGGAGAAATCATCCGGATATCATGTCGCTCATTTGCGCCATGTTTTATGATAAACATAGCACTGATGCAAGATTTTGCCTTATATTCGCATCTAATAAAAAACAGTCGTATTCAAGTGAAAAAATAAGAATACTCAATTTTTTTTCAACATCCATACATTACATAATCAGCAGACTGTTCATCCAGGAAAGCGATATCCACATTAGCACGCATAAATCGCATAAGCTGGACGAAGATCCTTATGCATTGCTGATCCAGTGCAAGGGCTTGCGCAAACCCGTCAAGCTGGCCAGCGCCGTGGCCGGGAGGAACACGACCGTCCTGATAACCGGGCCGACCGGTTCAGGAAAGGAGCTTTTCGCCGACGCGATCCACGCGCTTTCTTGCCGGGGCCAGCGGGCCATGGTGAAGGTGAATTGCGGCTCTATTCCTGATTCGCTCGTGGATTCGGCTTTTTTCGGCCATGAGCGCGGAGCCTTCACCGGGGCGCAGGATGTTAAAAAGGGCTATTTTGAGCAGGCGCAAGGCGGCACGATATACCTTGATGAAATTGGCGAACTCTCGCTGGCGGCGCAAGTCCGCTTGCTGCGCACGCTGGAAAACCGCGAGATCACCAGGGTGGGCGGCACCCACTCCATTCCGCTGGATGTCAGAGTCATTGCGGCGACAAATCGCAATCTTGCTGACATGGTGAGTCTGGGCAGATTCCGGGAGGACTTATGGTACAGGATAAACGTGTTCCCCATCGCCGTCCCGCCGCTCGCGCAGCGCGTGGAGGATATTCCCGTCCTGGTCGACCACTTTTACAGCCGTATCATCAGGGAATTTGAGCTGGAAACGCCGCCGCGCCTGCCGCGCAAGGTCATGGTGGATCTGATGGCGCGCAGTTGGCCGGGCAATGTCCGGCAGTTACGGCATGTGATCGAACGCGCCCTGATTTTAAGCGCCGCGGAATCGGCGCAAGAGCTGCGCCTGGCGGAACAGGATGTGGCAACGCCGCACGTGCAGCGTCCGCGTGGGCGGCCCGCCCGGCATACCCTGGGTAAGGAAGACGTCCAGGCCGCCATGCTTCAGGCGGCCGGGCGCGTTGAAGGAAAGGGCGGAGCGGCGGAAATCCTTAATCTTAATCCCAGCACGCTGCGGGCGCTCATGCGCAAGCAGGGAGTCAAGACAACGTACGGCAAAGGCGCGCCGCCGGAGGACGGCGCCGATCCGGCGCGGCAACGCTTTGCCCCGGAGTAGCCTTTCTCAGCGGTGTTTGGCCAAGGTAGGCCTGGAACCGGGGCCTTCCCGGCCCGCAATAAAGCGGCGGCTGCGAAAAACATCGCAGCCGCCGTCAAACATGACAGATTTTGCTGTGACTTTTTGGGGGGGGGCGCCGCCTTATAACGTACAGCGCCATCCTTCGTGTCGATTTTGGATTTTGGGCCGACCGGCTACTGCCGCGTTTCTTCCCCGCTGTCTTCCTTCTCGCCCGTCCCGTCCTGCGCTTCCTTCCCGTCCTCTTCCCCCGGCGCGCCCGGCGCGAGGCGCAGCAGCACGCGCGGCGGGTTGACGTCGGCCTGCGGGATCTGCACGCCGATGCGCGCCTCGTGGTTGATCAGGATGGGGCCAGTCAGGTTGAGCGAGGTATTTTCGGGGTGGCCGGGCGGGATGGACACCGTGACCAGAACGGCCAGTTCGTCGGCGTCCGTGACTTTGAGCAGGGTTTGCTCGGCGTCGCCCACCTTGATGCAGTATTCGGGCAAAAAGGTGTAGGGGTCGCCCACCAGCAGGCCGAGGCCGGGGTCCTGCATGCTTTGCAGGATGAGAAACGGCGCGTCGTCCCGGATTTTCAGCAGCGTGAATTCGTGCTGATCCTCAAAACCCATGAGGCCGCGAGGGAAGACGATCACCTTGTCCAGGTCGATCTGCCGTTTGCCCAGCCGGGTTTCCGCTTCGATTATTTCTGTACGCCGTGCCATAGCTGTGCCGCCACCAGAAGGTCTTCGTTGTTGGTTTCAAGCGCCATGCGGTTTTCTTCCATAACCCGGCGGTACACTTCTTCCCGGTAGACCACCATGTCTTTGGGAAGCGTGATGCCGAGCTTGACCTGCTTGCCCTGCATACTAAGGACGGTGATGCGTATGTCGTCCCCTACATACAGGCTTTCGCCGGCTTTGCGGGTGAGTATGAGCATGGGATCCCCAGGGGAATCTGATGTTGAATGGTAATCGAAGCCTTCCCTATTTTTGCCAAAAGCGCAAGCCCGTGAAACTGTTAAAGGAACTTGGTCAGATTGAGCTGCATGATCATGGACGAGGATTGCAGCACGGTCTGGTAGGCCATTTGCTGCTGGGTGAGCCTGGTAAGCAGCTCGGTGAGATCGGCGTCCTCGATCTTGCTCAAGCGCGATTCCTTGTCGTCGCGGTTGGATTCCAGAATGGTCAGGTTGACGGAGGTGCGGTTGATTTTGCCGCCCACCTTGGCGATTTCGGTCAGCAGGCCTTCCATGGCCGTGCCGAGTTCGTCCAGCGCTATCTGGCAGCCTTCCTGCGTGCCGGTTTCCAGCGCGGCGATGAAGCGCGAAATGGTCTCGAAAATGTTCTTGGGGCCGCCTTCGGCCGGGGTGGCCACGGTCTGGCCGTCCACGATGTACAGGCCGCCAAAAATGTCCTTGCCGCAGTTGGTCACGGGGATGAAGTCGTCGTCCGCGATTTCCAGGCCCATGTTGGCGCGGCGGGGGCGCACCACAAACTGGTCGCCCGCGCTGATCGCCTGCCCGGCCTGGGGCGTGATGTCGAGGTAGCCGTCGGGCAGGTTGAGGCGCAGCGTGGTGGCGCCGGCGCGGGTGTCGGCCGGGTCGGCCGCCTGCGTCCAGGTGATGCCGTTGTCCGTGCTGTACGAATAGTTGACCTTGCCGTCCACGCTGAGGTCGGCCGCGCTGTCCAGGCGGATGCGGATGTCGCGCTTGAAGATGCCGTGCGCGCTGGCCTCGGCCACGGGCGTGGCGCTGTAGGAATCGACCAGCGGCGGGGGATCGTTGGTGTCGCCCTGGTAGTAGGCCGCGGGGCGCACAAAGAGCATGGTGCCGTTGCGGAAGCCCACGGGCTGCGCGGGGTCGTAGCCGGTGATCTGTAAATTGTTTTGCAGATCCGTGGGGTTGGGGCCGGCCATCGGAATTTTGACGGTGGCGCCGTCCACATCCAGCGTGTCGCTGCCGGCGGCCAGGGTCTTGTTGACCCAGGTGAGGCCGCCGTCCTTGGAATAGCTGTAGTTGACGTCGGCTGTGCCGTCGAGCGTCACGGTAGTGCCCGCGCCCACGTCAAAGCGGATGATGGTGGTACGGCTGAGCTCGCCCTGGATTTCCCAGGGAATGGCCATGTCCGAGCCGTCCACGCGCGTGGCGCTTTGCAGTTCGGGATTGTAGGTGGTGAGGCCGAGGCCCACCTGGAAGGCGGACTCGTCGAACTGGTGCCCGGCAAAAAGCTGCTGCCCCGCGTACTGGGTGTTGGCGACGTTGACAAGCTGGTAAAAAAGCTGGCGCACTTCCTCGGCAATCTGGAAGCGGTTTTCCTGCGTCAGGGTGCCGTTGGAGGCCTGCTCGGCCTTTTCGCGCAGCTGGCTCACAATAACCTGGGCCTGGGTGAGCGCGCTGTCGGTGCTGGCCAGCCAGCTTGCGGCGTCCTTGGTGTTTTCCTCGTACATCTTGCCTTGTTCGATGGACGCGCGGTAAGCCAGCACGCGGGTCATGCCCACGGGGTCGTCGGAGGGGCGGTTGATCCGCTTCTGGCTGCTGGCCTGCATATTGGTCTGCACATAGTCCGACAGGCTCTTGTTCATGTCGGAAATCATGCTGTTGTACATGGAGCGTTGGGTTATGCGCATGGCGTGTCCCCTTTAGAGCAGATTAACTTTGAAAGCATACATAGTGAAAATGCTCTATTGCTTAAGGCCGAGGATGGTTTCCATCATCTGGTCGGCGGTGGTGATCAGCTTGGCCGCCGCGGTGTAGGCGTGCTGGAAGCGGATGAGGTTGGTCATTTCCTCGTCCAGGTTTACGCCGGTAATGGCGTCGCTGCGGGCGCTCAGGTCGTCGGCCAGCGTGGTGTTGTACTGCTCGTTGAACATGGCGTTGCGCGTGTCCGCGCCCACGATGCCCACCAGGCCGCCGTAATAGCTTTGCAGCGACGCGTTTTCGTGTTCCCACATCGTGGAAATTTTGACTTCCTTGCTCATAAGCTGGGCAATGCGGGCGGCGATGAGGTTGTCGCCCACGTTGCCTTCCTTCTGGCCGTCCACGCTCTGGGCGTTGACCAGCGACACGTTGCCCTTGAGCACGGGGTTGAGGCTGATGTCGCCCGCGCCGCTGCCCTGGAAAAACGTGTTGAGGCCCAGCGCGGCCAAAAGGCCCGTGGTGTCCGTGCCCATGCGGAAGTTGACGCCGTCCGCCGACTGGATGGATATCTTGTTGCCGTCCAGGCTGGCGGTGAGCAGGTTGCGCCCGGGGTTGGCCGGGTCGGGGAAGCTGCGGTTGATGGCGTCCACCACGTCGTGCAGCGAGTGCGTCTTGGGGTCGAAGTTGGTGACCGTGCCGTCCAGCGCGGGCGGGTTGGCGAAGTCGAGCGCCCAGGCTTTCATGGGGCTGGCCGGCGCGATGCTGGCGCCGTTGGCGGCGTCGTAAAAATAGATGTTGAGGTTGCCGGCCTCAAGGTTCTGCGAGTACGGGGTCTGGCTGTTCAGGCTGCCGATGGGCAGATCCGGGCGGCCCACCGTGTAGGTGCCCTGCATGTTGGTCAGGGGCAGCAGGCCGGTGCCTTGCGAGTGCAGGGCGTTGACTTCCCAGATCAGGCTCTTGGACATGGCGTCCAGCTTGTCGATGTAACGGCCCACGTGGTAGTCGCGCACGTTGAAATACGAGGCGATCTTGCCGCCGGTCAGGCGCATGGGGTTTTCTTCGCCGTCGCTGAACGTCTGCGGGGTGATGTTGATCGGCTCGCGCGTGGGCGTGTCCCAGAGCAGGGCCTTCTTGGGCACGATGAGGAAGCGGTCGCCCGAGGTGAACTTGTCGCCGGCCTGGTAGTCGAAGGAAATTTCGAGATTCTTGACCTGAAGCGTCTGCCCGGCGGGCGGCGCGGCAAAGGTGGTGATCTGGCCGTTGTCGTCGCGCAGCCAGCTGCGGCCGCCGTCGAGCGACACGCGGAAATTGCCGCCGTCCACAAATTCCAGGGTGTATTCGTTCGCGTCGCTGCCGTTGTAGTTCAGCGTGCCGTAGAAGCCCTTGGTTTCCTTTTCCACCGGGGGCTCGCGGAACTGGAGCTTGAAGGCCGTCATTTCCGAAAGCAGCGGCTGGCCGGACTTGGTGAAAATCTGGAAGTCGGTGCGGCCCTTGTCGTCCACGCGCACGTCCACCAGTTCGGTAAGGCGGCGCACCAGCTTGTCGCGTTCGTCGTACAGGCTGTTGGCGTTGTTGACCTTGGGCACGTCGGTGACGGCGATCTGCTTGTTGATCTGGAGGATGTCCTCCAGCAGCTTGTTCACCTCGTCCACGGACTGCTGGATGTAGGTGTCCATCTCGCGCTGGGTGTTGACCAGGCTTTGATGGGAATTGCGCAGCAGGGCGGCCAGGTTTTCCGACTCGGCCAGCAGCGCCTCGCGCGTGGCCTGGCTTTCGGGCGTGCCCTCCAGCTTGTTCCAGGCCGCAAAGAAGCTGGAAAGGTGGCTGCTGATGCCCTCGCTGTTGGATTCGTTGAAGATGTTTTCCACCGTTTGCAGGATGGAGGACTGCTCGGCCCAGCGCGACTGCTGGCTGAAGCGGTCGAGGTAGGCGTTTTCCACAAAGCGGTTGAAATTGCGGTAGACTTCGGCCGCGTAGACGCCCATGCCGATCTGGCCGGGGCGGATATGATCGATGGGGCGGGCTTCCTCAAAGCGGACGGACTGGCGGCAATAGCCGTCGGTATCCACGTTGGCGACGTTGTTGCCGGTCACGTTCAGCGCGACCTGGTTGGCAAACAACGCGCTGTTGCCGATATTCAGAAGATTGTTGACGCCCATGTTCGACGCTCCGTTCGCGGCCGCGCGCGGTTACAGCCTGCTGGAAAACAGGGAGGGGGCGGGGTGGGCCTGCTGGTAGCGGCCCTTGCGCCCGTAGGTGGTTTCCTGCGGCGGCAGGATGCGGCTGTGCAAATATTCGAGCAGATCCTTGCTCTGATCCATCAGGCCCAGCGAAAGCTGGGTGTTCTGCGTGGCCTGGCGGGCGCAGGTCTGCTCGCCCGCGTCGATCCGCTCCCAGAGCGCGCGCAGAATGTCGCCTTCCTCTTCGGGCAGCATCAGGGCGTAATCCAGCACGCGGCCGCCGCCCAGACGGCGGATGACGGCCTCTTTTTCCTGCGCGATCTGGCGCAGCAGCTCGTGGATGGAAAACTCCAGCGTCATGACGGCTTCGGTGTCGCGCGTCATGAGCAGGGAAAATTCTTCATGCAGCAGCTCGTTCAGCAGCGTCAGCGCTTTGTCCTGCCGGTCAAGATTGCCGTGGATGACGGTATCCATACAATGTCCTTGCTTGCAACGTGTTGGTCAGCGCGCTTCGGCCAAAACCGCCGGAGCCTGGCGCAGTAAGGGTTCGGGGTTCAGCGCCAGTTCGCCGCGCCGCACTTCAAAATGAACATGAGTGCCGGCGGCGCGACCGCTCGAGCCTGCAAATGCAATATTTGTGCCTGAATTGATTTTGTCGCCGGCCTGCACGGCCAGTTCCTTGTTGTGACCATACCAGGTGCTCAGGCCGTCGCCGTGGTCCACCACCACCAGCTGGCCGAGTTCGGGGTCGTTGCCCGCAAAGGTCACCACGCCGTCCAGGGCGGCGCGCACGCCTTCGCCGGGCCGGGCCGCGATGTCCACGCCCGCGTGCCAGGCGCGCTGGCCGGTCAGCGGGTCAAGCCGCCAGCCGAAGGCCGAGCTGATTTCGCCGTTCACGGGCGCGTCCAGGCTGCGCGGGGCCGGGCCGGGGTTGCCGAGGGCCACGGGCCGGGTGACGGCCTGCGGGGCGCTCAGGGCCGGGCCTCCGGCCTGCGGCGCGGGAGCGCCAAGGCTGCCGGGCGCGTTGGCGGAAACACCGGCGGGCAGAACGGCCTGGGCCAGCAGTTCGCCGGTGGGCATGGCCGGGCGCGCGTTGTGCGCCGGGCGTTGCCGGGCCGGGATGAAACGGGGGGCGATGCCCGCCAGAATATCGCCGTGGGGGGCGGACGCCCGCGGGCCGACGCTTTGCGCCGGGCTTTCCTGGGCAGCCGCGCGCAGCACGGCCGGGGCGGCGAGCGGTTCACCGGCCGACTCCACAGCCGAACCCGGCGCGGGCAGCGAGCCCGCCTGGGCAGGGGCCGTTTCCGCCTGATCCGCTTCGGCCACTGCGGCTTGCGCCGGAGCCGTTGTCTGGACGGGCGCGGCGGCGCGGCGGCCGTTGCGCAGCGGGGCGGCCTTGCGTTCGGATTCGGGCAGATTGGTCTGGTACGTCGTGCGGATGATGGTGGGCGCGCTTTGGGCGTTCCCGTCCGCAACTTCCGCAGCTTGCGCAACTTCCTCAGCCTGCGCCGCCTGCGCCGCGCGGGGCCTGCCCAGCGCCTGCGGGGAGCGGGGCGGAGCCTGGCCGGTCATGCGCTGGAATTGCAGGCGCACGTCTTCGGGCATGGGCTGCACGGGCACGGCGGCCGGGGCTTCGGCCACCTGAACGGGTTGCGCGCTTGCCTGCGCGGCCAGCAGTTCGTCAAGGGTTTGACGCACGGCATCGGGCGTGGCGTCTTCGGCCGCAACGGGGCCGGCGGCGGGCGCGAGCGCGGCTTCCGGCGCGTCGCCGTCGGGTTGCGCGGCCTCGCCATCGTACATGGCCTCGCCGTCGTACATGGCGTGGGCGGGCGTGATGTCGGCGGCCTGTACGGCTTGCGCGGGCGCGGCGGCCTGTGCCGGAGCCGGCATTGCCGGAGCCGCCGCTTCGGCAACGGGAGCTTCGCTCTTGAGCGGCATGAGCGGCGCGGGCTTGATTTCCAGGCCCTGGCGACGGAGCGCGGTGGAGCGCGCGGTGTCGCTGATCTGGCCGTTGGTGCGGTCAAGCTGCTCCATCATCATGTCGGTCAGGCCGATGCCGCCGGCCGAAGCCATGCTCTTGCCCAGCTCCTCGTCGTACATCGACTGCCAGAACTGCTCCTCCTTGCTGTGCATCAGCCCTTCCTTGGGCAGGGTGGCGCGCATCTGCTCCCACATTTTCTGGATGAACATGGCCTCGAAGCCTTCGCAGGCGCTCTGGAGCTTGGCCCTGCGCTCTTCCGGATCCATGGAATGCGAGAGGCTTTCCACCTCGCGGCGCTTGGCCGCGATGTCCTGAGTGGCGGCCGCGTTGGCGGCCAGGGAAGGATCGAGGGCGATGGACATTTAAAGTACCTCCAGATCCGCGTAGAGCGAGCCCGACGCCTTGAGCGTCTTGAGGATGGAGATAAGATCGCGCGGCGATGCGCCGATGGCGTTGAGTCCGTCCACCAGTTCCTGTAGCGTCGCGCCTTCCACGATGTTGAGGTTGCGGTTTTCCTCGCGCGTGGTGATGTCGGTGGAGGGCGAGGCCACGGTCTGGCCCTGGCTGAACGGGCCGGGCTGCGAAACCTGGGTGCTTTCCTGCACGGTCACCTGCAGGTTGCCGTGCGCCACGCCCACGCGGGCGATGCGCACGTCGCGGCCGATCACGATGGTGCCGGTGCGGCCGTCCACCACAACGCGGGCGCGCGATTCGGGCGTGATTTCCAGGTTTTCCACCGAGGCCAGCAGCGGCACCAGATTGCCCTGAAAGCTCTTGGGCACGTTGATGCGCACGGTGCGGATGTCGGGCGCGGAGGCGAAGTCGCCGCCCAGGCTCTGGTTGAGGCGTTCCACCACCTGCTGCGTGGTGGAGAAGTCCGAAATTTCCATGTGCAGGGTCAGTTCCTGCTGGTTGTTGAACTCAAAGGGCACTTCGCGCTCCACAATGGCCCCGCTGGGGATGGTGCCCACGTTGGTGGCGTTTTTCTGCGTGCGCGCGGCCGCGCCCTGCACGACGTAGCCGCCGAGAACCACAGGGCCCTGCGCCAGCGCGTACACCTTGCCGTCAATGCCCTTGAGCGGCGTTTGCAACAGCACGCCGCCCTGCAGGCTGGTGGCGCTGCCGATGCTCGAAACCGTCACGTCGATGCTGGTGCCGGCCTTGGCCGAAACGGGCAGGTTGGCGGTGATCATCACCGAAGCCACGTTGCGCGCCTTCATGCCCGCGGGATCCATGGCCACGCCCATGTGCTCCAGCATGTTGGAGAGCGTGTCGGCGGTGAAGGCGTCCTTGGAATCGCCGGTGCCTTCCAGGCCGATCACCAGCCCGTAACCCACAAGCTGGTTGTTGCGCACGCCGGAAAACGTGGCGATGTCCTTGATGCGCACGGCCCCGGCCTCGCCCGGCAGAGCGAACAGAAGCGCCGCCGCCAGCAGGGCGGCCGCCAGCGGCGAACACGCGCGGCGCGTCAGGTTGCTGACAAGGTGGCCCTGGAGTAAAACTGAGCTATGTCGGTTGCTTGCTTGCATAATGATCCGTCCATTTCCGGGGAAGCGGCCCCGGGTTTTGTGGTCACACCCCGTTATGCGAAGACTGTGCCAACCGCAAAAACCGCTCCGCAAACGCCGCCTTGACCCTCCGCCTTCGTGCGTTACAATGCGCTCCTTGCAGGAGGCAAAGCATGAAACTGGACAATCTCCGGGCCAACATTCCGTTTGCCGGGCGCGGCGACGCCTGGCGCGCAATCCGGGTTTGGGCGCGCATGATCAAGTTCGAGCACTCGCTGTTCGCGCTGCCCTATGCCTATCTGGGCGCGTTTCTGGCCGTGCGCGGCCTGCCGCCGCTGTGGTCGCTGTTGTGGCTCGGCGTGGCCATGGTGGGCATCCGCTCCTACGCCATGACGCTCAACCGCCTGGCCGACCTTGAATTCGACCGCCTCAACCCGCGCACCTCGCGGCGGGCGCTGGTCACGGGCGAAATCTCCGTCAACGCCGCGCGCGTGTTCGCCTTTGCCTCGGTGCTGGCCTATTTCCTGGCCTGCCTCTGCATGAACCGCCTGGTGCTGATCCTCTCGCCCATCCCCGTGCTGGTGGTGACGGCCTATTCCTTTGCCAAGCGCTACACCTGGGCCACGCATTTTGTGCTGGGCCTGTGCCACGCCTTCGCCCCGGTGGCGGGCTGGCTCAGCGTGGAGCCGGTCATCACGCCGCAGGCCGCGCTGTTTTCCTGCGCGCTGCTGTTCTGGACGGCGGGATTCGACATGATCTATTCCTGCCAGGACGCGGACTTCGACCGGGCGATCAAGCTGCACTCCGCGCCCGTGCGCTTTGGCGTGCCGCTGACCCTGCAACTGGCCGCCCTGTGCCACGCGGTGTTCGCGCTCTTTTTGCTGATGGCCTTCTGGGTGTCGGGGCTGGGCGGCATAGGCGCGCTTACCTGGCTTGTTGTGGCCGCGTTGCTGGTCTGGGAACACCGCCTGGTCAGGCCCGGCGATCTGGCGCGCGTCAATACGGCCTTCTTCACGCTCAATGCGGTGATCGCGGCGGCGATTCTGGTCGGCGTGCTGGCGGCTCTTTTCGCGGCGTAATGTTCGCATTTTTTTCTGACGCAAAGCGGCGTTGCATTCCTTTTCAACACGCGGCATAATACCGCGCCGTTCCTGTTGCAGTGGAGGTTGGGCTTGGCCGCAGCGCACGCCAGGCAATCGCGTCAAACGTCCTGTCCCCACGGCGGCCGCCCTGGCCGCTGGCGGGGGCTTTGCGCGCGCGCGGCGGCCTGCGTCCTGGTGTGCCTTGCGCTTTGTTCCTTCGCGCTGCCCGCCTCGGCGGCCGAGGCCGTCCGGCTTTTCGGCTCCGTGGAATTCCGCGGCCCGCTCAAGGGCCTGCCCGCATGGCTGGGCGCCATGCAACGCAACGAAAAGAACCCCATCTTCACGGCCGGCAGCAAGCTGAACAACTCTACGTCCTGGGAGGACTTCAAGGGTCGTGTCTCCAAACTTTCGCCCATGGAGCAGATCAAGGAGGTCAATCTGTTCTGGAACAAGTGGCCGTACCGCCTGGACAAGGAAGTGTACGGCAAGCCCGATTACTGGGCTGCGCCCTTTGAATTCCGCAAGAATTCCGGCGATTGCGAAGACTACAGCATTGCCAAATATTACACGTTGCGGGCGCTGGGTTTTCCCAAGGAACAACTGCGCATCGTGGTTGTTATGGAAACGATCCGCAACATAGCCCATGCTGTCCTCGCCGTGTATATTGACGGCGATGCCTATATATTGGACAATTTGACCAATAGCGTGCTTTCGCACACGCGGCGCACCAACTATGTGCCGCAATTTTCCGTCAACGAGGAATTCCGCTGGGCGCATGTGCGGCCGAGGTAGGCCCCCATTCCCGCCAGGCATACGATGGAGAAATTCATGGAAAATCACATCCCTCAACCTTGGTATACGGGCATTCAGAAAAAATACGCCATGCTCGCCGGGCTTGTTCTGGCGTTGTGCGTCTTTGCCGCCACCTGGCTCGTCTGCTCGCTGCAGTACGAATCCAAGGAGCGCGCCGTTCTGGAAACCTACCGCGAAAGCCTGGATTCCTGGGTGACCGGCACGGCCAAGGCCATGTCCCTGTGGGCGGCCGCCCTGGAAGAACAGGCCCGCCGGGTCAGCGGATCGGATCTGTACCGGCTGTTCGCGTCCGAGCTTGCCCAGATGGACGAGCAGACCACCGCGCTGATCAACGACGCGGAAAGCGGCGTGACGCTGCCGGACAACCTGGCCCATCTGGCGGAAGAAGTGCCCGCCATCCGCAATCTGCTGCTGGACTTCATGAATTATTCCGGCCTGCAGGACGCGCGCATCGTCAGCCTTACGGGCAAAACGCTGCTTTCCGCGCTTTCCCGGCCTACGCCCGTCACGCCCGAACAGCTTGACGCCGTCAAGCGCGCCGCCCGCGAAGGCGCCATGATCTTCGCGCCGGTGCGGCCCTCCGCCTCCGGCCTGGTCATCGACGCCGCCGATCCCATGAACAGCGCCATGGCGCAGGACAACGGCGAAACCCCGGTGGCGGCCCTGTTGATCACCACGCCCGTGACCGGCCACATCGCCCAGTTTCTGGCGCGCGACCTGCGCCGCCAGGACGTCAAGCCCCACCTGCTCCAGAAAAACGGCGACCACTGGGAAGAAATCCTCGTCCAGGCCCCGGCCCCGGTGGCCGTGGCGTCCGGCCTCGTCGCCGGCATGAAGGACGACGGCGGCTCCGCCACACTGCCCTTTGGCCTGCGGCCCGGCCTGGGCGGCGAGGGCGACGTGTATTCCTGCGGCGTCCAGGTCAAGGGCATGGACTGGCTGGTGGTGCTGGAAGTGCCCGCCGCGTCCGTCAACAGCGATCTGAACAGCCTCGCGCTCATGATTTACGGCATCGGCGCGCTGGTTTCCATCGGCGCGGTGCTGGGCATCGCCCTGCTGTGGTGGATTCTGGTCGGCCGGCAGCAACGCGCCATCGCCGAGCGCTTTGAAAATCTCTATACCGTGATCGCCCGCCAGAAACGCCTGCTCGACAGCGTCAACCTCTCGCTCGACGTGGGCCTCTTCATGGCCGACACCTCCGGCGCCATCCAGCTCGGCAACCGGGCCTTCGCCAACATCGCCCACACCGACGAGGATACCCTGCCCGGCAACACGCTCTCCGCCCTGTTCGACGGCACGGTCGCCGGCGTCCTGCTCGACAATATCCGCGCCGTGTCCGGGCAGGAAGACGACATCACCTTTGAGGTCACCCTGCAACAGCCCAACGGCGACCACCTGTACCGCGTCAACCTCTTCCCCTTTGAAGACCCGGCCGACGCCAAAGCCCGCGGCGCGGTGGCCATCATGCAGGACATCACCGAGTTCCGCCGCAACAGCGAAAAGCGCCGCCTCCAGCAAATCCACACCATGGACGCCTTTGTGCGCGCCGTGGAAGGCGTGGACCCCTACCTCTCCGGCCATTCGCAAAAAATGGCCAGCCTCGGCGGCCTCCTGGCCGAACGCATGGGCCTTTCCGAAGCCGACCGCAACACCATTGCCATGGCCGCCAGCCTCTCCCAGGTGGGCAAGCTCTTTGTCCCGCGCGAACTGCTGGGCAAAAGCGGCAAGCTGACCGAGGAAGAACAGGCCGAAATCGCCAAAGTGCCCGAACACGCCTACCGCGTGCTCAAGGACATCGACTTCGACCTGCCCGTGCCCCAGGCCGTCTACGCCATGTACGAACGCATGGACGGCTCCGGCTACCCCCTGCGCCTCAAGGGCGAAGCCATCAACGTCCACGCCCGCGTCCTGGCCGTGGCCAACGCCTTCTGCGCCATGGTCAGCCCGCGCTCCTACCGCAAGGGCATGACCTTTGACGAGGCCGTGGAGCAACTCCGCGCCAGCGGCGCTATCTACGACCCCAACATCGTCGAGCTGCTGGCCGAAGTGCTGCGCACGCCCGAAGGCGCCCAGGCCGCCATGTAAGAAAAAGAATGGGGGAGGCGCGCTCTGCTCTCGCTGCCCGTACGGCTCGCTGCCCTCGCCTACGGGCACGGCCCTGCGGGCCGCCCGTAGGGTCGGTGTCTCCCCAAACCCCTCCGCCACCCCGCACCTATATGGCGACGGACGTCGGTTGCTTTCAAGCGGCATGTTACGCCACATAGGTGCGGGGTTGGAACCCGCATCACAAGCGCCGCTCTTTTTTCGCACGCGAAAAAAGAGCGGCGCTTGATTATCTGTTGGCTTGGGAGTCCAACGCCTGAAAGGGGTCAAGGCCGCGCCTATCAGGCGCGAGGAACTCTAGTGGCCCTCTGTTTTTTTGTCCCTGATAGGCGCGGCCTAAGCGGGGCGCGGGGCGGAGCCCCGCAGCATGGCCGCGCAACGGCCTCGGCACGGCCCATCGGGGCCGCGCGGCGGGGTAAGTTTTAAATTCACAATATTGTATCGGGATGCGTTGTTGTATACATACATTTACATTAGGCCTTTCCACGTCCTGTCGCGTGGAATCCGGCATATCCTTTGTTATAAATATGGAGGTTGATCATGAAAGGATTCGGCATTATCGAGCCCGGCAAAAGCGTGGGCTGGCTGACCAAGGACAAGCCCGTGGCGGATGTGCTGGGCGCGGTTATCGAGCCTCTTGCCATCAGCCCGTGCAGTTCCGACGTGCATTCCGCGTTTGAAGTGGGCACGCGGCCGTATTTGTATAACCGCATCCTCGGGCACGAGGTTGTGGGCCGCGTGGTGGAAGTGGGCGGCATGGTCAAGGACTTCAAGCCCGGCGACGTGGTGGCCGTGCCCGCCGGCACGCCGAACTGGCTGCACCCGGACGTGCAGGACATGCCGGTGGCCCATGCCGGGCATATGGGCTCGAACATCCAGATGTCCAACCGCATCGACGGCGCCATGGCCGAATTTGTGGGCGTTCCCTTCGCGGACATGAACCTGGCCCTGGTGCCCAAGGACGTGCCGCTGGACAGCGCCGTCATGTGCACGGACATGGTGGCCACCGGCTTCCGTGGTGTGGACGTGGCCGACGTGCAGTTTGGCGATGACGTCTGCGTGGTGGGCATCGGCCCGGTGGGCCTGATGGCCGTTGTGGCGGCCAGGCTGCGCGGCGCGGCCAACATCTACGCCGTGGGCACGCGCAAAAACTGCGTGGATCTGGCCTACGAATACGGCGCCACCAAGGTGCTGAGCTACAAGGACGGCCCCATTGAGGATCAGGTGCTGGAGCTGACCGGCAAGCGGGGCGTGGACCGCGTGGTCATCGCGGGCGGCGGCCCCAAGGTGGTGGAGCAGTCCTACAAAATGAGCAAATGCGGCGCCACCATCGCCAACCTTGATATGTTCACCGACATGGCCGGCATCCACATCGGCCTGCTGGCCGCCGGCTTCGGCATCAGCGACCGCAAGTTCGTGGGCACCGTGTGCTTCAGCGGACGCCGCATGATAGAGCGCTTTTTGAAGATGGTCGCCGTCAAGCGTTTCGACCCCAGCCGCCTGATCACCCATCGCTTCCAGGGCCTGGATTCGATTGAAGAAGCCTTCAACCTCATGCACCACAAGACGCCCGACCTGATCAAGCCCCTTGTGGTCTTGTAAGCCGCCTGCCGTTTTGTTTGAGTGTTTCCGGAGCCGGAGAGCCTTGCGCTTTCCGGCTCTTTGTCTGCGGCGCGCATAAAAGGGGTCAAGGCCGCGCCTATCAGGCGTGAAGAACTTTAGCGGCGCTCTGTTTTTATGTCCCTGATAGGCGCGGCCTAAGCGGGGCGCGGGGCGGAGCCCCGCTCTCCCGGTTCAAGCGCGGTGGGCCAACGCCAGCGAGCCGACCACGCCTTCGGCCAGGGGGTCGAGGCCCAGGGCGTTGTGGAAGGGTTCGCCCGGCGTATCGCCGAGGATGACGGAGGCGAGGCCCAGGGCTTCGGCGGCCAGGCTCATGGTCTGGTGCTGGCAGCCGAGATCCTTGAGCATGAGCGAGTAGGCCACCTGCGCGTATTTCCACTGGTAGCGGGCAAAGCGCGCCGTGGTGACGATGGCGGCGGCGGGCGTCATGTTGGCGGCGCAGAGGCTGCGGGTCTGTTCGAGGATGCGGCCGGGGATTTCGGGCGGAACGCCGGTCAGGGCTTCGAGGCCGTGGTGCTGGGGATCGTAGTGGTAGAGGCCGGGGACGAGGCCGTCGCAGGCGCGCAGCACCAGGTAGTTTTCGAGGCCGTGCAGCGCCCCGGCGGAGGGCGAGGGCCGGAAGCTGATGCCGCCCAGCGCGTCGTCCCGCCAGTCGCGCGCCGCGCACGACATGCGGAAGAAGACGGAAAGCTCGGCCAGCGAGAGGGGCATGGGCGAAAAATGGCGGCCCGAGCGGCGTCTGGCCAGGGCTTCCGCGCAGGAGAGGCCGGGGGAGGGCGTGTCGGGCAGCGGCGTCAGCGGGCCCATGGGCGGCTTGAACACGGGCAGGGGTTCGAGCGTGCCGCGCCAGCGGTAGGGGCGCGGTTTGCCGCCCCGGCGATCCGGGCGGGACGCGGCGTGGAAGAGCAGGTCGTGCCACTCCCAAAAGGGCACGGCCGGCGCGCGGGAAACTTTGAGCACGCCCATGGCCAGCAGCCAGGCCAGGAGCACGGCGGCCGGGGCGAAGGCGGGCGGAGCGAGGGGGGAAGCCGTTTGCGGGACGAGCAGGGCGGGGGGAACCATGATGGGCCCTGCGTCGTGCGCCAGGATGTGGGCTCCGAGCCGGGAGGTCTGGGGCGCGTACAGGGCCAGCTCGTAGGCGGACATGGGCAGGGAGAGCACGGGCACGTCGTTTTCGCGGCGCAGCGTGGCAAAGCGCGAAACGCGGAGCGCCGGGCCGGTTTCTTCGCCGGCGGGGGTGAATGCGGAAAGGATGGCCGCGACGTCGGGCTCGGCTGCGTTTCTGTCCAGGGGGCGCAGGCCGGCGAGGCGGGTGTCGCCGTCGAACAGGAGAAATTCCGTTTCTCCGGGGCGGGTCATGTCAGGCTCCGAGGTAGGCCTGCTGGACGCTGGGATTGGCCAGCAGGTTGGCGGCGGTGTCTTCCATCACGATGCGGCCCATTTCCAGCACATAGCCGCGCGTGGCCAGCTTGAGGGCGGCGCGGGCGTTCTGTTCCACAATCAGGATGGTGACGCCGCTTTCGTTGACTTTGCGCACGGTCTCAAAAATCGCCTTGACCAGCAGGGGCGCGAGGCCGAGGGAGGGTTCGTCCAGCAGGAGCAGGCGGGGCTGGGCCATCAGCGCCCGGGCTATGGCCAGCATTTGCTGTTCGCCGCCCGAAAGCGTGCCCGCAAGCTGGTCGCGCCGCTCGTACAGGCGGGGAAAGAGTTCAAAAATCCACTCGCGCGTGCGTTCGATGCGCGCGGCGTCGCGCACGGTAAAGGCGCCCAGGCGCAGGTTTTCCAGCACGGACAGCGTGCCGAAGATGCGGCGGCCTTCCGGCGACTGGCTGAGCCCGCGCGCCACGATTTCGTGGCTGGGCAGGGTGTGGATGTTTTCGCCGCGCAGGCGGATGCTGCCGCCCATCATCGTGGCCAGGCCGCTGATCGAGAGCAGCGTTGTGGTCTTGCCCGCGCCGTTCGCGCCGAGGATGCTGACGATTTCGCCTTCGTCCACGGTGAGGCTCACATCGTGCAGCACCTGGGCCGGGCCGTAGCCGGCGCGCAATTTGTCGACTTCAAGAAACATGGCGATCCTTAGAGCTGATCAGCTTTCCCTTTGTGTGCGAACACTCCTTGTGCGAATGCTCCGGGGCCTAATCATCTTGTCCCAGATAGGCCTCGATCACCAGCGGATTGTTCCGCACGGCGTCGGGCGGGCCGTCGGCTATTTTGGCTCCGTATTCCAGCACCACCAGGTTTTCGCACACCTTCATGACCAGGCCCATGTCGTGCTCGATCAGCATGACGCTGATGCCGCGCTGGCGTATGGCGCGGATCAGGCGGACAAGCACCTCGGTTTCGGGCTGGTTCATGCTTCCGGCGGGTTCGTCGAGGATGACGAGCGCCGGGTCGGAAGCCAGGGCGCGCGCCATTTCCAGCAGGCGCTGGTTGCCGTAGGAGAGGCTGCCCGCGCGTTCGGCGTAGTGGTCGGTCAGGCCCACAAATTCCAGCTCCTGCATGGCGCGCTCCACGGCGGCGCGTTCTTCGCGGCGCTGGGCGGGCGTGCGGAACAGGGAGGGCAGCAGGCCCGACGTCATCCGGCAGTGGCGTCCGGCCAGGACGTTTTCGATCACCGGCAGCGTGGGGAACAGGCGTATGGACTGGAAGGTGCGCGCAATGCCCAGGCCGACGATCTGGTGCGGTTTTTTGCCGACCAGCGAATGGCCCCGGAAGCGGATGTCGCCCGCGTCCGGAGTGTAGTTGCCGGTGATCAGGTTGAACACCGTGGTCTTGCCCGCGCCGTTGGGGCCGATGATGCCCATGATGCCGCCTTCTTCCAGTTCGAAGGAGACGTCGTTGACCGCGACAAGGCCGCCAAAGGTTTTGGTGACGTTTTCCAGCGTCAGGAGGGAACTCATGGCGTGTCCTCCCGAATCGGGGCCGGGGCCGGGCGGCGGACGGCGTAGCGCCGCGCGCCGGGCGGCAGCAGGCCCTGGGGCCGGATGATCATCATGACCATCAGCGCCAGGCCGAAGATGAGCATGCGCGCGCCCGCGAAGTCGCGGAAGATTTCGGGCAGGCCGAACACGAGGAAGGCCCCGAGGATGACGCCCGCCTGGCTGCCCCCGCCGAGGATGACGGCGGCGAACAGCAGCACCGAATCCCAGAACGTGAAGGAGCCCGGCGAAATAATGGTCATTTTGGCGGCAAAGAGGTTGCCGGCCATGCCCGCCCAGAACGCGCCCAGGGCAAAGGCCATCAGCTTGTAGCGCGCCACGTTGATGCCGCAACCCTCGGCGGCCACGTCGTCTTCCTTGATGCAGGAGAGCGCGCGGCCGAAGCGCGAGCGGTTGAGCCAGTAAAAGAGCAGCACGGTCAGCCCCACCGCGCCCCAGATCAGGTAATAGAACTGCACGCCCTTTTTGATGGTGATGCCAAAAAAGTCGGGCCGCGCGATGCCGAAAATGCCGTTGGCTCCGCCGGTCAGGCCGCCCACGTCGTTGATCAGGGCGATGCGCACGATTTCGACAATGCCGATGGTGACGATCAAAAGATAGTCGCCGCGCAGGTGGATGATGGGCCGCGCCACCAGCAGGGCGAACAGGGCGGCGGCCGCCCCGGCCACGGGCAGCAGCCACAGCACGGGAATCTGGAACTGGGTGTTGAGGATGGCCGTGGCATACGCGCCCACGGCGTAAAACGCGGCGTGGCCCATATGGAAAATGCCCGCCTGGCCCAGAATGACGTTGAGCGAGAGCGAGAGCAGGGTGCCGAGGCCCACGCTGACGAAAACGTCGATCCAGTATCTGTCGAGCACGGAGGGCAGCACGGCCATGATGGCGGCCAGGCCGAGGAGAACGGGCAGTCCGCCCTTGCCGGAAAACGCCTTCATAGCTTGTCGGCCACCCTTTCGCCGAGGATGCCCGTGGGCCGGATGATGAGGATGAGGATCAGCACCAGGAAGGAGAGCGCGTCCTTCCAGGCTATGGTCAGGTAGGCCGCGCCCAGCGTTTCGATAAGCCCGAGCAGGAGGCCGCCGAGCATGGCGCCGGGAATGTTGCCGATGCCGCCGAGGATCGCGGCGGTAAAAGCTTTGAGGCCGTAAGAAAAGCCCATGCTGAAATCGATCTGCCCGTACGAGAGGCCCACCATCACGCCCGCCACGCCGCCGAGGCCGGGGCCGATCAGGAAGACCAGGGCGATGATGCGATCCACGTTGATGCCCATGAGCCGGGCCGCGCCCTGGTCAATGGCCGCCGCGCGGATGGCCGTGCCGGTGCGCGTGCGGTTGATGAACCAGTACAGCGCCAGCATGAGCAGGATGGAGGCCGCGATGATCACCAGCCGGATCACGGGCACGCCCATGCCAAAGATGGTGAGGATGGCCGAGGGCCGCATGGCGTCGGGGTAAACCTCGTACTTGGCGCCCCAGATCAGCATGACCGCGTTCTGGAAAAAGATGGAAGCGCCCAGCGCCGAAACCACGGCGGAAAGGCGGCTGGCCTTGCGCAGGGGGCGGTAGGCCGCGCGTTCGAGCAGCCAGCCCAGAAGCGCCACCAGGCCCATGACCATGAGCGTGACCAGCGGCACGGAAACATACACGGGCAGACGCCCCGCCAGACCCATGCTGACAAAGAGCGTCATGCCCAGATAGGCCCCGATGGTGAACAGGTCGCCGTGCGCGAAGTTGATGAGCTTCAGCACGCCGTACACCATGGTGTAGCCAAGGGCGACAAGCGCGTAGATGCCGCCGATGGCCAGACCGTTGATCAATTGCTGGAGGAGCTGATCCATTCAGCGGCTCCTCCAGCCGTTTCGCGTTGTCCGCATCATGCTACCGGGCCTTGAACGCGCCTTCCGGCGTCACCTGGTAGAGCTGGTACAGCTCGCCCATGCGGTCGCCCTTGGGCGTGAAGGAGAACGTGCCGGTGATGCCGGAGTAGTCCTTGAGGCCGGTTTTGAGGTAGGCGGCCATGGCTTCGGCCTTGGGCTCGGTGTGGCGCAGGGCTTCCATCAGCACGTTGAAGGCGTCGCCGGCCAGCACGGCCCACACAGACTGCGGCAGGGCCTTGTATTCGGCCTGGTAGGCGGCCAGAAAGGCTTTGCCCTGTTCGGTGGAAAGGTCGGCCGGAACCGGGGGGCTGATGAAGAGGAAGCCCGCGGCCGCGTTGGCCCCGGCAATCTTGACCAGGTCGGGGTTGTTGACCGCGTCGCCGCCCATCATGGGCACGTTCCAGCCCATTTCCTGGCGCTGGCGCAGCAAAAGCCCGGCTTCGGGGTAATAGCCGGTGAAGAAGATCAGATCCGGCGAGGCGGCCTTCAGCTTGGTCAGGATGGCGGAATAGTCGCGCTCCTTGGGCGTCAGCGCGTCGAAAAACACGATTTTGACGCCGGCCTTGTCGAGCAGGGCCTTGGTTTCGTCGGCCAGGCCCTTGGCGTAAGAGGAGTTGTCGTGCAGGATCGCCACGTTTTTGTAGCCGAGTTCCTGGATGAATTTGGCGGCCACGCTGCCTTGCTCGTCGTCGCGCGGGCAGGTGCGGAAGAAGAGCGGCAGGCCTTTTTCGGTCAGGCGCACGCTGGTCGAGCCGGTGCCGATCTGCAAAATGCCCGCTTCGTCCAGAATGTTCTGCGTGGCCTCGGTCACGGCCGAGCCGTAGGTGCCCACCACGGCCACCACGCCCGCCGAGGCGAGCTTTTGCGCGGCCAGGGCGGCGGTGCGCGGGTCGCCGCCGTCGTCTTCCACCACCAGTTCGATGGTGTTGCCGTTAATGCCGCCCGCCTTGTTTACTTCGGACGCCAGGAGCGACACGATCTGCCGCATGTCCTGGCCTTCGCTGGCCCAGCCGCCCGTCAGGGCGCACATCAGGCCGATTTTAACGGTACCGGCCATGGCCGTGGCCGGCAACAGGCAAAGAAGCGCCGCAAGCGTCAGAAGGCGAGCTTTTCTCATAGGTCATCCCCGTGGGCAAAGAGTGAAGGTGGAACGGGCATGTTATCATGCTTGCCTGCAACGCGCAACGTGCCTGGGCGGCGCGAGCCGCGTTGTTCAGGCCGGGAAACCCGCTGCGCCATCCGCCTGCCGCTCAATGCTGGCGAAAGCGTTGTGGCAGTGGATGGATTCCAGGCTTTCCACCTCCACGCGGAACCAGCTGATGTGCGGATGCCCGGACAGGCGGCTGGCCACGTTGCGCACCACGTCCTCGACAAAATAGGCGTTTTCGTGCGCCTGCTCGGTCACGGATTTTTCGTCCTCGCGCTTGAGCAGCGAATAGACGGGCGCGGAGGCCGAGGCTTCGGCCAGATCGATGAATTCTTCCATCCACGAAAAGCGCGTCATGCGTATGGCCATGCGGATCACGGCGCGCTGGCCGTGGGCTCCGGCCTGGCTGATGGCCTTGGAGCAGGGGCAGACCGTGGTGACGGGCACGTCCACCTCAAGCAGAAAGCTTGGTTTGGCCTCGCCCGCCGTCATTTCGCCGGTGAAGGTGCAGTCGTAGCCCACCGGGGCCACGCTGCCGGTAACCGGGGCGGCCTTGGCCCGGAAGTACGGAAAGCGGAACGTCACGCGGGCGCTGCGCGCGGCCAGCCGGGCCAGCACGTCTTCCAGCAGGCGCTTCATGGAGGGGTAGTCCAGCTCTTCGCCGCTGGCTTCGCGCCAGTGCTCCAGCGCTTCCACAAAGCGGCTCATGTGCGTGCCCTTGAAGGCGGCGGGCAAATCCACGCCCATTTCCACCACGGCCACGGTGTGCTGGCGGCCCCTGTCGCGGTCGCGCACCACAAGCGGCAGGCGGAATTCTTTGATGCCCACATGATCGATGGGCAGCGGCACGTCGGCCGGGCGGCTCTGCACGTCTTGCAGAGCGGAGGAGGGGCGGGACATCAGGAGGCTCCGTGGGAATCGTCGTGGGGCACGACGGCGAGGGAGAGCGCGCCGTGCAGAATGCCGCGCGCAGAACGCAGGCGGTCGGCCAGATCGCGCACCTCGCCGGAAGGGCCGGACAGCGCCATGACTTCCAGGCAGTAATGGTGGCTGAGGTGGACGTGCATGGTGGCCAGCACGGCGTCGTGCGCGTCGTGCTGCATGGCGGTGAGGCGGCGGGGCAGGTCGCTTTCGTGGTGGTCGTAGATCACGGCCAGCACGCCCGCGGCCGGGGCCAGGGGATCGCGCAGGTCTTCCTCGGCCAGCTCGCGCCGCAAGCAGTGGCGCAGGGCCTCGGAACGGTTGGCGTAGCCGCGCCGGCGGCACAACTCGTCAAATTCTTCCAGCAAATCGCGCTCCAAAGAAACGCCAAAACGTACCAGATCGCTCATAACAGCCTCGCTGCGCGCTCGGCCGTTCCCGCGCCCACTTATGCGGCGCTTGTGCGGCGGCACTTGTGGGAAGCGCCCCGGCGCGCTACAAGAGGCATACACCAGCCCTGTTTTTCGCTCAAGCCCGCAAGGAGGCCCCGGCATGATTCCTTCGTTCCCGGCGGCGGACGGTTCTCCGGCCCTTTCCCTGGCTCTTGATCCCGTGCCCTGCCGTGCCGGTTCGGTGATTCCGCTGGCTTTTTCCGGCGCGATCACCCCGGCCGCGCCCGCCGGCCTTTTGTGCCACACCGCCGCCGGCGCGCCCCGGCCGCTGCCCGTGGGCGCGCGCATCACCGCTCCCGGCGGCGAGACCGTTTTTCAGGTGGCGGGGCGCGGCTTTTTGCCGGGCCTGACGTTTCCCTGCCCGCTGCTCCAGGCGCTGGAAGACTGGCCCTATGTGCATGCCGCGCCGTTCGCGGCGGGCGAGCCGTGGAACGTGAGCCTGTCCGGCTACGCGCTGGCCTGCGTGACAATGTCGGACAAGGGTTTTGCCGGGGAACGGCAGGACGCCAGCGGCCCGCGCCTGGCCCAGGCCGTGGCCGCCGTTTTGCCCCTGCGCCATGTGCAGCGCTTCGTGCTGCCCGACGAGCCGGGCGACTTGCGTGCTCTGGCTCTGGAACTGGCCGTGGGGCAGGGCTATGATCTGATCCTCGTGACCGGCGGCACCGGCCTCGCCCCGCGCGACACGACGCCCGAAGCGCTGCTGCCCGTGCTCGACCGCCGCCTGCCCGGCTTCGAGCAGGCCATGACGCTGTTCAGCCTGTCGCAAACGCCGCGCGCCGCGCTGGCCCGGCTGGTGGCCGGAACGATAGGCCGCTGCCTGATCCTGGCCTTGCCGGGCAGCGCCCGCGCCGCGGGTGAAAATCTGGAGGCCGTGCTGCCCACGCTGCCGCACGCGCTGGAAAAACTGCACGGCGACCCCGCGGACTGCGGCGGCTGATTTTTTTTTTGAGCCTTGCCCAAAACAGCGCGGCCCCC